>JBBRCR010000116.1:0-18866 GCA_038204695.1 Opitutales bacterium | reverse complement strand
GAGAATTCACCCAGATCCTCGAACTGGACGAGGGTTTCCACATCAAGCTCTGCTCGCGCTGCGAAAACGAAGAGATCAAGGCCTATCTCGGCAAGATATGGAGCCGCATCCGGGTGCTCCGCTCGCTCGAGCGCGATTGGGAGGATTGGAACAAGAACTCCGTCAAGAGTCACCGCAGTATTTTGGCTGCGATTCGAGCCGAAGATTTCAAGAAGGCGCGGCAACTTCTGGAGGAGGGCATCGACCGGGCGGAGACGAAGATCACGGCCACGGTGGAGAAATTGTTAGAGCGGCCAGCGTCGGTGCCGACGGGAAGTTGACCGCCGTTTTCCTTTCCACCGACTCTGATGGCCTCTTCCACTCCATTCCGCGGCCTTTTTTGCGGCGCGGGACACTTCGCCCGAATCCAGCTCGACGCGTGGCGAGGAGTGCCTGGTGCGCGCATCGTCGCGCTCTACAATCGCACCTTGGAACGGGCCCGACCGCTGCAGGCCGAATTTGGGATTGAAGCGGCATCTGACAACTACACCCAGCTTTTCGATACGGTGAGGCCGGATTTTGTCGACGTCTGCACCGCCGTGGAAACTCATCTGCCGTTGGTGCGCATCGCGGCCGAGCGGGGCGTGCCAATCTTGTGCCAAAAACCTCTGGCACCGAAGCTCGGCGAATCCGAGCAACTGGTCGTCGCGTGCGAGGCCCGCGGCGTGCGGCTCATGGCCAACGACAACTGGCGTTGGCAGGGCTGGTATCGCGAACTCAAGCGGCAACTGGCAACGGGAGCGATCGGCGCCCCGCGGCACGCCCGCTTTGTCTTGCGCCCGGGCGACGGCTGGGGCGACACGCCTTATCCCCTTCAGCCTTTCTTCAGGGAGATGGAGCGATTTGTGATCCTCGAGACCGGCGGCCACTACCTCGACACCATGCGTTTTCTCCTCGGCGAAATCGCCTCGGTGCACTGCGTGCTTCGCCGCCGCAATCCGCGGATCCGAGGTGAAGACGCGGCGCTGGTCACACTCACGTTTGCCGGGGATGTCACGGCGTTGTTTGACGCGGACCGCACGGCTTGCACGGAAAAGGTCCGGCCGCCGGTCAATGGTCATGTCCTGATCGAAGGAGAAACCGGGAACCTGCGACTCGACGAGGACGGGGACATTTACCTGACGCGCCGCGGCCGCGCAGAGGAGCGGCACGCTTACGTGATTCCGCCGGGCTACCGGGGAGGCAGCGCGATCGCGGCCCAGGCGCACTTCATCGAGTCGCTGCGCGGCGGGACGCCCTTTGAGACGGAGGGTCGCGACTACCTCATCGTCGAGCGGGCGGTCGATGCCTGCTACCGGTCCGCCTTGCGTCGGACAGTAGAGCGGGTGGGCTAATCCGTCGGCAGACTCTCCTCGCGCGGGCCATCGGATCATCGGTTCCCGAGACCCGCGCTCCGGGAAAACGCGGGCGTCCGGCTGGACCCGGACGGGCAGGGGGCCCGGCGCTGCCCCGAACCACGTCTGGCCGCCGGGTGCCCGGAAATGCGGTTGCCAAGATGTGGTTGACAATCGGAGCAATGGCTACTGTATCCAGTGCTACAGGCTATGAATTCGCCTACCAAACCCGAACCCACCTCAACGCCATGCGCTATTTGACATTCCCCCCACGCCCACCTGCCCGCCTGTTCGGACTGCTCGTTTTGGTCACGCCGCTCGCGGCCCAGACCGCCGCCGGCCCGGCCCTGCCGGCGGGCGACGAGGTGGTGGAGCTCAGCCCGTTCGTCACCAAGGCCGAAAAGGGCTGGGTCGGAGGGTCATCGCTCATTGGCAATCGCACCAACCGGGAAATCGCGGACCTTCCGCTCAGCATCGACGCGATCACCTCGGACTTCATGCAGGATCTCGGCGCCTACAGCCTGGAGGACGCCGCCCAGTTCGTGTCGAACATGACGACCGTCGATCTCGTCGAAGGCCGTTCCCGCGACGAAGGTCGCGTCGCCTATCGGGGCTTGGAGAGCAGCAGCGCCACCTCCGGGGGGAGCACGGCGCAGTCGGCGCGCAACTTCTTCGTCTGGTATTCGCCGACTGACACCTACAACATCGAGCGCATCGATTTCAACAAGGGCTCCAACTCGGTGATGTTCGGCGACGCGTCCCCCGGGGGCCAGGCCGCCACTTACACGAAGCGGGCCCAGTTTCGATCGTTTGGGCAGGTCGCGGCCCTGTACGGCAGCTTCGATTCGTACCGGATGACGCTGGATGTGAACCGGAAGCTCAGCCGCCAGCTGGCGATCCGGCTGAATTATGTGGCCCGCTCCGAGGGCTCGTTTCTCGACGACGTTGCATCCAAGCTGCACGCCGGCCACGTCGCCCTTACGTATCAACCGTTCAAGAACACTCAGATCCGGATCGAGGGAGAACAGGGCAAGTTTGCGCGGACCCGCGGCGACAACCGGATCCTCGTACGGCAGAACAGCGCCCCGGGACTTGGTTTCAACACGGCAAACCGCTGGTATTTCACCAGCGATGGGAGCATCGTCAACCGGACCACCCAGTTGACCGCGTTGTTTCCCAATCCCGCCGCCCGCGATACCGCCGCCGCCAACGGCCTGCTGCTCACGAGCCTCGAAGGGCAAATGTTGCAGGTGCCACTCTTTACGACGACGAGCCCGACCAGCACCACCCAGATCGCCACAGGCCGGACGACGGCCTTTACCGGTCGCTCGCGCACGACCTCGCTTTTCCCGGCGGACCGGCTGGACCGCCCGTATGGCAACGCCTCGGTTTGGATCCTGCAAAATATCGGCAAGCTGGGGCTCAAGGTGGCCTACAATCAACAGCAGACCCGGCAGGTCAGGAATGACGCCGGGGGTGCCAACGTGACGATAGACGGGCACGGCCGTCCGTACGTCGACGGCAGTTACAGCATCAAAGACTACACCAGCCGGGTCCGCATTCTCCGGGGCACGGCATCCTACCCCTTCGATTTCGGCCGATGGGGTTCGCAATACCTCGTGCTTACCGCGTCCACGCAGGAGGACCGCTCCTTCCGCTGGCGGTACCTCCTCGCGAACTTTGGCCCAATCGACAACGGCGTGGCCGGAGTTAACATCCGCAACAACCAGGTGATCGTGCGCGCCTACCTCGATGACCCGGCCTTCGGGACCGATGCGTTTTGGGAAAAGCTGCTGCCGCAAAATCTGCCGCAAAAACCAGGCTTTCGCACGGAGTGGTTTCAGGACACCAGTGCGGCGAACCCTTTCTACGACGTCGGCTATTCGAAGGCCTACTCGGCGTCATCCGCGGGAAGCTACTTCGGCGGCCGCCTGAATTCGATTCTGGGCGTGCGTTACGACATTTTTGACCGAAAGCTCATCACGAATCTCCCGCGGGATGCCATCGGTCAAAGCGTCTTCCTCGGGTTTCCGGACAAGGCACCGGCTGCCTATTCGTTCGACCCACTGAGTGACTTGAGCAACACGTCCTACAGCGCCGGATTGTCGTATAACCTCGGCCGGGGGATGCGGATTTACTCCAGTTATTCGACTTCATACCGGTGGCAGAGCGCGCAGCTCTTCACCGGGGAAAATCCGGGTCCCGTGCTCGGCGATACCGAGGAGATTGGAATCAAGGGAAGCGTCCTTGGTGACCGCCTTTTTGTGACGCTCGCAGCCTACCGGATCGCCCGGGATAATTCCGTGTTTGTCTGGAGCGGCGGACCGACCCAGGCGAATCTGGAGAATCTGTTCAATTCGAACGATCTGCGACCGGGAGACCTAGCCTACTTCAGTCTGCCCCAGGGGCTGAACAACGAGTGGAGCACGACCCGCGCGAGCGAGAATTCCAAGGGCGTTGAAGCCACCTTGCAGTTCAAACGGATGAGCGGTGTGCAGGCACGCCTGACGGCGTCCCGCAATAACGTGACGGCCCTCCGGGATTTCAGCGCCTTCCGCGAAAAGCTCGAGGCCGCCGAGGCCCGGACCAACGCGGCCCTTGCCGCCGGCGGAAATCCCGCGATGGCGGAAAACGCCTCCGATCTGACACTCGCGCGCAATCTCCTGCTCGCGAACGATGGCATCACGGCCATCACCGGCAACCGTAGTGCGCGGTGGTCCGCCAACTGGCTGCTGGACTACGAATTTTCGCGGGCTACGTTGCTCAAGGGCACACGGGTCGCCGTGCATGGTGCATGGCGGGATGAATATAATCTCAGTCTCCTCGGTGGCGTCACCTACCGGGGCGGCGCCCGGCACCCCGTCGGAGGGTACGCTCTGCACCACCGGCAGATGTGGAACCACCCGGTGTCATTTCGACTCGGCGTCAAGAACGTGGTCGATCTGGAATCGCCGAACAAAAAGTACCGGCGCACCAATGTGATCGGACTCAATCCCGACGGCACGACCATCAATCAATACCGCTACCTGGATCCCTTCTCCGCCGATTTCACCGTCACGGTCAGTTTCTGACCGACATGAGACCGGACCTCGACCACTCAAGATTCCTCCTCCCCTGCCTCATGCGCTCTTATCTTTCCCGGTACCTACGCCGACGGTCCTTGCTTCGTGTATTCGCCGGCCTTGCGCTGGTCGCCGCCAACCTCGGGTCCGCCCGGGCCGCTGAGCGCACCGGGCCGGGCCCGCAGATGACCGTGGGCCAGTGGGATCGCTTCGAAATGGCGGTAACGAATCCCCGCACCTACCCGGACCCCTACACGGATGTGGAGCTGAATGTCGTTTACACCGCTCCGGGCGGCAAGGAGACCGCGTTCTGGGGGTTTTACGACGGCGGGCAGACCTGGCGGATTCGCTTCATGCCGAATTTCACCGGCCTGTGGCGCTACAAGGCGACGTTTTCCGACGGCACGCCCGGAGTTGCGGGCGAGTTCCGCGTCGCGGGCTCGAAGCTGCCGGGGATGCTGACGGTCAGCCGCGGCAACCCCATCTGGTTCAGCGGCGACGTGCGCCCGGTCTTGATCCGCGGGTTGCATGTGGGCGACCGGTTCTTTGCGGCCAACTGGCCGGACGAAAAGCGCGACGCCTTCCTCGATTGGACGGCGCGGCAGGGCTACAATTTACTGTCGGTCGCGAGTCACTACCTCAATCGGGATACCGCGGGGCGGGGCCACGGTTGGGAGACCCCGCGGCTGTGGCCGCTGAGCGCGGGCGAGTATCAGAAGATGGAGGTGCTCCTGGACAATCTGGCGAAGCGATCGATTTACGTCTATCCGTTTGCCGGGTTCTTCGGCCAGAAGTCCAACTACCCGACCGAACCGGCGGAACAGGAGCGCTTCGTCCGCTACACGCTCGCACGCCTCGGCAGCTACTGGAACATCGTCCTGAACGTCGCCGGCCCGGAGCCGAACCTCCGCAACTCCTGGATGGCCGCCGCGGACGTCGAACGGCTTGGCCGCCTCATCCGCGACCTCGATGTTCTCGGGCATCCGCTGTCGGTGCACAACGCCACGGGCAACGATCCGTACCGCGACTCCGACTGGACGACCTTCGGCACGCTGCAGGGCCCGAAGACACTCAAACGCGCCGACCTCAGCGCCGGGCTGTTGCGGAACCACCATCCCGCCAAGCCCCTGCTCGCGCAGGAAACGCTCTGGCCCGGCAACAAATTTCACCCGGCCTATACGGACGACGACCTGCGGAAAAACGCCTTCGTGATCCAGATGTCGGCGGCGGCCCTGGTCTATGGCGATTTCACGGGGGACTCCTCGACCGGATTCTCCGGCACGATGGAACTTGGCGATCGCCAGCAGCGGCGGCACGACATCGTGAAGGCGGTGTGGGATTTCTTTAGCGGTATTCCGTATTTCGACATGCAACCGCGCCAGGATCTCGTTTCCAACGGTTACTGCCTCGCGTGGCCGGGTCGTCAGTATCTTGTCTACCTCGAGGACGGCGGCACGGTGGACGTGAAGGCGGAAAACGGCCCCTATATCGCAACTTGGATCAACGCACGTGATACCGCCGAGCAACGCGCGGGCGGCACGACGGAAACCGGCTTGGGACTGAAAGCACCCGACCGAGGAGACTGGCTGCTGCGGCTGACCCGGACCGGCACCGGCCTGCCGGATCAGGTTCATCTTTCGTGGCAAGGAAATCCGGCCACCACGCTGACCGCGACGTGGCATACCGCGTCGAAGGACAATCCCGCCACGCTCGAATTTCGGAAGAGCGGCACCACGAACTGGACCCGGATCTCCGGCGAAACTCTCAAGTCTCCCGGCGATGGCTGGCTCCATCGGGTCACGCTGGCCGGATTGACCCCGGACACGGGCTACGAATATCGGGTCTCAAGCGACCGTGGCACCATGCCCGCCTTGGGCCATACGTACTCAACCCGCACCGCGCCCGACCGGGGCGCCGCCTTCACCGCGGCGTTCGTGGCGGACATCGGCCTGACGGGCCGGATCGACGGCAATGCCACCGGCACCCGCCGGGTTATGGAGGCGGTGCAGCGCGACCGGCCTCTCTTCATCCTCGGCGGCGGCGACTACGCTTATGCGAACCGTGATTTCCGCTTTTCCAAGGTCGGCGACACGGTGGACGAGTGGTTCAATCAATGGCAGGACGTGCTGGCCCGGATTCCGTTGATGGCCCAATACGGCAACCACGAGGACCACCTTTTGGAGAAGTTTTCGGACTGGGCCGCCCGTTTCGCCCATCCTCCCGGTCATGACGAGGGGCGGAGTTATTCCTTCGACGTCGCGGGGGTCCATTTCGCGGCGCTTTATTTGCCCAAGGAAACGATCCCCGAGGACCGCCTGCAGTGGCTCGATCAGGATCTGGCGGCGGCCCGGCAGCGCGGAGCACGCTGGATCGTAGTCTATCATCATGTTCCCCTGTATGCCCATGGACGCAGTCATGGCGTGCCGCCCGCCTTGCGGGAAAAAATCGTGCCCATCCTCGAGCGGCATGGCGTTGACGTCGACTTGAGCACGCACGATCAGAACTACGAGCGAACGTATCCGCTTTCGGGCGTCGGCGATAACCTCCGGATCCGGTCCACCTCGCCCGATCGGTACCGCCAGGGCGAGGGGGTTCTTTACGTCAAGGTCAGTCCGGGCGGAAAGAAGTCGGAAATCGGCAGCGAGTTTTCCCGGTACACGGTGCCCCAGCAGCCCTTCATGGCCGTGCGTGAAACCGGTTTCCATCACTACGCCCTCCTGCACGTCGCGTCCACGGGTGCGCTGAGGATTGCAGTGTATCGCCTACCGGACAAGGAGGGAGACCGTTCGCTTCTGGACTCCTTTGTGATTGAGCCGCGGCAATAGCCGCAAACCGCCCCGCCGCTTGATCGCGTAGGCCTCCGGCCGTGACGCCCGGCCGGGGCGCGAGATCCCCGGCGGGGCGGGATCAATTTCAATTTCAACCCAAACGATGTTCCGCCAGCTTTCCAAGGCGTGAATTCCTCTACCGCCGGCCTGAAACTGTGAGCACCACCTCTGCCGCGATCCCGACTCCTGTGACCATCGGCCTGGTGCATGCAACCCTGGCGGCGGTGCCGCCCATGGTCGCGGCGTTCAAAGCGCATGCGCCCCACGCGAAGATCCTGCACTTTCTCGATGAGGGGTTGCTGACGCTCGCGGATCCCGGCGGTCTCACCCCCGCCGCGGTCGGCGAGTTTGAGCGGCTCGTCGCGCGTGCCGTGGCTTCGGGGGCCGGGGGCGTGCTGGTCACGTGCTCGGTCTATTCGCCCGCGGTGCCGGGAGTGCAGGCGCGTTTTTCGGTGCCGGTGGTGAGTGTCGACGAGGCCATGTTGCGCGGCGCGCTGGAGCACGGCCCGCGCATCGGGGTCGTCGCCACGGTCGAGGCGTCGGGGCCGACCACCGCCGGCCAGCTCCAGGCTTACGCGGCGGAAACCGGGCGGAAGCTCGAGGTGCAGGTGCGTTTCGTGCCCGGGGCCTTTGCCGCGCTGAAAAACGACGACGGCGCGCGCCACGACGCACTCGTGCGCGAGCAGATTGCCGGGCTGCTGCCGGAGTGCGACGCGGTGGTTCTCGCGCAGATCTCCATGGCCCGCGCGCTTGACGGTGCGCCGCCTTATGCCAAGCCCGTCCTCACGAGCCCCGAAGTGAGCATCCGCTCCATGTTTGCGCGGCTCGCCGCGCCCCGCTCATGAAACTCGCCTATCCCGTCGCCACGCCCGAAGTTCGCGCCGCCATCCTCGGCGCGAAGGGTCCGCTCGCCGAAGTCCTGCCCGCGCTGCGCGACGCGGGCTACGACGGCCTCGAGCCTTTCGTCGCCGACCCCGCCAAGTTCGACGCAGAGGTGTGGTCGACCGCGGTCGAGCGCAGCGGCCTCGCCGTCGTCGCTGTCGGGACCGGGCCGTTGGTATTCGACGAGCAGATGAGTTTCACCGCGCCAGACGAGAGCGCCCGCCACAGAGCGGTTGAGCGCGCGAAGTCCGTCGCGCGGTTCGCCGCGCGCTGCGGCGCGCAGCTCAACATCGGCAAGTTGCGCGGGACAATCTCCGCGGACCAACCGGCCCGGTCGTGGGATTGGATGCGCGCGGCGCTCACCGAGGTGTGCGCCGAGGCCGCCGCCCACGGCATCGGGGTCACGCTGGAGCCGCAGGGGCAGCCGACCATCAACAACCTCAACTCCACGGTGGCCTCGCTCGATTTTCTCGCCGGCCTTGCCTTGCCGAATCTACGTCTGATGCTCGACACATTTCACTTGGAGGTGGAGCGCGAGGATATCGGGGCGGGCTTTCGCTCCGCCGCCGCCCGGGGAGCGTTACTGCACGTCCACTTCGCCGATACTGGACGCCGGGCGCCGGGGGAGGGCGCGATTGATTTTCCCGCGGCCATCGGCGCGCTGCGTGCCGTTGGCTACGACCGCGCGATCACCGTGGAGATCAAGCAGGAGCCCGACTGGCTTGCCGCTGCGGGGCGGGCAGCCGCGTATCTGCGGCCGCTGTTTTCCGCACCATGAGCCAACCCCTTCGTGTCGCCGTGGTCGCCGGCAATGGCATCGGCCCCGAAATAACCAACGCCACCCAACGCGTGCTGGCCGCCACCGGGCTGGCCTTCGAGTGGATCCCCGTGGCCGTCGGCGAAGAGGCGGTGGCGCGGCACGGCCACTCACTCCCGGCGGTTAGCGTGGATCAGCTTAAGGAAATCGGGCTCGCCCTCAAGGGCCCGCTCATCGTCGAGAAACTCAAGGGCCGCGTCGTTTGCACCCATGCGGACGGCAGCGAGCACATCTACCCATCGCTCAACAACGCGCTGCGCCGCGAACTGCGGCTATTCGTGAATCCCCGGCCGCTGCGCGGCATGGGAGCGATTTCCGGCCGGTGGGCGGACCTCGACATCGTGATCATGCGGGAGGTGACGGAGGATGTTTACGCCGGACTTGAACGCACGGTCACCGCGGAGCGCGCCGAAGCGATCAAACTGACGACGCGTCCGGCGGCGCTGCGCGTGGCGCGCTACAGTTTTGAATTTGCACGGAAGAACGGGCGGCGGCGCGTGACGTGCGCGCACAAGGCCAACGTGCTCGGGCTGACCGACGGCATGTTCCTCAACTGCTGCCGGGAAGTCGCCGCGGAGTTTCCCGAGATTGCGTTTGATGACTGCATGATCGACGCGACGGCCTACGCGCTGGTCAAGAATCCCCAGCGGTTCGATGTAATCGTCACTTCGAATCAATACGGGGACATTCTCTCCGATCTTGGCGCGGGACTCATCGGGAGCCTTGGACTTGCGCCCGGAGCCAACATTGGCGAGTCCGCGGCGATGTTTGAAGCCTCGCACGGCGCCGCGCCTGACATTGCTGGGAGCGGCAGTGCCAACCCGATCGCCCTGATCCTCTCCGGAGCTCTGCTGCTGCGCCACGCGGGGGCAATCACGGAGGCCGGGCGCATCGAAGCAGCCGTACGCGCCGTGGTCGTCGAAGCCAAAACGCTCACTCCCGACCTCGGAGGCACGGCATCGACGGACGAGTTAACCGCGGCAATTTGCGGGCGCGTGGAAAAGTCATGATTGGCGTGGTGGCAGACGATACGACCGGGGCCAACGACATCGGCGTGATGTTCGCCAAGCACGGCTGGGTGACACAGATCGCGACCTGGCAGGGCGGCGACGCCCTCATCGATCCGCGGGCTGAGGTGGTGGTAATCGACACCGACAGCCGCCTCGATCCGCGCTCGCAGGCGTATGACAAAGTCTTTGCGGCGACCCAAAGGCTAATCACCCTGGGCTGCAGAACGCTGCACAAGAAGACCTGCTCGGTTTTCCGCGGCAACATCGGGGCTGAATTCGACGCCATGCTGGATGCCGCCGGGGCCAAATTTGCCATCGTGAGCCTGGCCTTCCCCAAGAACGGCCGCCAGACGCTGCACGGCATTCACACTGTCAACGGTCAGCGGCTGGAGGAGTCTCCCTTTGCGAAGGATCCAGTGCATCCCATGCGGGATTCTGATCTCGGCAGGATCCTGCAAGCGCAGACCCGGCGCCGCGTGGGTCTTGTATCACTCGAGGAAGTTCGCGCCGGTCCCGCCGTGTTGCGGGCTGTCATCGCGGAACGGGAAGGGGATTGTAGCTACTGCATTGTTGATGCCACCGAACAATCCGACCTCACGATTCTGGCCGAGGTGGTCTGCCATGCTCCGATCCTCGCCGGCAGTTCCGCGCTCGCGGAGGAACTGCCGAGGTTTTGGCCGCGGCGCCCACCGCGCGATCTCCTGGCCGGACGCGACTTTGCCGATCCGAATGGCGTGCTCATCGTCTCAGGCAGTCTCACGCCTCAGACCAGAGCCCAGACGGCATCGTTGATCGCGGCGGGCGTGCCGGCGGTGATCTTCGATTCCCGGCAGGTGTTCGCTGGCGCCACGAGACAGGCCGAAATCGACCGGACAACCCAGGCAGCGCTCGTGCACCTCGCCGCCGGCTGCGACACGCTTGTCATGGCGGATCAGTCTGACGCGATGGTGTCGGCGACCAAGGCGGTTGGGGCGTGCGCAAGACTTGAGCCGCTTGCTGCCAGCAAGGCGGTTTCCGCCGCCTTGGCTGAAGTTGCCCGCAATCTTGTCGTCGCCACGGGGCTGAAACGCCTCGTCGTTGCCGGCGGCGACACCAGCGGCACCATCTGCCGTCGGCTCGGCATTCGTGGAAATCTCGTGCTGGCAGAAATTGCACCCGGGGTGCCGTCCGGCTTGGCCCTCGGGCGCGATCTCCTGATCGTCCTGAAGTCCGGGAGTTTTGGCGGCCCCGATTTTCTCGCGGTCGCCGCTTCCCACCTCAAGTCGCTCAGTCCTTCCTCCCGATGAAATTCCCCGGTCTGGTTGAAATGCACGTGCATACCGCGCCCGATGTGAGGCCGCGACGTCATACCGACGCGGAGCTCGCGCAGCGCGCGCACGACGCAGGGGCGCGCGCAGTCGTGCTCAAATCGCACCATGTTCCAACGATGGAACGTGCGCGCCAGGCCGCGCAGGCGACTCCAGGACTGGAGGTTTTTGGCGGCCTCGTGCTCAATCACCCGCAAGGCGGATTGAATCCCACGGCCGTCGAAAATGCGCTGCAGCAGGGTGCCCGGGTGATTTGGCTGCCAACGCTTCACGCGGAAAATCACCGGCGCAAAGAAGGGCACAACGACGGCGTCGTCACCGTGCGCGACGGTCGGGTGGTGGAGGCGATGGATCCGATCTTCGGTTGCATCGCCACCGCCGACGCCATTCTCGCCACCGGCCACCTTGGGGCGGTTGAGATCCCGATCGTGGTGGCGGCGGCAGCGGCCCGCGGCGTGCGCAAGATTGTCATCACCCATCCGGAGCACGCGGTGGTCGGCATGGGAACCGAGGCGCAGCGTGCATTGCTCCGGAATTTCCCGGTGTTCTTTGAGCGGTGCTACTCCCAACCGATCGGGGGTGGACGTTATCTTTCCAACCTCGAAGTCAATTTGCGCGCTATCGAGGCCTTGGGGGCCGCCTCCACGATCTTGGCCACTGATGTCGGTCAGATCGAGAATCCGGCATGGGATGAATGCTGGGCGCACACGCTAAATTTCCTGCGAACCGCCGGCGTTAGCGAAACCGATCTGACGACGATGTGCGCGTCGAACCCATCCACCCTGCTCGGACTCACCCCCTGACTTTCGATGCGCTTCAGAAAACCCATTTCTCCTGTGTTCGCCTTGGATGAACAGGGTTACTTCACCCGCCACGGCCAGCGGGTAGTTCCGGTTGGAGTGAACTACTGGCCCGGTTCGTGCGGCGTCGAGATGTGGCCGGCCTGGCCCGAGCGGGAGATCCAACGCGATCTCAATCTCGTCACAAAGCTCGGCCTTAATTGTGTACGGTTCTTTCGGCGCTGGCAGGATTTTGAGCCGGTGCCTCGGCGCTATGACCGGCGGATGTTCGCGCGGCTCGGGAAACTCCTCGAGTGGCACAAAGCGCGTGGCTTGCTTGCGCATCCCTCGCTCTTTGTGGGTTGGATGAGCGGAGGCATTTTCTGGCCCAAATGGCATCGCTGTGGGTGACGAAAACCTCATCGCGATTCGAAATCGTTGATGCGGAGTTTGGTTCTGGCAGGCTTGCCGCACCATGTTTGATGTCTTCTTTGCGGTGCTACGGAGCGTCGGAGCCGCGTTTCGAACGCGCCACCAACTCGTGCTCGAGAACCTGGTCTTGCGGCATCAACTCATGGTGCTGAAACGAAATGCTGGTCGACCGAGATTCCGCCGGCCAGACCGTTTGCTCTGGGTTTTCCTGCGCGCCGTGTGGTCGCGTTGGGAAAAGGCGTTGGTGATAATCCGCCCGCACACGGTGGTCAGCTGGCACCGCGCCGGGTTTCGAATGTTCTGGCGTTGGAAGTCGCGCCCGCCCGCCGGCCATCGGTGGATCGCAAGCTCATCGAGTTGATCCGCCAGATGTGGCGGGCCAATCCGACGTGGGGCAGTCCCCGCATTCGGGACGAACTGGCCAAACTGGGTTTGCCGGTCTCCGTGTCCACCGTGCGCAAATACCGCCCGAAGCCAGGGCGCCCGCCATCCCAGAGGTGGAAGACATTTCTGCGTAATCACGCCAAGCAGATCGCCGCGATTGATTGCACCATCGCTACACGCGGCACGCGGCGTGATCAACCGCGGTCGTGGATGCGCCGGAATCACGACGGTCGGGGAGGGGAGTTTGATTGAGCCGAAGGGTGTTCGCGCGCCTCGTCGTGGTCAGGTTTCGCGGTCGCGTTATCGTGCAACCCTGAATCGTCCAAAGAGACCGCCTCCGCCCGCCGCTAAGTTGTGTGCGCAAGCGCCAAATGGGACATCGTTTTGGCGCGGGACGGAGGATCCCGCGACACCGGCGGCGAAAGTGGTCCCATCGGTGACCTCTTATTTGAGACGATCACGTTTTCGTCACCCACAGGTGGAGAGCGCGGCGATCGCGCGCCAGCTCCGCGCGACGGGGCGGCCGGTGCTCGACGTGAGCGCGGCCCTCCCGCATCCGTGGCGACCGCGTTGGGGAGAGTGGAGGTCACGTGATCAAGGAGCGAATTTCTTGCGACTCTGCTTCGCCGCCGCAGGCGGTTCGGCCGCAAACTCCAGCACCTGTCCGTCGTGCAAGAGCCGCTGCCGCAGATCGGCGTAACGCACATCCTGGACCGCGACGCCGGCATCGATGGCGAGCACGGCGGCGGTGGCGGCGGACTGGCCCAGGATCATGAACACCGGCTCCATGCGGATCGAGCCGTAGGCGATGTGGGAACTCGAGAGACACACCGGCACGGAGAGGTTCTCGCATTCCTTTTTCTTCGGCAGGAGGGAGCCGTAGGCGATGGGGTAAGGTCCAGCGGTCGCGACGCCGATGTCGCCTTCGTTCTGCACGTGGCCCTCGGGCGTGATGGAGCGCTGCACGTTGTGCGAATCGATATGATAGGAGCCCATGCCGACCGGTTCGGGCGCAAGCCGACGCCGGAGCAGATCGTTTTCCGTCATCACATACCGTCCGATCATGCGGCGAGCCTCGCGGATATAGAGCTGGTGCGGCCAGTGGCTGTTATCCTGGTATTCGTCCTTGGGCAGGCCCCACCGTTGCATCTCCTGCCGCACATCGGCGGGGACCCGCGGATCGTGGGTGACGAAATAGAGCCAGCCCTTCTGATACTTTTCGTGTTCGCGCACGATCTCGCGGCGACGCTCGTAGGAGGCATCCGGATAATCGTAATTGTAGCCGATATTGTCGGTGCTGAACGGCCCGAAATTATTGCTGTCGGTTTTGCGATTGGGGACCGGACCAAACCGAGCCGTGGTGCCTCGCCATCCTGCGGCATAGATGCGGAGCAAGAGTTCGTATTGGGTGGGATCGTAGCCCTCGGGCTGGGCGAGCGGCAGGCGGTTCTCCGGCGCATCGGTGAGGCACATGCGAAAACAGTAGGCCTGCACCCGGTGGTCACCGGCCCCGAATTCTCCGGGCGGCTCGGTGCTGATGCGCGGGAGCACGCCGCTGCGCGGATCGCCCGGCACGACATAGGGGCTGATCTTTGTTTTCAGGACGCCGAAGTGGTGGTTGTGGTGCAGCACTCCGGTTTGCACGCCGTTGTGCTCCTCGCCGTAAACCCGGTTGGCCTCGCGGCCGACGTGATAACTCACTCCGGCCGCGGCCATGAGGTCGCCCTCGTAGGTCGCGTCGATAAACATTTTCCCCACGTAGGTGCGGCCGTCCAGCGTAGTTATTTCCCGGATGCGGGCCCCGGTCTTTTTCACGCCGCGGCTGCGGTCGAGCCAGGCGTCACGATGGACGGGAATCTGATGTTCGCGCACAAAATCATCGAAGACCTTCGCGGCAACGTGGGGTTCGAACACCCACATCGTGCGGTCGGCGGCATCCATCGCGGGCCCGCCTTGGCCGCGATTGCCAAACTCGGCGCGCTTTTGCTGACGCCACGCGCCGGCCTGCTCGTAATGGGAATAGATTCGGCGGTAGAACTCGCGGGAGAGCCCGCCGATGACCGTGCGGTTGCCAGAGTCGGTCATGCCGAGGCCGGAAGCCGCGATGCCCCCGAGGTGCCGATCCGGACAGACGATGATGGCGGTTTTGCCCATCTTCTTCGCCTGAACCGCAGCGGTCACCGCCGCCGGGGTGCCGCCGTAGATAATCACGTCATACGCGTCGGCAGATGCCGCGGCGAGCAAGGGAGCGCAGGGAAAGACCAGAGCGATGGCGCGAAAAATTCGCAGGAGTGAAAAGGAGAGTGGCATGGCAGGTGATCGACTCGAGAAATGCGGAGCAATGTGAAGCGCGAGATGCTTTGAAGAATTAAACGCGGGGCACCGCGCGTTGCAGTGCCTCCACCATGCGGCGCTGGATTTTTTCCACGCCCGCCATGACGGTCTTCACCCGGGCGCGCGCCCGGACAGGATCGGCGTGGATCGGTGCGAGCCGCGACCATAGCTGTTCGCCGCTCGTCTCGTCCGCTTCGAACAACCAGTCCGGAACTCCGATGTCGGCATACATCTGGCCCTTCCAGGTGTCGGTCGCGTTGCGCACATAGAACGCGGGCGTTCCCTGATGATACGCGATGAGCGGCGAGTGACAGTCCATGCACACGATCGCTTCCGCCTGCGCGTAAATCGCCGCCGCCTCGTCGGGCAGCCAGAACGTGTCGCGCCACACGACGTGCGCCTTCACGTCGGGCGGGAGCGGATCGACCAGCATCTCCTTCGCGAGTGCGATCTGATAGGTCACCTCGGGACAGGCCAGCACCTTGTTGCCGGTGGCGCGCACGTAGCGGACGATCAGGTCGCGCAGCTTCGCGTTGTCGCGCTCCTTCCAGCGCAGGTTGATCGCATCCTTGGTGTCATCCATCGCATCGCGCGCACCTTTGCCCATCGCGGAATACGGCGTGTAGCGCAGCCGCGGGACGACGCAGATAAACCGGCCCGCGGCGAGCCCCTGCGCCTTTAGATAAGCGGTGCCGCGCGCATCGTCGCGGTCGCTCATGCCAAGCTGGCTGTCCGGCCCAAACTCCAGGATCGGCGCGCGCACGCCCTGGGCTTGCAGGTAGTCGCGGGTCAACGTTTCCCGGGTAAACATGAACGACGAGCGCTCGATGATCCAGCGAGTCTCGGGGTCGAGGTGCGTAGCGGGCAGTTTTTTCGCCGCAGCGCGCAGCGCGGCAAGCGACCCGCCCTCGGGCAAACGGCCCCCGCGGAGACCCGAGATCGGATCGACGGGATCGCGGCCGGTGCCAAAGCCCGAGATCGGATCGGCACTCACGCCGAAGACGCCGAACGGTTTTCCGGTGGCCCGGTGCCAGTCGGCGAGCCGGTCGCGGGCGGTGAAGCCCGAGCCGGAGCCGTGCAGCATGGGCTTCGGGGCCGAGGCGAAAAATCGACCGTGCGCGACGTCGATCGCATCGCTCACCGCGGCGGCGGAGCTCGCGGCGCGCAGGCGGACCGGAATTTGCGAAGCCAGCGCGAGCGTGGCGCTGCGCTGGAGAAAATGGCGGCGGGTAAAGGACATAAATCTCGGAGGATAATTAGAACTTCACGGTGGTCGTCAGCGAGACGCTGCGAGGCGCCACAAATTGCCAGCGATAATCGACGATCCCGTCGGAGAGCGTCGGGATCAGCGGGTCGTTGTCGAAGAGGTTGCCGATGTTGAGCTGGAATTTCACCGGCTCGCGCAGTCCGAAGATCTTCCGGCGGTAGCCGAGGTTTGCGTCAACGATCGTGTGGGCGCCGCGCCAGACCAGCGTGTTGGCGGCACTGACACCCGCGACTTGCGGACCGCGCCACCTTACTCCGCCGCCGAAAGAAAAGCCGCGCAGCGCACCTTCGGTAAAGGTGTAGTTGGAAACCAGGTTCACCGTGTGTCGGATGTGACTGAAACGCCCCAGCCCCGCCACAGATGTCGCCTCGTTTTGGATGGACTCGAGGAAATTCGCCAGTTCGCCGACATTGTTTCCGTTCACGTTGCCCGCCACGGGGACGCCAGCGCTGGCGCGAAAACGCGGAAGGTTCTCCTTGAGAAAACGTGCTTTCCACGGCGCGATGTTCGACTCGGCCGACATGGAGCGCTGGCCATTCAGATGCAGCCGCCAGTTCGGCGTGAGGTTCGCGGTGAGCTCGAGCTCCGTGCCGCGTGAATCGAAGTCTGTCACGTCGTTACCTCCCACCTCGACGAAAGGTATGCGGAGCGCCGTGTAGATCGCGGAGACAGTGTTGTTGAAGCGGCTGAGCGTGGACTTGTCGGAGTTCACCTCGCTGGTCTGATAGTAGCCGAGGGTGCCGATGACGCGCCCGCCGAAGAGATCGAACTTCAGGCCCATGTCCTGTCCCTCGCCGCGGCGGTTGCCGCGAGGAATGTTCTTCTGCTGGAAATCCACGCCCCACGCCACCCCTCCCTGCGGCGTAAAGTTATTCGCGTTGTTGTAGTAGAGCCCGAGCGCCGGGAGGACATGGAACACGGCGCCGAAGGTTCGGGTGCGACCGCTGCTGGAGTTGGCCGTGCCGATGCGGGTAGCACCGAGCACCACGCGCGTCGGGCTCAAGGTGACGCTCGAGCCAAAGTCCTCCTGCTCATCGCGGCGGAGGCCCAGCGTGGTAACGAACCGGCCGCCCCACCACGCGCTCTGCATCGTGACAAGCTGGCTGTCCAGCCGCGTGAGATCGTTGTTGGCGGCCACGCGCAAGAATCCCGACCGCACTCCGCCCGTATTCACATCAGTGGCAAGCGGGTTGATAATATGATTGGGCAGGTTGAGCGGATTCGGGCCGGAGAACGAAACGTAGGTGCGATAGATGATCTGGTTGTTGGCCGAGACGGCGTTGGCCGGGGTGTTGGGCGTGGCCACGTTGAACACCTGTCGACGCGTATTGTAGTTTTCATTCTCGCGCCGCGAAACGAGGGCCGCGATCTGGTGGCGGCCGAACCATTTTCCGAAGTCGAGCCGGTAGGAAGCGGTGAGCCGGTAGTCAGTATTCCAGACGTTGGTCGAATCGTCGCCCACGATCGCCGACTCGATGAAATATTGACCGGCGTAAGGGTTGCGGCTGCCGTCCGGCCGGAGAGCGTTCGCATCGGCCCGGAGGAGCAGCTGGCTCCAGTTGGCGGCGCGCGCCCAGAGCGCAGTGCGGTGCTGGACGTTGGCGGCGGCCTCGACGAAGAAATCCTTGAAGAATTCATGGTCGATAAAGATCCCCGTCGTGTCGAAGTCGGAAAACGCGTTATTGCCCGGTCCCATCGCCCACACGGTGCGCGGCACGAGCGAGAAATCGCGAATCAACCACGTATTGGTGACGGAAGCGATCGCGGGCGGAAACGCGGGGGTGGCGCTGACGCGCGAACCGTTGAGGCGCAGCAGCTCGCCCGAGTTCGAGATGAAATAGTTATTTTGCGGCGACGTGGCGGCGGTGGTGCCCGCGACCGCCTGGGTGGTGGTTTGCGCGATGGGCCGGCCGGCGGCGAACCACGGCGTGACCCCGTCGAACACGCCCCAGTTCAGCGGCTTGTTTTGATCGACGCGCATTCGCTCTACATCGATGCGCAACTGCGTCCTGGCGAAGGGGCGCCACGTCGCGGCAAACGCGATCGCGCGCCGCTGCTCGAACTGGTGGTCACGCCAGCCGTTCTTATCCTGCCAGAGGAGATTCACGCGGACGGCGAGCTTGTCGTGGATCTTCTCATTGAGGTCGAGGGTGACGCGCCGGTCGTCGAAGCTGCCGAAGCGCACCTGCAGGTCGCGCTTGCGCGAGAAGAGCGCGCGTTTTGTATCCGTGTTGATAATGCCGCCGGGCCCGCCAACGCCGAAGATGACCGAGTTGGGCCCGCGTCCGAACGTGAGCCGCTCAATGTTGTAGGTGTCAGAGTTGTTCGACCAGGCGAAGTAGTTGCGTCCGATGGAGGCGTTGGTGAGGCCGCGGATTTTCAGGACGATGT
>JBBRCR010000115.1:0-18868 GCA_038204695.1 Opitutales bacterium | reverse complement strand
GTACCGAATGTAATCCCGCGTCACTCCAAGCAATCGCGCTGCCGCCGATACGTTTCCGTCCGTTTGCCTCAACGCGCGCCGGATCAGCGCATCAATTTCGGCCTCCAAATTGAAACCCGCCTCCGGAATCTTGAAGTCGGGACTGACCCATGACTTCGCGCCCTCCACTTCGTTCGGCAACCCCGGGAGCGACGAAAACGTCAGCTGATCATCATCGAAGACGAGCGATCGTTCGATTTCGTGCGCGAGTTCGCGCACGTTGCCCGGCCACCGACGCCCGCGCAGGCGTTTCTGGCCCAACAGGGGAATTTTTCGCGGCGGCAATCCGTAATTGCGCGCAATTCTCGCCACCAGCGCCTCGGCGAGCGGCACGATGTCATCGCCACGTTCGCGCAACGGCGGGATGCGCACGCGAAAAAGATCCAATCGGTGCAACAAATCTTCGCGAAACCGTCCCTCGCTGACCAGAACGCGCAAGTCCGCGTTCGTCGCCGCCACAATTCGCGCATCAATCGGAAGAGAGCGATTGCCTCCGACCCGGCGAATCGTGCGGTCCTCGATCGCCTTCAATATTCTGGCCTGCGTGCCCAATGACAGGCTGGGCAGTTCGTCCAAAAAGAGCGTGCCGCCCTCCGCCGCCTCGAGCAGTCCGATCCTCGCCTCCTTCGCATCCGTAAACGCCCCGCGTTCGTGTCCGAACAATTCGGATTCCGCCAGCGTCTCCGGGAGCGCGGAGCAGTTAACCTCGATGAGCGGCCCATCGGCCCGCGGCCCACGCTGATGCAGCCAACGCGCCAGCGTCGTCTTGCCGGTGCCCGTTTCGCCTTCGATCAACACCGGCGGCAACACGCCCTGCACGCGCCGATCCGCGCTCAGGATTTTTTCCAGCTGCTTCTCCACGCCCCCGAGTGCCGAACCAAAAAAGAACGAATCATCCACCGCGTCCTGCGTTTCCTTGCGGTGTTGTTCGCCGCGCCGCGTGCCGCGATCGCGTCGCGCGCGGGCGAGCCGGACGCTCAACTCGTCCAGATCGAACGGCTTCACGAGGTAATCCGCCGCGCCCCGCCGCATCGCCTCGACCGCCCCCGCCACGCCACCTTCGGCCGTCATCACCACCGCGACGACACTCGCGGGCAGCGCCTTTTCCTCGAACAGGATCAGGCTGCGACCATCCGGCAGGTTCACATCGAGCAGCGCGAATTCGAAGCTGACGTTCCGCAGCGCCTCACGGGCTTCGCTCAACGTCCCGGCCGTGGTCACATCGACGCCATGTTTTTCCAGGTGCGCGGCAATCCGGCGCCGCAGCAGCGGTTCATCCTCGAGCAACAACAGACTGGAGCCGGTCAGCTTCATCGTGCCAGCCGCCACGTTCCCCGACTGCACGATCGGCGCAACGTGGAAATACACGGGCGGGAGAACAACCGCCCGCACGCCTGGCGCCGTTTACGCAGCGCCCGTTGGTCGACCGCCGTGAATTGCATCGAGTGGCGGCGGGGCTCCGTCCGGCGGCTTCCATTCCGCGGTCTTCTTACTTTCCGGTTCTCGCGATCAACTCCCACATCAGGATCGCACCGGCGACGGATACGTTGACCGACTCGACTCCCCCGCTCCCCGGAATCGTCACCAGCCGTGTGCACGCCTTCGCCACGTCCTCGGCAAGTCCTCTTTCCTCGTTGCCCAAAACGAGCGCCACCGGCTTTCGACCTGCGTCGCCGCTGCGCGTGGCTTGAATCGAGCCCCGCAGCGGCGTTGCGCCGTGGCTCGTTGCGCCGATCACTTCGTACCCGGCGGCCGCCAGTTCGCGGATGAAGCGTGCGAGATCCGGCACGCGAAACACCTCCACGGCCTCGAGTCCGCCCTCCGCCACCCGATACGCGGCGTCACCCGGCAGGGCGGCCTCCGGACGGTGGGGAACAACGATGCGCGTCACGCCCAGAAAACCAGCCGTACGCGCGAGTGCGCCGAGATTGTGGGCATTGCCGATGCGATCGAGCAGGAGGAGCGGTGCGCGTTTCGCCACCCATGTGCGGACCTCGGCCGGCAGCGGCGCACGCAACACAGGGGCCGGCACCACCGCGATAATCCCGCCATGGTGCACGCTGCCCGCGATCTTCTCGAGCTCCGCCGGCTCGACGCAGCGGTAGATCTTCTTCCCTGCGGCGAGCGCTTTGCACATCACGCCAATCTTCCGGCTCGTGTCGTAATCGAAATACAGCCGCTGAATCGATCCGGCATCACGCGCAAACCGGGCTCGCACGGCCGCAAGCCCACAGAGTTTCAGTTCTACCGGTCGTGCCGACACAGCGTGGAGCGCTCGCGAATGCCGGGACTCAGGGTGCGAACACCGGCGACGCGACGATCACGGGTTGGGGCAGCAAGGACATCGGCGGAACGAATCACGGCTCCCCCAGCCCGTCAAGGCAGCCGCCCGATGACCGTGAATTCCTCGCGGTCGTGATACAAATGCCGGACGCGCGTGGCCGGCGCGTGTCGTGAGAAAATGGATTCAGGCGCACGCAGTTCGCGCAAAAGCGCGATCGGATCCACGCGGCCGAACTTGAAATTCACCACAAAGTTCCGACACCACCCCCGCACCAGCCATGGCTCGGCAATGTGCCGCAACACATGATGCGGCTCCTCGACGAGATCACAGAAGAGCCAGTCGAAACACTGGCCCTCGGGCGGAGCGAACTTGAACGCGTCTTCCCGGCGGTGCTCGATCAGCGCATGATCGAGCGCGCCTCCCTTTAGCGGCCCATTGTCGATCGCCAGCACCCGCGCGCCGCGTCGCGCCGCACTGTAGCTCCAACCGCCGGGCGCCGCACCCAAATCGCAAACCGTTTCGCCCTGCTGCGGCTCGCTCCCCAGCACCATGCAGGCTTCCTCCACCTTGAGGTAGGAACGCGACGGCGCCAGGGGATCGTCCGCCATCCGCCGCGCGCCGTGCACCCGCGCCTCCCGCGACACGAACGCGCGGCCGAAATCCACAAAATGCACGAACAAGCCGCGCGCGTGGCCCACGCCGCGCGGGATGTCTGACACGGCCAGTTTAGCCACCCGCGAAAGTTTCTTCTGCAACCGCGCCGCGAACGCGTCTTGCACCGCCGTGATTCGCCGGCCGAGCCCGACCATTTCCGGCGGCCCCTGCCAGACATTCGGCCAGGCGCCTTCGATCCGTTCGTTCCTGATGGCACCAAGAAAAAATTCTGCCGCCGCCGAGGCGAGCGCGTTGACCGATTCGCCGCGCACTTCTGTGGGGTTGCTCAGCGTCAGGTGCGCAAACGCGATTTCGGCCCCAAGCAATGCCTCACTCTCACTCGTCCGCACCCAGCCAGGACCACGCTCGAGGCCCGTCGTGCCCTGCAACTCCGCCAGCTCGCGCGCGAGCAGCGTTTCAAAACCGGCCTGGCAGACATGCAACACGCCAGCGAACGTGCCGCGCCGCCCGTGCGTCGCGACAAAAAACAATTTCGTATAGGTACGAGACCGTGGTGACGGCAAGCGCCAGCGGTAGCTCGAAGGGCCAGCCGTGGCTGCGAGGGCCGGCGAGTGGGTGTCTTTTTCGTTCGCCAGCAGCCGCAATCAGGGAACCGCGAGGACGATTCCTCGTAATCCTTGCTTTTCCGGTCGGTGGAGCCCCAACGCGAGGGAAGAGCAGGAAGCCGCGATCGAGTGCGTGGAAGTGATTTCCTGGAACCGGCGCCCTACCGCACTTCACCCTGCAATATCGTGACGAGTTGTTTCGCCGCCACTTTGGCGAGAACCTCCGGAGTAATCGGCTTCACGAGGTAATCCACCGCGCCGAGCGACAGCGCCCGTGCAATGTCGTCGGGGCGGTACGAGCCCGAGAGCATCACGGGGCGCACGCGCGGCAGCCGCTTATGCGACTTGAGCCATGTGAGAACGGCAAAACCGTTTACCACTGGCATCGTGATATCAAGCAGCAGCAGCCACGACGAACTCTCCGCCGGCCCGACTTCCGACGCTGGAATCTGCTCCAAAAAACTGATCAGTTCGGACCCATCGCGGAATCGAAGCAGCGGATTTTCGATACCCGCCCGCCTCACATCACGTCGCAGAAAGAAGAAGTCATCGTCATCATCCTCGGCCACCAAAATTGGAGGGAGCTCCTGCATCCCCCCAGCGTAACACTTTTCGGTGGGATTCGCCTAGGTCGGTCTATGACCCATTTGCAAAAGCCGCAGGGCTAACGCGAAGATCGCCGCGAATCAGCATTAGTGGCTGCGAGCGCCAGCGAGTGGACGTTGTACGTTCGGCTGTAAACGCCCAGAACGCTTTCCCAGAACTGGGGCGGGACGCCCGGACTCTTGTGTGGAAGGTAATTCACGGGCGGGACGCCCGTGCCACGCCGAGCACCGCCAGAATTCCGAATTGAAGCGACCTTCGGCTTTTCACCGCAAGATCAAGGTCCGGTCTTGCCCGCTGCCGGCGGACGGTCGCGCAGAAACTCGGCCAGCTTGTCCACCGTTTGCAGGGGGATAATCCGCCGCCATGCCGTGCCATCGTGTTCGAACAAAATCGTATCCGTACGCGTACCACCGTGCCCGTCCCGCACTTCGATCTTTTGCGCCACGGTCCTTTCATCGCGTGCTTCTTCACCAAGCACCCGCAGTGCCGCGACGCCGGGACTGCCCGCCATCACGAATGCCATCAGTTTTTCCGGGGTATCGTACTGCGCCCGAACCGACTCCGGCAGGGCCGCCACGATCGCCTCCATTCGGGCGCGTGCCGCCGGGGGAAACACCATGAGCGCCGCGGCCGCCTCGATTTCGCCGTGCTGAAGGGCCCACACGAACGTTTCACCGGTGGCGACCGGCGTCGTCCGCCCCACATTGCGCATTTCGTGGACGGAGCGCGCCTGCGTTCGGGCAGCCGGGACGGCCGGGGGCGACGCTCCCGGGCCAGGGGATTCCCTTGCGTTCACCTGCTGCCGCACGTCGTCCAACTCCCGCCGCATCCGCTCGAGCGCCGCACGATCACTGCGCAAGGAGGCGAGTTCCGCCTCTGAAATCCGCCCGGCCCGCAGCCGCGTGTTTTCCGCGCGGGCGCCGGCCGGATCCTCCTGGCTGGCGCCCAGGGCAGCGAACTCTGCCCGCAAGGTCGCATTCGTTACCCATTGCCGTCCCAACATCGCTGCGCCCCCCAGCCCGGCCACCGCGACGAGGGTCCAGCCGATCCGCTGGCAGCGCGCGCGCGAGGCGAGTGACGGACGGGGGACTGGATTGGTCGGGTTCACCGGTCTTCGCGGCTGCGTATTGGAGTTGGCATTACTGGAAGACCGGGAGCGTTGTGACGTGGACGGACCACCACTCGCTGGCGCTCGCAGCCACGGTTAAACGTTGCCTCCATGGTCAGTAACCCGGTGGCGGCACCGCGGTCTTTTCAGCGGATTTCGGTGGGGGCGTGCCCGCTTTGGCGCCGCCCAGGCTGAACACGATCGGCACCTGCAACCGGGTGTTCACATTCCCTCCGCCCTTCACGCCCGGCTCGAACTTCCACGCTTTCACCGCTTCCACCGCCGCGGACTCGAACTCGCGATGCGTTGAACGGATCGCATAGGCGTTCTGCACCACCCCGTTGGGGTCGACGATGAAATCCACGATCACCTCACCCGACGCACGCGTGCCTTTCATCTCTGCCGGATACACGGGCCCGGGTTGCGCCACGGGTCGCGGCAGCCGGTCAAGTTGACCGGGCGTGAACGTCGAAGCGTCACCCGAGCCTCCCGACTTCGTTGCGGCCACTCGGACGGCCTTGGTGCTCGCCAGTTTCGCTTGCAGCGATTGCGACTCGTCGCGCAGCCGCACCAGCTCCGCATCGTCCCGGCGGAGATCCGCCACCTCCGCCTGGAGCCGCCGCAGCTGTTGGTTCTCGGCGTCAAGGGCGCTCAGCGAGCGGTTCTGCTCCTGTCGCGCGGCGATTTCGCCCTGCAAGGCCGATGTCGTTCCCACCTGGATTGCGAGGCCGACGGCTCCCGCCGTGACCAGCGCTCCCGTTATTCCCAACTGTAGTTTGGTCATGCTCATGAAATTCACCGCGGCGGCCATCGCGCCCGCACTCGCACCACCCGCCAGCACGCCGGCTGCCACCCCGCCCGCCAGTGCTCCGCCCGTCACCGCGGCCGCCAGTCCGGCGGGCGCTGCCGTCACTGCCTGCTGCGCGAGCACGGCGGCAAGTGCCGCGCTGGTGGACGTCACCCCCCGCCGCTCCAGCTGCGCCCGCAGTTTTTCCAGCGCCCGCTCCACCCGCATCCGCGCCGTATTGTCGTTCACGTGAAGCTTCGCTCCCACCGACGTGTAATCGCGTGACTCGAAGAATCGCAGCAGGATCGCCTCGCGATCCCGCTCGCTGAGTTTCCCGAGGACGTCGTCCAACACCGGACGCACACTGTCCCAATCCGGTTTTTCGCCGGAGTCGCGGGCGTAGTCTTCCATGAGCTGAGCCTCCTGTTCGCGGGCGTGACGCCGCTGCTCGCCGCGCACGACCTTGGCGGCCGCGAATCGCGTGCTGGTGAAAAGCCAGCCGGTGAGCACGCGGTGATGCCGCAGCGAAGCAGCCTTTTTCGCCAGAGCACTGAACACCAACTGCGTGATGTCCGCGGCCAGAGGAGAGTCGCCGTTGACCTGCCGCAGCGCGACCGAGTGGACGAGATTCACATGGCGTTCGACGAGTTCGGCAAACGCAGCCTCATCGCGGTCCTCGACGTAACGGCGGAGCAGTTCCAGATCGTCTATCATGGCGGTTCACTTCTTAGCACCCGCCAGCAGCGAAAGCGCACAATTTTTTCGCCGGTTTCTTTTCACGCGTTTATCCGCGCGAACCAGACTATGGCGTAACCACGGACAGCGTCTGAAAATAGCGGCTCAGGTAGCCGCGGTCTTTCGCGGCCAGCCGGTCCGCCTGTTTTTGGGCACACCACGTCGCATACCACCAGTGAGCCCTCGCCGCGCCAGCGTTTGAGCGCATCGAGCCAGGCGCACCCTCGGCTTCGCCTTTGAATATCGCGAGCAAGGCAGACGTGTCGACCGCGGTCTTCATCGCCGCCGCGCGGTCTTGGGCGCGGCCGGCAGCGCCAGGCTCCCGCGCGTCTCTTCGAGCCAGCCGGCGGGTGACTTGCCTTTGAGCCGGGCTTTGAGGCGGCCGAGCGCGGAATCCATCTGCCCGGCGTCGAACACCTTTGTGGCCTTGAGGTAGGCGGCGTGCTCATCGAACTCGAGCACCTGCCCCGCCGCCAGGCCAAGCCGCTCGCGGATCTCGATGGGGATGGTAATTTATCCCTTGCTGGTCATGACGGCTTTCATGCGGAGAAACGTGCCACCGATGGGTAAGGAATCAAGTCAGGGCCCCGAGCGCCCGGCGAGGGGCTTGGCGCTCGCAGCCACTACTCGCATCCAAACCCATCCCGCTTCCATACCGTCGTGAAACGTGCGCGCGACGCGGTGACCACCCGCTACTTTCCCAGCAACGCCTGCGCGCGGCGCGCGAGGTCGAGGAACTCGCGCCGATATCCACGCGGGTCGTCGGCCGCGTTCGCCGCCCCCGCCGCCGCCCATTCAATCACATTGCCAATCGTGGCCTGCCCCTTGTGCGGTGAATCACGCAAAATCATGCCGAAGGCCGCCAGCGCCGACGTAAACTTGAAGTCCGCCGACGCGTTCGTGAACTGCCTGCCGCTGTCGCTCAATGGAAACTCGAGCTTCCTGCTCACCTCCCCGGCCGGCTCCTTATAGCGAATCCGCACCGTCAGCAGTTCGCTGGCGATGGCGGCCGGCAATTTCGCCGCCACCGGCCGCGGTTGATATTTCGATTCCTCGACCATCGCGACTCCGGGCTGCTCGCCGCCTCCGGCGAGCACCACTTCATAGAGCGCCGTCACCGTGTGCCCCGCGCCAATCTCCCCGGCATCCACCTGGTCGTTGTTGAAATCCTCCTTCTTCAAAATCCGATTCTCGTAACCAATAAGCCGGTACGACCTGACTTGCTCCGGATTGAAGTCCACCTGGATCTTCACGTCCTTCGCGATCGTCACGAGTGTGCCGCTCACCTGCTCGACCAGCAGCTTCTCGGCTTCACGCTGGTTATCAATATAGCCGTAGCTGCCGTTGCCCTTGCCGGCCAGCACCTCGAGCGTCGAGTCCTTCAGGTTGCCCATGCCAAACCCGAGCACCGTGAGAAACACGCCGGATTTCGCCTTCTCCTCGACGAGGCGGACGAGCTCCCCCTGGCTGGTGACACCGACATTGAAGTCGCCATCCGTGCAGAGGATCACGCGGTTGACGCCTTCGCTCACCAGGTTCGCCTTGGCGACGTCGTACGCGAGCTGGATGCCCATCGCGCCATTCGTCGAACCGCCGGGACGCAGCGATTCCAGCGCGTCCACGATCTCGCGTGCCTTCGCCACCGGAGTGGAGGGAAGCGCGAGGCCGGAGCTGCCCGCATACGTGACAATCGCGACGCGATCATCCGGCCGCAGTTTTCCCAGCAGGAGCCGCATCGCTTCTTTCACCAGCGGCAGTTTCGCCGGTTCGTTCATCGAACCCGACACGTCCAGCAGAAACACAAGGTTGGCCGCGGGCCGCGCGTCGGCCACGACTTCGCGTCCTTTTAATCCGATCCGGACGAGCCGGTGCGCCGGTGCCCAGGGCGCCTCGGCCACTTCCATGCTCGCGGCAAAGGGAGGCGCGTCGTCTCCGCCGCGGTGCGCGGCCGGCGGCGTGTAATGATACGGAAAATAATTGATCAGTTCCTCGATTCGCACCGCGTCGGCGGGCGGAAGCCGGCCCGCCTGCAGGAAGCGCCGGACGTTCGAATAACTGGCGGTATCCACATCGATCGAGAAAGTGGACAACGGATTCTCGCCGGCTCCGAGGAACTCGTTGTCACGGACAAACGAATACGCCTCGGTGTTGGGCGTGGCATTCGGCGGCGCGGCTACGAGGTGTTCCGGCTCGGACGCACGCGACCGCGACCCCGGGAACAGATCGATCGGGCCGGCGGGCGCGAGCGCCGGTGCGCCCAGAGTGATGCTGCCACCGATTGACGAGCCGATCCCACCGGCCAGATAACCCGTCTCGCGCGTCACGGACACTTCGAAAGGCTGGAGCTTTATGATCCCGCCGCCTGCTGCGCCGAGTGATTCCCCGTTCTTCGCCGCCTGGGCCGCGCCAGTGCTGCTCGCCGGAGGAACCGACACGGACGCGAGCGTCCGGCCGCCGGCGACGGCGTCTGAAAACAGCGCACCCTGACCCGTACGGGCGGTGCCCGACGACTCCGAGACCGGCACCAGCGGCTTTGGGACTGGCATCATCGCCGCCAGGTCCGCCGGAGCAGTCACCGATGCCGCATCCAACCTGACTGCACCGAGTGGCGCGACCGGCTCGAGGGCAGCCTTGTTCTGTCGAGTGTCGACCTGATCGAGCAGCGCCAGACTCGGCGGTGCCATCGACTCGTCCTGTTTGTCGACCGACGGCAACGCGACTTTCACCGTGCCATGCTCCGACGTCGCAGCGCTCGCGGCCGCGCCCCCCCCGCGCAGATCAACCTCGTAAATTCGGGTCGTGGCCGGGGGGCGCCGATCCTGGAAAATCACCAGCATCGCGAAACCGGCGGCCGCCAGCCCCGGCACGATATAATACAAATGCGGAAAACGCATCAGCCGGGCCAGCTTCGAGCCGGACGCGCGGCCATTGAGCGGTGTGTATTCAGTGGAATGTGACGGCAGCAGGAAAGGCGGCGCGGCGCTACGGTGCGGCGAAAATTCGTCCACCGCCGCCCGGGTTGGCGTCGCCTCGCACTCGAGGGCCGGCTCGGCTTCGAGGGCCGCTTCGATCCGGCCGGCGGTCGCCTGGATGTCGGCGACGGCCGCGCGCAGCTCCGCCTGGGTCTCCAACGCGGCAGCAACGGCCGCCATTTCCTCGGGTTCGAGTTCGCCCAGGGCGTAGGCGGTGAGCCGGGGGTCGTCGGGGGTGAGCTGAAATTCGTTCTTCATGGGTTCTCCTTAAGGCCGCTGCGCGGCAAATTCCGCCCGCAACCGGGCCACGGCGGTGTGAATCAAAAATCCCACGTTGGTGACCGAGAGTTCGGTGATCCGGGAGATTTCCTTGTAGCTGAATCCGTTTTGGAACTTCAGCCGGACGACCTCCTGCTGGTTCGGCGGCAGCCGCTCGATGAGTTGGAGCACCGCCGCGCGGGTTTCCTGCTGCTCGAGTTCACGGCCCGGCCGCGGCTCATGCGCCGTGACCCGCTCCGCCTCGCGGTCGTCCATGCGTTTCATCCGGCCCTCCTTGCGCTGCAGATCGAACGCGCGGTGGCGGCAGACCGTAAACAACCACTCGACCACGTGATCGTCGACGGCGCCCGGCGGCTGCGCCATGAGCTTGACGAACGTATCCTGGACGACATCACGCGCCCGGTCCGGATCGCCGAGCAGCCGGCTGGCGTAGCGGGTGAGGGGCAGTTGATGTGTAGCAAAGGTGCGAGCGAGAAAACCGGAGTCTTCATGCGTCAGGACCCGAGCATTCGGGGGTTGAATGGACATGAGCTTCTCCGAGTTAAACGCGCCGGCGCCGCCGTTCTTAGAAATCTTTTTTGCCTGTAGCGCGAGCGCTCGTTTCAATGCGGACATGGGTGCCCCGCCGCTTGTTGCGTTCTTCTTTCTCCTGCCAGGCATCAGCGCCTTGCTGCTGGCCGGATGCGCCCGCCGCACCACGCCGGCCGACGAGGGAGTCCGCAGCCAGACGCTGCTGCTCGGCAATGGCGCCGAACCCGCCGACCTCGATCCTCACGTGGTGACGGCGTACTCCGATCAAAACGTGCTGATGGCGCTCTTCGAGGGCCTCACCGCGCTCGACGAACAGTCGGCGGAAGCCGTGCCCGCGGCGGCGGAACGCTGGGCCGTGTCGGACGATCGGCTCACGTGGACATTTCACCTTCGTCCGAATCTGAAGTGGTCCGATGATTCACCGCTCACCGCCGCGGACTTCGTGCAATCGTGGCGGCGGCTGCTGACGCCCGCGGTCGCGGCCGAGAACGCATACTACCTGCATGCGATCAAGAACGCCGAGTCGTTCAACCAGGGGAAGATCAGCGATCCCGCGGCCATTGGCGTAAACGCACCCGACGACCGCACGGTCGTCGTGAACCTGGCGCGGCCCACTCCCTACTTTCCGTTGCTGGTGGCGCAGCCCTCCACCTATCCGGTGAACCTTCGCGTGCTCGAGCGGTTTGGTGCCGCCACCAAGCGCGGCACGCATTGGACGCGGCCGGGCAACCTCGTGGGCAACGGACCTTTCGTATTGAAGGAATGGATTCCCAACGCGCGACTGGTCGTGGCGCACAACCCGCATTACTGGGGCGCGGCTGGCACGGGGCTGCGCGGCATTACGTTTTACCCCACCGAGAACCCCGATGTCGACGAACGCAATTTCCGCGCGGGCCAGATCCACGCCACGTACACCCTGCCGCTGACAAAGGTGGAGAGGTGGCGGCGCGGCGGTGAGGGCGGAAGGGCGGCCGCGAACGGACTGCTGCGGCTCGACCCGTTTCTCCACACGGTTTTCCTGCGGTTCAACACCACCCGGCCGCCGCTCAACGATGAGCGGATTCGTCGCGCGCTTTCCCTGGCCATTGATCGCGAGGCGATCGCGAAGAATGTTTTGCGCGGCAGCCGCGCGGCGGCATTCCGACTGACGCCCCCCGGCATCGGCGGATTCGCCTCCGACGCGCGCGTGGTGCACGATAGCGCGTCCGCCCGCCAGCTCCTCGCGGAGGCGGGACACCCGGGCGGAGCGAGTCTCCCCGAATTCGAACTACAGTGCCGGAACGACGAGTTGCAGCCCGAGGTCGCCGAGGTGCTGCAGTTGATGTGGCAGCGCGAACTCGGGATCCGGGTCAGCGTAGCCCGGCTGGAACAGAAGACATGGCTGCAAAACCAGCAGAGCCTCGGCTACGCTATCACGTTTGGCTCGTGGATTGCCGATTTTCCGGACGCGTCGAATTTCCTCGGGCTGTTCACGAGCGGCGGCGGCTACAACTGGACCGGATGGGGCGATGCGACGTATGACCAACGACTGACCGAGGCGGAAAAGGCGGGCGACACGGTGGCGCGACACGCGCTTTTGAACCAGGCTGAGCGACGGCTCCTCGAGGGAATGCCGATCGCGCCGCTATTTTATGGCGCGCAAACGTACCTGCTGCACCCGGCGGTCAAAGGCTGGCCACCGGCGCTGCTCGGCACGCGACGGTATCAACGGGTCCACCTCGAACCGTAAGAAAAAAACCGCCGCTGCCATCGCACGCCTGCCGCGCAACCCAGTGGTTTCGAAACACGGCGGGGCGATCCCGCCAGTCCACCTCAAACACCCGTCTTCCTCCTCTTGCCCGCCGGTGAGAAACCCGCTCTATACGTGGATGCGCCTGCGGTTTCCCTGGTCAATTCTGCTTCCCGTGTTCATCGCGGTCTCGTTCGCGCACGGAGGCGAGGTGGAGTTCAAGCGCGTGTGGCCGGGCTGGCGCGACGCCGAGTCGTTCGAGCGGATTGGCGAATATTTCGGGCGAGCCGAAAACCCCGGCCGTGAGATCATCGCGCGCACCCAGCCCGGCGAACGCGGCGGGTTTTATTTCCTTGTGCGGGTGAAGAGCGCAGCCGCCCTTCCGAACGCGCGATTCGAATTGCGCGTGGTCCGGCCCGATGCGCCCGATCCGCAAGCATTCACGTTTCCCGCCAGCGTCCCCGTGAAGGAGACCGTGTTCCAACTTGGACTCACCGGCGTGGACTGGCCTGACGGCAAGAAAGCGAGCCCCGTTGCGTGGAAACTGAGCCTGCTGGCCGCGGACGGCCGGGTGCTGGTGGAACACAAGAGTTTTTTGTGGGAAAAGCCCGCGAAGTAACTCGCCACGCCGTCGTGTCGCGCGGCCCCGAAACGGGGGCGTGGGCGGGGTTTTCGGACTGGCAGCGCGTTGAGGGGCTGCCCGCGATGCCGGTGCATGTGCTCGCCGAAACGCTCGATGGCGGCCAGGCGTTTCGCTGGCACCGAATGGGACCGGCGCCGGACGTCGATCGGGTATCAGGTAGTGCGATACAGCCGCCCGGAATTGCAGAGCAGCGGGAGCCCAGGTTGGCTGAGTGGTGGGGAGTCTGGGGCAACCACGTGGTCCGACTGCGTCTCGGTGCCGCCCAGGGTGTCGAGTGGTCTGCGCCCTGCTCGCTCCAGGGGTCGACGACCGCCGCGCTCCGAAGGTATCTTGCGACGGACAATGATTTCTCCGCGCTGGCCGACACACTGCCGTGGCGGAGTGATTCGCACCTGGCGCGCTGCCTCACGGCGTTTCCCCGGCTGCGGCTCCTCAAGCAGCCATTCGGCGAAACCCTGCTCGGTTTCCTTTGCAGTGCCACGAAACAGATCGTGCAGATCAAGCAGATGGTCGCACTGCTGGCCCAGCGGCATGGTGCGATCATTGGGCGGATCGAGCGGCCACCCACCGCCGCGGGCAACACCCCGGTTTCGCGGGACGCGGGGATCGAGCGCGGCTCGGTCGATCCGGGCGTATCTGCGGCGCCCACTGTGTTCCACCGGTTGCCGACGTGGGGTGAGCTGGCAGAAATTCCCGAACCGGTGCTGCGTCAATGTCTGCTCGGTTTTCGCGCACGTTACATTGCAGAGACGGCGAAATTCCTGGCGCAAAACCACGGCTGGCTCGATGAGACGGAATTGCTGCCGTATCCGGCGGCAAAGGAACGGCTCTGCTCGCTTCCGGGCGTGGGCGAAAAAGTCGCCGATTGCGTGTTGCTCTTCGGGGCGGGAAAGCTCGAGGCGTTTCCGGTCGATGTGTGGATCCTGAAGACGATGGCGCGGCGTTACGCGCTGGAAGGATGGCGCCCCGCGCAAATCGCGCAATTTGGTCGCGTGCATTTCGGCCCGCTTGCCGGCCTCGCCCAGCAATACCTTTTCGCCTGGGAACGCCGGCACGGGAAAAGCGTGCCGCTGTAATACCATACGGGACGCCAGCCGCGCTCCGGCGTGGCATGGGCGTCCCGCCCATGTATTCAGTTCGGCATCACATAGTGTACCCCTTCCGCCTGCCTCATGCACGCGGTCGGGTCTGCACAGGCGGAACGCTTGTGCCACTTCCCATCCACTCGCTGGCGCTCGCAGCCACAATGGGACACGGGCTGAAATCCGTTCGTTCAGCTCGCGACTCGCCGCAACGTACGCCTCACTTCGCGCGCTGAATCAATTCGATCTCGTACCCCTCCGGCGCGTCGATGAATGCAATCGTCGACCCGCTGCCGGTGGGCGTCGGCCCATCGCTGAGTTTATAGCCTTTTTTCTCCAGCTTCCGCGTGAACTCAGCCAGGTCATCCACCTCGAAAGCCAGATGCATCAAATCCGGCTGCACCTGCACCGACGGACTGTTCGCCAGCTGACAAATCTCGATCTCCTCGTCGCTGTTGGGCGTTTGCAGGAAAACAATCTGCGCCCCGCGCGGCGACACGCTGCGGCGCGCCACTTTCAACTCGAGCGCGTCCTGATAAAATTTCACGGTGCGCTCCAAATCGTTCACGCGCATCCGGGTGTGGAGGAGTTTCTTGACCATGGGGGGACTGTGCAGACAACCCGCGCCCGCGCAAGCCGCCGCGCTCCCCCCTTGCACCGCCGCGCAGGATGTTTGATCTGAACAGAGGTCGAACCAGAGGAATATCCCGCCCTGGCACTGTGTATCCGATTGGCCGTTACTCCAGGTGAAACACTTCCTTCAACTCGCGGGACCGCGGGCTGTGGTCCGCGTTCGTCGGCATGATGTCGCCCATGTGAATCCACCAGCGCCGGCACACGTCGGTTCGCGCGATTGCCGCCCAACGCTCTTCATCCTCCACTTCCACATAGCCGAAGAGCTGGCGCGTTTCCGGGTGCAGGAAGATCGTGTAATTGTGCGCGCCGTTGGCCTCGAGCACGGCGGCCAGCTCCGACCAGATTGGATTGTGCCGCTGCGCGTACTCCGCTTCTGCGCCGGCGTTGACGGCCATGACAAAGGCTTTGCGGATCATGGTACGGCTTCGATGATAGCGGCCGCGGCCGGAATAGCCGTGGCCGCCGATGTGGCGGGCGCTCCGGGCGCATCGCGCCGAAGGGCTTGGGTGAGCATTCCGAAGCGCTCACGCTCCGATTCGTTGCGGGCGATCTTTAATCCGTGTTCGGCCAGCGCGAGCGCCTCCTGGGCAAAGCCGCGCCGGGCCGCCAACAGTGACACCTGGAGAATGAGCGCCGCATCGCGGGGGAATTTTTGCGCGCCTTCAATCACGACGCCGAATTGCTCGCGCGACGGCGATTCCATCGTGTTCGACCAAAGGTCCGCGATCATCGCATAAACCGCCCGCATGGGCGGCGGCTGTTCGCGCGCTTTCAAGAGTGGCGTCAATACCGCTTCGCGCTGCTTTGCGTCCAGGGTCCCGTTGGGCCCGGCCGGCTTCGCCCTTACGTCGGCATAGCGCATGCGCGCCAGTTCCAGCCAGGCGCGCGCTCGATCGACGCCGCCCGCCGCCGCCGCCTCGAGAAATTTCCGCGCCCGCTCGTCGTTGCCCGCCAGCAGTTCGTCGAGCCCGAGCGCCGCCAGCAACCGCGGATCGCGTTCGCCGCGCACATACGGCGCAATCAGCGCATTGCGCGCCGGTCCCGCGTGACCACCCAGCTGGAAAACCTCGCCCTTGAGCCGGCCCACCACGGCGTCCGGCGCCTGCGTCATGTTCACCGGCGGCGGCTCGGGCAGTTCCTCCCCCTTCTTCGCATTCATCCGCACGTAATTGTGGACGGTGAACTCGGAGTAGCCGCGAATCTCGATCGCCATCTGCTTGTAGGTTTTTTGGAAGCACTCCTTGAACAGCGCCTCCGTCGGCGGTTCATCGTTGAGCCGTTGAACGAATTTCAAAAAACCGGCCTGATATTTCTTGTTCATGCCATACAGGCAGAGGTGGACAAAAGCGTAGCACTGCGCCCGCCACGCGCGCAGCCCCTGCCCCTTTGGTTTGCCGGTAAACATCTTGTCCATCGACATCAGCGCCATCCCCTTTCCGTTGGCGCCGCCCTGCGAAAGGATCACGTTGAAGTCACCGGGCTTGAGCCCGCCAAAACCATCCCCGATCCGTCCAAACTCAATCGTGCGCCGGCTGAAATCGATCGAGGACATCACCTGCACCAGACCCTCTTCAAACCACTCCGGCATGTGCCCGGCGCTGCGGCGCACCAGGTGGCGGAAGTATTCGGTATAAAACGCACGATAGGTGTCGGCCTCCTCCGTCGCTCCATCGGCATGCCGCAGTTCCTGTAACGCAAAATCGAGTACGATCGCGCCGCGCTCCGCGTTCTCCAGGAACAGGGTGTTGCGGCTGTAGGTGGCCTCGGTGTCGCGCGAGGGCGTGAATTGCTCGAAGTGGTTGCCGCGACCAACCACGATGATCGCCGTCGGCACGGCGCTCTTCGCCCGCGTGAGCCCGGGCATCAGCACCTCGAGCGCCGTCTGCAACAACAGGAAATCGCGGATGAAGCGTTTCGTTTCCCGCTCCGACGCATTGGATAGAATCTCAAATCCGGGGACCTCCGCGTACCGCCATGATTCCGGTTTCGGCAGGATCCGCGTATCCACGACTTCAAATTTGGGCAGCTCGACAATCCCGGGGGCGATCTCACCGGGCGGCCGTTCGGCGGCGAACGCCAGAGCGCCGGCGCCAAGCCCGATTGCCGCCAGCGGGCGGACGAACCGCCCGACGAAGGAGTTCGTCCGGTGGGGAGTTTCAGCAGGTCCAGGGAGGGCGGCGCTCATGAGAGATCCGGATTATTTCTTGGACGCCTTCGACGCCGCTTTGCCGGGTGCAGCCGAAGCGGGCGACGCTCCAGCGGCGGGATCCGCCGCGGTGGGAGTTGTCGCAGCGGATGGCGGTGGCTCTGGCGGCAGCGCCTTTTTCAACGTTTCGAAGCGGCCCTTCGTGTTCGCATCCGGCGACATCTTGATCCCGTGGTCGACCAGCGAGTGCGCCGCTTCGATCATGTCCGCCGTCGCGCAAAGGGCCGCGGCCTGGTAGGTGAGCTTCAGCCGGGTGGGGAAAAGCTGGACGCCTTCGGCAACCATTGTCGCGTCTTCGCGCCGGGGCTTCACCGAACTGCGCATCCACGTGTCCGCGAGCAAATCGTAAACGGCGGGCATGGGGGGCGGCTGCTTCCGGGCGGCCCGCAGCAGATCGATGATGACCGCGGTTTGCGCGGTCGATAATGACTTGTCCGGCCCGCCCGGATTCGCCACGGCATCCGCCGAACGCATCCGCGCCAGTTCCAGATAGGCCGCCGGTCGGTCGACCTTTGCGGCCACCGCCGCTTCGAGAAATTTCCGGCCCCGCTCGGTTTCGCCCTCCGCCCGCTCGAACAGGCCGAGCGCGGCGATCAACCGCGGATCGCGTTCACCGCGCACGTATGGCGCAATGAGTTCGCGGCGCGCCGCCGCCTTGTGATCCGCGGCCAGCAGGGCTTCGCCTTTGATCCGGCCAACCTCCGACTCCGTGGCGTCACGCAACTCCAGGGGCGGAGGTGGCAGGATTACGTCCGTCTTCGAACGATACTCGCGATGTTGATACACCGTGAATTCCACGTAGCTGCGAATCTGCATGAGCATCTGTTTATAGCTCATGTCGAAACATTCCTTGAAGATGGGCTCGGTCACCGGCTCGCGCGCGGCCCGCGCCAGGAGCGTCGTAAACTGTTTCTGGTACTTCCCGTTATAACCATACAGGCCCATGTGGACGAAGGCGTAGGCCTGTTTCGCCCAGCGGTTGTTGCCCAGCGTGCTGATCGCTTCAGCGGAACCGTGCTGGACCGCGAAGAACTTGTCCAACGGCACGAGCGCGCGGCGATGCAGCGCCGCATTGAAATCGCGGTCTTCCGCCGGCGCACCGGGCAGGGTCGCGGCATCCGGATCGTCCGCGGTCGCCATCGCATTCAATTCGGCGGTCATGGCGGCCTGCGTTGAAACCGTATTGGGATCTTCCAGCCGCGCGAATTCGATCCACTTCCGATCGAATTGCATCTTCATGACAATCTGCGACAGCCCTTCCTCGAACCACGCCGGGGGACGCGGCTCGCTCTGACTCAGGAGGTAGCGGACATATTCGCGATACAACTGCTTGTTGTGATCGACGGAGATTTGGCCCGAATCCGTGCCGGCGAGGGCATCAAGCCCGTCCATGTTGAGGACGTTGAGGGTGGTCGCCTGCAGATCGATCACGATGGCGGTGTGATCGTCCTTCTTCAGCAGCAGGCTCGCGAGTGCGGTTTCCGGGCCGAGGCGGACCCCGGGGACAAAGGCGTCGAACTTGCCGCGCTTCCCACAGATGATCAGTGCCGTCGAGTGTGAGACGCGCGTCCGGATTGGCCACACATGACCGAGCGCCTGCCGGAACATGTCGAAGTCGCGCAGCAGCCGCTGGGTGGCGCGGTCGGACGCATTGCTGAGCACCTCGAAGCCGGCGATGTTGCCATAGCGCCATGATTCGGGCGGGGGGAGTTCCCGGGTATCACTGACAATGAACTTCGGAAGTTCGATGATCGGTCCGCTCGCCAGTTCCTCCGCAGCTGAAACGAAACTGCATCCCAGCAGGAGCGACAACGCGGCCCAAGTCCAGGATCCCTGCCGGAGGCGAAACATGCGTTTCATCAAGCCATGAGACGAACGCGAACGGCTGAAGTTGCCGAGCCTAATTCAAACGACGCACCCACCTCTGGCGAGACGGCCTGCCAGGGTCATATGCCGGTAGCGAGAATCAGCGGTTGCTCGTCACCGGTTTTGGATTCACGGCGGTGAGGTT
>JBBRCR010000114.1:0-18884 GCA_038204695.1 Opitutales bacterium | reverse complement strand
ACCAGTTGTTCGCTGGCACTGGGGCGGCGGAACTTCGCTTTGGGTTTTGCCATGGACAAAACTCAGCACGACGGGCCGGAAAAGTCCCGCTTAAAATCAACAACCTCCTCCGCCCTTGCGGTATATCGTTGAGAAAGATTCGGCCCTATGCGCAAGATGCCCCCGCCACGCCAATCTCGCAGCCGGCACGATCTTCGCACTGAGCGTGCCCTCCAATCGCTCCATGAAAAAACCGTCCAGCCCGTTTACCTTTGAGCCCGCGGCGTTCATCCCGTTTCGGGACAAGGCCGTCATCGCGCGCATCCGCAAAATCAAGAAGGAAGACATCACGAAGCACCGGAATCCGGCGTTCAAGATCACCGTCATCCCCGACGCCGACATCGAGTTCCTCTGGATGAACGAGATGTTCTCGCGGATCAAAACCGCGATGGAGGCCGGCCGCCCGCTCGTGATGATCATGCCGAACCCGTGGCCGAACTACCGCCGGCTGGCGTACCTGATTAACAAATTTCGCGTGAATTGCCGGCAGCTCTACACGTTCAACATGGACGAGTATGCCAATGAAAAGGGCGGGATCGCGCCGGAGACCTGGGAGTTCGGGTTCATGCATGCCTTCAAGAAATACTTCTGGTCCGAGCTCGATCCAAAGCTGCGGCCACCCGAAAAGAACATCCAGGGGCCGACAGACAAAAACATCAAAGACTACGGCAAAATGATCGCTGATCGCGGCGGCGCGGATGTCTGTTACAGCGGACCCGGCTGGGCCGGCCATCTCGCCTTCATCGATCCGGGTGCACCGGAGTTCGCCGCCGCCTCCCTCGAGGAGTGGAAGCAGATGGGCCCGCGCGTGTGCACGCTTCACCCGCTCACGATTGCACAGAACTCGCTGCACGGGAGCTTCGGCATGAGCGGCGATCTGGCCGCGGTGCCACCGAAGGCCGCCACCATCGGACCCGCCGAGGTGATTGCGACCAAGCATCGGGTCGATATCCACGCGATCACGATCGACGGCTCGTTCGCTTCGTGGCAGCGGTTCACGACGCGACTCGCCCTGCACGGCCCCGTCACGCCGCTTGTGCCGCAGTCGCTGCTCCAGACGCTGCCCACCGACGTGTGGGTTTCCGAGTCAATCGCCGAGAACATCGAACCGCGCTGGGACAAGGGCTACTGAACGCCCCCCGCGAACCCGCCGTGCTCATCGATGCCCACAATCACATTGGCGCGGATCTCTTCTTTTACCTCAACGGTTTCTATCCGTACGCCCAGGATTTGCCGGCCCTGGTGACCGAGGGCCGCCGCCATGGCATCGACCGCTGGGTGGTGTTTCCGATGGTGGCGACGGCGTGGTTCGATCTCGCCGCCATGCGCCACGGCAAACTCGTTCCCGGCGGACCGGAGAAAGTGCCCTACGCGTTCGAGAACGAGCGGATGCTGCGCGAAATCCACGAGCAGTTTCCCGACCTCGGCCGGTTGACGCTTCCGTTTGTCATGTTCGATCCGATGCGCGAACCAGCCGCCCAGGTGGCCCACCTCCGCGCGTTGTATCGAGATTTTCCGTACTACGGGCTGAAGCTCCAGGCGACCATGATCCAGGCGGACGCGGGCGCGCTACTCGGCCCCGGCCGCTGTTTCCTCGAGCTCGCGGAGGAACTGGATCTGCCGTTTCTCATCCATTCGAGCGTGGCAGCCAACGACCCCTGGTCGGAAGCCGGGTTGCTTCTCCGAATCGCCGAGGCCACCCCGCAGCTCCGTTTCTGCCTCGCTCACAGTTGCCGGTTCGACCGCGTCTACCTCGACCGCGTGGCGGAACGGCCGAACACCTGGTTCGACTGCTCGGCGCACCGGATTCACTGCCAGGGCGCGGTGCGCGAGATGGCGTTCATCGCGAAGCCGGCGCGGCGATTCGCGGCGGATTACCGCGATCCCACGTCGGTGCTCCACGCGCTGGCCAACGCGTATCCACAGAAACTGATCTGGGGTTCGGATACTCCCTTCCAGACCTTTGTCGCCCGTGAAGCGGACGGGCTCCTCTCGCTCCGCAGCACCTACGCCGAGGAGATCGCCTGCCTCCGCGCGCTGCCGGAGTCCATGCAAACCGCGGTCGCACAGGACAACCCGCTCGCGTTCTTGCGCCTCAAGGATTCGTCCGTCCTTACCCGTGACTGACGCGCTCTCCACCAAACCACGCCGCCCTGCACGCTTTTCAGCCCCAGAAACTCCCGGCCAATGTCCAGCCTTCACGCTCTCGATTACCTCATACTCGCGACCTACTTTGCCGTCCTGATCGCGCTGGGAAAAGTCGCGGCCAAGCACGCAAAGAGCGGCGAAGGTTTCTTCCTCGCCGGCCGCAAACTCGGCAAGGTTTACCAGTTCTTCCTGAATTTCGGCAATTCCGTGGCGGCGGCGGATACCGTCAGCACGTCGAGTCTCGTTTATCAGCACGGCATCTCGGGCGTATGGGTGGGGTTTCAAATGATTTTTCTGAATCCGTACTACTGGTTCATGTTCCCGTGGTACCGGCGGGCACGGCTCACCACGATGGCGGACATCTTCGAGAACCGGCTCGGCAGCCGCCGGCTCGCGCTGTTCTACGCCAGCTTCCAAATCATCATGGCCGTCGCCGTGAGCATGGCGTTCGGCAACCTCGTATCGTATAAAATCTCTGCCGCGCTGGTGACCAAACCCGAGGCCACGTGGACCGAAAGCGAGGTGCGCTCCGTCAACGGTTATCGCGAGTTGACGCGGCTCGAAAACACCAGGCGCGAAGGCAAGCTCGCCGCCGACGACGAATCGACGCTCGCCGACCTGCGCGAGCGACGCGTGCGCGGCGAGTTGAACAACTACGTGACCGCGCTCGAACCGTGGTCATTCTATATCATCTATACGCTCGCGGTGGGGATCTACATTGTCCTCGGGGGCATGGCCGCCACCGCCCTGAACGAAGCCTTCCAAGGCGTCCTGATCCTCGTGTTCTCGATCATGCTGATCCCCGCCGGGCTCGCGGCAATTGGTGGCTGGCAGCAACTCGGCGCCACGCTGCCCGAGGCCAAGCTCAACCTTTTCGGCGCCGCCGGCGTGTCCGATTTCACCGGCTGGACGATCGCCGCGGTCTTTTTCGCCACGGTGCTGCAGGCGCACGCGATGCCCCACAACATGAGCATCGCGAGTTCCGCCCGCAATGAGTTCGCCGCGCGTTTCGGCGCTGTCGCCGGCACGTTCGGCAAACGCATCGTCACGATCATGTGGGCGTTCTGCGGACTGATCGCGCTGGTGATGTTCTCCGGCGCGAATACCCTCGCGGATCCCGACACCGTTTGGGGCACGATGTCACGGCAGCTGCTCGGGCCGGGCCTGCTCGGCCTGATGCTCGCCGGAGTGCTCGCCGCGAATATGTCCACCGTCGCGGCGCAGGCGATGGCGGTATCGGCCCTCTTCGCGCGCAACGTGTACGCCGCGTATCGGCGCCACGCCACCGACGAACAAGTTGTCCGCGCCGGTCGCCGCACACTGGTCGTCGCCCTGATTCTCGGCGTGCTCGTCGCGACCAAACTGTCGGACGTCTACACTGTTCTCCAGTTTGCCATGACGATCAACGTGCCGTTCGGCGCGTCGATTCTGCTGATGTTCACCTGGCGGAGACTCACCGCGCCGGCGGTGTGGACCGCCGTCATCGGCTCGGCCGTAATCAATATCGTTTTCCCGCTCGTCGCGCAGCACGTGCCGGCGCTGCGCCAGCATCCGACGCTGGCCGTGCGCACGGTGGATGCCGTCGGCCGCCCTGTTCCGGTTTACTTCGAGAGGGTGGTTCGGTCCGATCCCACGCAGATGGACAGTCCGCTCGAGGGCCGCGGCCGGCTGCACACCGAGCTGGTGATTCTGCGCGCGGTGGGCGTCGACGTGGTTGGTTTCTCGCCGGGCGGCCGGCTGGCCGGGCGGTTCCTCGTCGATGCGCTGCTGCCGCTCGTCTTGCTGTTCGGCGTCAGCCTGCTGACGCGTTTGCCGGACCGCGCCGTGGTCGATCAGTTTTTCGGAAAGATGAAAACACCGGTCGGCGCGACGCCGCAGTTGGATTTGCTCGCGCTGGAGGAGACGCGGCGCAATCCGGGGCGCTTCGATCATCTCAAATTGCGGCCGAGATCGTCGTGGGAATTCACGCGTTGGGATGCGACGGACACCATCGGATTTGCGGCGAGTTGCCTGGTGACGTTCGCGATTATCGGGGCGTTCCTCGGATTGCTGCGACTGGTCAGAGGGTGATCCAAAGCTGCGCCGTAGCGGCGAGCGCCAGCGTGTCTTCCGCGTCTTCCATGTCTTCCCAGTCTTCCGCGTCTTCCATGTCTTCCCACTCTTCTGAGTCTTCCATGTCTTCCCAGTCTTCCGCGTCTTCCACCCATCCACTCGCTGGCGCTCGCAGCCATTACGCGGCGCGAAAGGCCGTCTGCGGCGCCGGTGCGATCACGGCGTAATGCTTCAGCGCGAGTTGCCACCATTCGTGCAAACCCAAGTCGGGCGCGCTCCAGATTTCGTGATGCAGCGCATTCATCGACTGGGCATCGGTCAGCAGTGAGATCTTCTCCGCCGCGGGCAGCGCTTCCGGGCCTTCCCGGACCAACCGCACACGCAGCGCCGCGAAACGCTCCTCGCTGGCCGGAGGCAGATCGTCCTTCGCCCGCAACAGCGCCACATGCGCCGCGTTCACGTACGGATCCAGCACCGCCAGCAACAACCCATAATCGGACCTCAAGCGTGCCTCGTCGGGCTCGGCGGCAGGACGCAGCGCGAGGTTTTTTTCCAGTTGGACAAGTTCAGGGGCCGGCTGGTTTTCCTCCGGCGTCAGCAGCAACCCGCGCTTCCGGAAAAAAGCGCCCGCGCTCAGCAGCCCGGTGACGTAGGAGAGCGGAATCGAAAGCAGCAGCCCGGCAAGCAGCGGCGACATCCACGCGGCCATGGCGGGGCTGAGTTGCCACGCGATCACCGCCCCCGCCACGCCGGCCGCCGTGTGTCCACTGTGCGCGGATACGGCCTCGCCCCAAGCCGACTCACCCGCGCGGCCGCGGCGCTGTGTCCCCCAGGAAACGCTCTGCCGCAAAAGCGTCAGCACGGTGAACTTCGTGTGGAACGCCATCAGAATCGGCGCGATCAGCGTGAAGAGCACCATTTCGAGCAGCACACCCGCGGACAGTTTTCGCCATCCGCCAAAGCCCGCGACATCGGCCGGTCGCGAGCGAAGATCGAGCAACGCAACGAGCTTCGGCACGATCAGCAGGGCCATCGTGAAGCCGAAAAGCCACAGCGCCTCGCCCGCGGCTGTCCAACCCGGGAACGGCATGAAGCTCACCCGCGGAAGCAGCGTCAGCCCCGTGGCGCCAATCCGCCAGACGATCACCGCCGAGATGATCGTGAACGCGAGCCACAGCGGTGAAGCGAGATAGGACAGGATCCCGAGCGTGAAATGCAGCCGGTTAACCGGGTGGATCCCTCGCGCGAAAATCAGCCGCGCGTGCTGGAGGTTGCCCTGCAGCCAGCGGCGATCCCGCTTCGCAAAGTCAATCAGGTTCGCGGGGCATTCCTCATAGTTTCCCTCCACGTCCGTCGCGAGCCACACCGCCCAGCCAGCCCGACGCATCAACGCCGCCTCCACATAATCATGGCTCAACACGCGGCCGCCAAACGGACCATCCCCCGGCAATTCGGGGAGTGAACAGTGACGGATGAAGGGCGCCACGCGAATGATCGCGTTATGTCCCCAATAGTTGGATTCGCCCAACTGCCAGTAGTTCAGGCCGGCGGCAAACACCGGCCCATAGAGCCGGCTCGCGAATTGCTGGAGCCGCGCCAGCAGCGTCTCACCGTTCACAAGCGACGGCACCCCCTGCACGATGCCCACGTCATGGTTCTGCTCCATCACGCGGACCATCTGAACAATTCCCGCCCCCGACATGATGCTGTCTGCGTCGAGCACCACCATGTACCGATAATGCCGCCCCCATCGCCGGCAAAAATCGGCGATGTTGCCTGCCTTCTTGTTCGTGCCGATGCGGCGCTTGCGGTAAAAAATCCGGCCGGTGGCTCCGAGCTGCTGCGTCATCGCGAGCCACGCCGCCTCCTCCTCCACCCAGTTGTTCGCGTTCATCGAGTCGCTGAGCAGGAAAAAATCACACTCCGGCAAACGCCCCGTGACGGTGACGGACTCGTAGATCACGCGCATGCCCTCCATCACCCGGCCGACCTCTTCATTGCAGATCGGCATCACAACCGCGGTGCGCACGCGCAGGGGTTGGCCGTCGTCGGGCGGAAGCGTCGAGAGAATTCGCACGCGATTGCGACGCCGCGCGAACCCACCGATGATCGCTTGCGACGCGCCAAACGCGACATGAGCAAACAGGACGGTGAAAAGAAACAGGTGGGCGATGCTCCACGCGGTGTAGCCGGCGCGCCAGTGAAGGTCCGCCATCGTAAGAGCGGCGGGGGCCACGAGCAGAAGCACCAATGCAGCGACGAGCATCCGGCGGCGCGGCGCGACGCGCGGATCCACTTCCAGCCTGGAAATGGCGGGCGTTGGCCGGCTCATAGGAATGTCGCCCACGCTGCCGCCCCCGCCAACCCGAGCACCGCGAGACTGCCCAAGACCGTACGCAAAACCGCGAAACGTTTCGCCGGCGGCCGCTTCGGATCCGCCTCGTCGCCAAACAGCGTGTCGATCGGGGTCGGAGGCATGTTGGTGAACCGAAGCTCCGGGCCCGCTTGAAACGTGCACGTTCGCATCGCCTCCACCATTTCTTCCGGAAGTGAGTCCGCCGAAAGAAAATGCTGCGGCCACCTGCCGGGAACATCAGCCAGCAGGAGTGCGAGCCGGCCGCGGGCGAGAAACCGTTCATCGCCCGGATCTCCATCGGGAAAAATCCGCGCGAACCATTGACCGATGTGCGCGTCGGTCACCTCGAGGGCCAGGCCCATAATCTCGTCGCCTGACCGCCCTTCGGCGAGCGCGCGGGTGCGGCTGATGATGTCCGCGGTGAGATGGTTCAGCAGGACGCGACTCTCGATGTGATGCGCCCGCAAATAGCTTTCCACCCGCAGGAAGGCGGCATCCCAAGCGGGATCGGAAGGCACGACAGGCACTCTCGCTTGCGTTTCACTTAAGGTTTCCACTGGTAGAGCCAAATTTCGCTGAACACGCCTTCTTTGTCGCGCAACCGGCAGCGTAGTTCCATGGGGCTCTTTGCTGGCTCCGTGGGTTCGATTTCCAGTGCCGCCCGCCACCCGCCGATTTCTGCGTAACGCTCGACCTTCAACCTGGCGAGCCGGCCGCCCGCACTCACGTCGGCCTCGACGGTGGCGCCGCCCGGGAGGCGTTCGGCGGCTTTAGGATCCACAAAGTCGATCCAAAACAGCCGTCCTTGCGCATCGCCCGGCCGGGCTCCCTCACGAGTGGCGATGACCCGCGCCGGCGGCGCATCGGCTGGTTCGACGCTGGCCCAGGTGAGTCGGTAGTTGAGTTCGAGCACGGCTCCGGGCAGCGGCCGCTCCCTCGGCACCCAGTAGGCGACAATGTTATCCGCGTATTCGTTGGTGGTGGGAAGTTCCACCAGATGTACCGCACCCGCGCCCCAGCCATCGCGCGGCTGGACCCACGCGGTGGGGCGGCGCTCATATTGCGCCTCCCTGTCTTCGTAGGCCTGCACGTGGCGATCGCGTTGGGCCAACCCAAATCGACTCAGCCGCTCGACCGGAATTTCCGTGGAAACGGGTGCGGTCGGGTTGCGCAGGGGCCGCCAGCTCTGCACCCCCTCGCCATCGCGCACAAACAGGCCATCGGAGTCGTGCACCTCCGGGCGCATGTGGCCTTCCGGACGTCGCGTGTTTTCCCCGTACCAGTACATGCTGGTGAGCGGCGCGAAACCAGGGAGTTTGCCGACGGCGCGGAAAATCAACGCGGCCCGAATGTCGGTGAACGTCGCCTTGCCCGGCGTGACGATAAACTCGAACGCTCCGGCCACGCTCGGTCCCTCCAACAACGCGTACACGGTGACGCCGGGCGATTTCGGCTCGGGTTTACCCAGCCAGAATTCCGAAAAACGCGGGAACTCCTCCGCGCGGTCCGGCCGTCCGGAGTCCAGCGCCAGACCGCGAGCGGAGAGTCCATAGTGTTGTCCCGCGCCGAGCGCGCGAAAATAGCTGGCACCCAGGAAAACACTGACTTCATCGAACGCGTCCGGGCGATTCAGCGGATGCAGGAGCTTGAAACCCGCGTATCCCAGATTGTCGGGCAGCGCCGGCAAATCCGGAATATCACCGAGCTTGAAATGAGCGGCGTCGAACGGAACGACCTGCACATGGGTGCGGCTGAATTCGTGCAGCGTGACACGGTCCGTAAACAATCCGCCGCGCGGGAAAAGCTGCACTTGGAACGGCAGGCCGCCGGCGCCCCAGAGCGCGTGGTCGCGGCGAAACTCGATCTTGCGGTAATCGTCGTAGGTGAGTTTCGCGATCCGCGGCGGAAGCCTGGCCTCGGGCGCGCGGTACGGCTCGGCGGCCCGCTTGACGGCAAGGTCGCGAACGTACTCGAAGTTGATCTCGGCGCGCTGGACCGCTGCGCGCGCGACGAATCCCAGGAAGACACAGACAAACGCTGCAAGAGCTCGCATCAGCGTCGCGCGGACCGTTGATCGCCCAATCAGTTCCGCCCCGGAACGATTTCGCGAAATTCGCAGTTCCGATCGTGTCGGCTATAAGCGCGCGTGAGTGGAGGCCTCGAGGTAACGGCGAATACCTCGCAACTGGAGCGCGCCAGCGAGCGGGGACGTTTCGATCGTGACGGCGTTCACCTTCGTGGCTGCGCCAGCGAGTCGATGCATACACGATCGAACGCTTTCGGCTTGTCGCCCGAAGACGATAAGGAAACGAACAGCTCACGTGTTCATGTTTTGAATTCATGGGCGAGACGCTCATGCCACGCCGAGCCGGACCGCACTCCGAATTGAAGCGGCCCCGTCTGTGGCTGCGCCAGCGAGTGGATACTTTCGGAACTGCGATCGCTTTCGTAGCTGCGCCAGCGAGTGGACCTTTTCGTAGCTGCGAGCGTCAGCGAGTGGAAATGTTCATAGTGATAACAAGAAAATTCACTCGCTGGCGCTCGCAGCCACGTTGGATTTTGTTTTCGCGTTTTGCGCGTCGAATCGACAACGACGACGTGGCGCGAGACTCCGCTCGCGCATCTGCTCAACCCAGCTTCACCTCGACTCACCTCATGAAAAAACGCCGCTTCGGCCTGCTTGCCGCCAGCCTCGCACTTTGCCTTGCCGTCGCCACGGCCCAAACGCCCGCCACCGCGATCAAGAGCGCCAAACCGGACGCGTCCGCCGCGATCGAAAAGAAAGATCCGAGCGGCCGCTTCCGGCAGATGCACGAGTCATTTCTCGCGCGCAGCAAATCAGGCCCAATCGGTCTTCTCTTTATTGGCGACTCGATCACCCAAGGTTGGACGAAGGCTCCGGATGTTTGGAAGCAATACTACGATCAATATCAGCCCGCTAATTTTGGGATCGGCGGTGATCAGACGCAGCATGTGATCTGGCGGATCGAGAACGGCGAACTCGACGGCATCTCGCCGAAGGTGGTCGTCCTGATGCTCGGCACCAACAACACCAGCACGCACACCGCCGCCGAGATCGCCGCGGCGGAAAAAAAGATTGTGCAAATGATTCGGAAGAAACTGCCGAACACCAAGGTGCTCGTGCTCGCCGTCTTCCCGCGCGGCCCGCGCAAGGACAAGGAAGGCAAGGTCACCGACGATGGCAGTTCCCGGATGAACATCATTCGCGCCGTCAACGCGCAGCTCGCCAAACTCGACGACGGGAAGAACGTCCGTTTTCTCGACATCAACGCGAAGTTCCTCGGTGCGGACGGCAAGATTCCCGACAGCATCATGCCGGACCAATTGCACCCGAACGCCGCGGGTTACAAAATCTGGGCCGAGGCCATGCAGCCGACATTGAAAGCGATGATGAAGTAAGGTTCGCGCCCGGCCGGAGTGTGGCTGCGAGCGCCAGCGAGTGGACGTGTATCGACTTACCAGACATTTTTCACGCGAAGCCGCGAAGCTCGCGAACAACTCAGCTCACAAAGCAAGACAAGCTGGCCTGTCGATTTCGCACTTCAATCAACAATGCTTAGGTCCTGGCTCACGTGGCTGCGAGCGCCAGCGAGTGGACGTGTATCGATTTACCCGACATTTCTCACGCGAAGCCGCGAAGCTCGCGAAGCCACTCATCTCACAATGTAAGCAAGCTGGCTTGTCGATTTCACATTTCAATCGACGATGCTTAGGTCCTGGCTCTCGTAGTGGCTGCGAGCGCCAGCGAGTGGACTTCCCGGACATGAATACACTGTATATACGAATCGCCCGATCGCGGCTTTCCGCGATGGCCGGAATGTTGATTGCTTTTCTTTCCCTCACGCGGGTTGGGGCCGCCGAAGACTTGTGGGAACTCGGCCGCCGCACGCGCGAGATCCACGAGTTCAATACGCTCTTCACCGCGCAAAACGTGCGCGAACACCTTGGTTCGGACGAGGGCATCGCACGCGCGATTGACTGGTGCAAGCAGACCGCCATCACCCGCGTTTTCCTCGAGACGTTCCGCGGTGGTTTTCAGATCGATCGCGCCATCATGGTTCGTGCGCGGGATCGGTTTCGCGCCGCGGGGTTCGACGTCTCCGGCTGCATCACCACCACGCGCGTAGGGAAGGCGTCCACCGGCTGGAAAGAACATATTTCGTGTTACACCGATCCCGCCACCCAGCAAAATCTGAAAGCGGCGCTCGAATTCTGCGCCTCACTCTTCGACGAGATCATGATTGACGACTTTTGGTTCACCGACTGCGCGTGCCCGGAATGTGACTCCGCGCGGCGCGCCCGGCGCGTGGTGATTGGCGACACGACGTTTCCCGTATCGGGCGAGACGTGGGAGGACTATCGCGGCGAATTAATGGGGCAGCTCTCCCGGCGATACGTGATCGCAGCGGCGCAAAAGGTGAACCCCCGGGCCAGACTGATCATCAAGTATCCACAATGGTACGACCGGTTTCACGAACGCGGTTACGACGTGCGCGGGCAGACCGCCGACTTCGATGGGATCTGGGTCGGCACCGAGACCCGCGACTTTGGTGACCAGCGCTGGGGCGGCTGTCCGCCGACCGCGGCATCGTTCATCATGCGCTGGCTTGGCGGAATCGGCGGCGAGAAATGTGGCGGCGGCTGGTACGATTCACTCGGCACGACCGAACACACGTACATCGAGCAGGCACGGCAGACGATTTTGGGCGGAGCCCGCGCCTCCACGCTTTTCTCCTATGGCGGGCTGCAACGCGACACCGGGCCGCGCAACATCGAGGTCCTGCGCCAGCATATTCCCGAATTGCAGCGCGTGGCGGCCGAAGTGCGTCGTCGCACCGCGGTTGGAATTGCGGCCTACAAGCCCATCGCAAGCCATCCGGAAAAGGAGAGCTACGCCGGCAACTTTCTCGGGATGCTCGGACTGCCCTTGCTGCCGTGCCACGAGTTTCCGAGCAGCGCTCCGGCGGCATTTTTCTCGATGCATGCGTTGAAGGATCCGCAACTCGCCGCGCGCCTCACCGCGTTTGTCGCCGCCGGTAAACCCGTGCTCATCACCGACGGGCTCCGCGAAAAACTTTCCGGTCAGGTGCGCCTCGATGCGCCGAACGTTTTCGTTCTGCCGGTGCACGACAATCCCAAGGGACTGCTGGAGCTGCCGTCCGCCGAAGTCGAGACGCTCCGCGCGCCGCTGCTCAAGCCCTTCCGCACAACGTTGAAAGGGCCGAAAAAAGTCGGCCTCGTTCTATTTTCCGACGGCAGCTGGGTACTCGAAAACTTCAACGACACCGCCGTGACGGTGGAACTGGGCGGCCAGACGTTATCGCTCGCGGCCCGCGGGTGGGCATATTCGTGGCGACCGCAGGATGATTAAATGGTCGGATGACTCCTCTTCCACGATGAACATTCTCACCGCCGCCCGCCTCGGGTTCGCGCTCGTAATTGGCGCCAGCGCGTTCACCTGCGCCGTTGCGGCGCAACCGGCATCTGCGGGCGAACCGCGGCCGAACATCGTGTTCATCATCGCCGACGACATGCATGCCGACATGTCGAACTTCTCCGCGGCCGGCCGCGGTCGAAACCTCACGCCACACCTCGACCAGCTGGCGGCGGAAGGCACCCTCATGCAGGAGCAGCAGATCGTTTCGCCAGTCTGCACGCCGAGCCGCTACAATTGTCTCACCGGGCGGTACGCGAGCCGTGCAACGAACCCCTTGTTCACGCGGCAAACCGAGCGCGCCGGAATGAGCATCGTGGCCTGGAACTCCAAGATCACCGCCAGCGACGTCACGTTGCCAAAGCTGCTGCGGCAGGCCGGCTATGTCACCGGCATCGCGGGCAAACAGCACGTCGTCGACGTACCGGACCGCAAACGCCCGCCCGCGAATGCCAATCCGCGAGCACCCGCGATCCAAGCCATGCTGAAGCACAATGAGCGCGTGGAGCGCGATGCCCTTCGTCAGGCCGGCTTTGACGAAGCGGGCGGTATCTACATGGGCAACGCCGATGAACTGAACCCGGCGGTGCTGCGCGTGCACAACATGGACTGGGTCGCGCAGGCCGGCGTCGATTTCATCGGCCGTCACGCCGGCAAGGGGAAACCATTCTTCCTTTATTTTGCGCCGACGCTCACGCACTCACCCTACACACCGGAGCGGTCCTGGAACGCCGACCCGCGGCTAACGCCGTATGGTATTCTGGATACGCCACCGAACGTCCTGCCGTCGCGCGCCGACCGGGCGCGGCGTCTGCGCGAAAATAAATCGACTGGCCGCCATCGCGAAAACCTCCTCTGGCTGGACGATGCCATTGGTGCCCTGCGGCAAAAACTCGAGGCCACCGGTGAGCTAAATCGCACGATCATTTTTTTCTTCAACGACAATGGTCAGGACGGCAAGGGCTCGATCTATCAATCGGCCGCACACGCGCCGAGCATCGTGTGGCGCGCGGGCGGTTTCCCCGCCGGACGGAACTGCGAAGTGCGCGTCACCAATCTCGATTTCGCGCCCACCATTCTCGACCTGACAGGCGTGGCCGCGCCGGCAAATTTCTTCGACGGGCGAAGTTTTCGCGCCGCCCTCGAGGGGCGGACTGAACCGATCCACGACACGATCTTCTTCGAGCTCGGCTTCACGCGCGGTGTGCGCAAGGGCGACTGGAAATTCATTGCCCTGCGTTATCCGCCCGAACCGGAGCGTTTCGCCCTCATGAACAACCCGCCGCACATGAAGGGCGTTTCACGGCCGCCGGGGCAGCCGGCCTTCGGCCACATCGGCGGCAACAACAACGAAATGGCCGCACTGCGCACGCAGCCGGCATACTTCGATCGCGATCAATTGTATTCGCTCGAGGACGATCCCCGCGAACAGCGCAACCTCGCGGCGGACCCGGCACACGCGGCGAAATTGGCCGAGATGAAGCGCGCGCTGCAACGCCACCTGGAGGGCCTGCCCGGCGGTTTTGGCGAACTCAAACGGGCCGATTTCAAGCCAGCCACAGATGGCACAGGTAAACACAGATAAAGACAGTTTTCTGAATTTGTGCCCGTCTGTGAAATTTGCGGCTGAATGGTCTGAGGCTGCCCCAGTTGGCCTGTATATTTCGCACTTCGATTAACCATGCTTAGGTCCTTGCTCATCGTGGCCGCAAGCGCCAGCGAGTGGATGAATTGACGACTCGCAATTTCGAAATCCACTCGCTGGCGCTCGCAGCCACGTTTCCTCCGTGTCGCCAAATCCGCCGTTCGTGCCGTCGTGACATTGCGCGCTTGAACTTCATTATCCGCCGCCATGACACCGCCTGTAATAACCGCGCTCGGCTGAGCGTCTTTGCTCCCATGTTCCGTCCAAAACTGTTCTTGCTTTCGATCCTTGTTGTCGCCTGCGCCTCCCGCGGTGTTTTTGCGGCCAGCGCGCCCAGTCAATCGCCCGCGGCGGCGGCATCCGAATTGAAGATCCTCGGTCCGAACTACCCGCGCGCGTTCTTCTTTCGCGCCACCGAGGGCCAGGCGGCGAATCCCGGCACCAGCTATGAGTCGTGGGACGCCGATTTCAGCCGGCTCATGGGCATCATTGGCAAGGCGCTCGACGAGGAGGTGCTCGGCCGCGAACTGCGCAATCCCGAGTTTTTCACCCGGTTCAAGCGCGAGCATCCCGATCAGGTCGTGTTGCTGCATTTCAACGGCAACTCCCGCGACCCCCGCTACCACGCCGAGAAGTTTTTTCCCGGTCACTGGATCCATCGCCAGGCAACCGCAATCACGGGCGATGTGCCCGCAGCAACGGGTGAGACCACCATCAAGGTGAAAGACGCCTCCGATTTTCAGGTGAACACCGGCCGGTACAAGAACGCCAATGACGACATCGCGCTCTTCGGCATCACCAGTGACGGCCGGCACGATTGGAATCACTGCGAGCAGGTCCAGCTCGTCGCGGTTGATCGAAACGCCGGCACGATTCGAGTACGCCGCGGCTGCTATGGCACCAAGCCGCTCGCCTTCCCTGCCGGCACCTCGCGCGCCGCCGCTCATCAGGTCGAAGGCCCATGGGGCAAAACCAATCACCTGTTGTGGTACTACAACTTCACCACTCACTGCCCGCGCGATGCCGCCGGCAAAACCGCCGCCGATCGGCTCGTGGACGATCTCGCCGGCTGGTTCGGACCCGGCGGGAAACTCGCGGCCTTCGACGGACTCGAGTTCGACGTGATGTTCAACGAAACCCACGGCGACACCGATGGTGATGGCGTGCTGGACCATGGCGTGCTCGGCGGCGTCAACCATTACGGGATCGGGATGATCGCGTTTGCCCGCCAGCTGCGCGAACGCTTCGGTCCGAATCGGATCATCCAGGGCGACGGCGCCCTCGGCCCCGGCGGGCGCCGCTCGCAACGCGCGTTCACCCTTCTGAATGGAATCGAGAGCGAAGGCTTCCCCAACCTGCAGGACTGGGCCTTCGACGACTGGTCGGGCGGGTTGAACCGACATGCGTTCTGGACGGCTAACGCGCACCCGCCCGCTTTCAGCTATATTAATCACAAATGGAATCAGGCGGTCCCGGGAAAACCGGGAGAACACCAGAATCCGGAGGTGCCGTTCTCGCGTCATCGACTTGTTTTCGCGGCGGCGCAATTCACGGACGCGGCGGTGTGCTATTCCCTGGCGCCGGCCCGCGATCCCGATCGGAAATTCGGGATCTGGGATGAACTGCGGGCCGGCACGCTTCACCGGCCAGGGTGGCTTGGCCGGCCGGAAGGCCTGGCGGTGCATCTCGCGGCCGCCGCACCCGATTTGCTTGCGGCAGCCGGCCGCGCGGCAGTCGGCGCAGAGCTGGCGCGCCGTATCGGCGGTCCGGTTACGGTGCGAGCCACGGATCGCGGTGTGGTGGTCCAGGCGAGCGATCCGGCGGCGTCGCGGCTGACGTTCACGATTCGCGATCTGCCGGCGCAGGGTCCGCATCTGCTGGTGCAGTTGACCGCGCAGGCGGAACGCCGTGCCGGTTACCCCGCCGAAATGGCCCGCTTCCTTGAGTGCGAGCTGAGCGGCGGCGTGCTCAATCTCATTCGCGGTGCACCGGACCAGGTTGGCACCGGTTTGCGCGGCCGGCCCGAGGAGTCGCTCCAGCGGGAAACCGGCGCCCGCGTGCAATCGCAGCCGCGCACGACCATCGGCGATCGCACCCTGCCCGCCTACTCGATCCATCCGCCGTACCTCGACGCCAAAGGCTACGTGTTCTGGACACGTGAGGTCGATGTCCCGGCCGCGGCCGAACTCCGGTTCTTTCTGGGCATGAGTGACCGCGCGCCCGGACGCTCGGACGGCGTCTGGTTCAAGGTGCTCGCCGCAGAGGTTTCGAAAAATGGGACCGGAGCGTTCACGCCGCTTTTCGAACGCAGCACGAAGGCCCACGCGTGGATTCCCTGCACCGTCCCGCTTGACCGCTACGCCGGACGGCGCGTGCAGCTAAAGTTCGTTGCCGATTGCGGCCCCAAGGACAATGCCACGACCGACCAGGGATTCTGGGGCGACGTGAAGATCGTCCGCGCCGGACTTCGGGAAACCGACGTGACGCCGCCGGCTCACTCGATGTCCTGGGTAAACGAGCGCGCCTTCACTTCCACGTTCTATTTCCAGGACGTGCGGTCGCCTAGTGTCGATCTGACGCTCACGCTCGACGGCTCCGAAGCCGTCACGGTCTCCGCGCTCACGGTGCACGCCCATCCCGATGCCATGTATCGAGTATTTGAACACGGGCTCGTGCTGGCCAATCCCTCGCGCCGGCCCTTCACTTTCGACCTCGCCGCGCTCACGCCCGGTCGCCGGTATCAGCGGTTGCAAGCCGTATCGACCCAGGATCGCCGGACGAACAACGGTGAGTCGGTCAGTGGATTGGTTACCCTGGGTGAGCGCGATGCTCTCTTTCTGCTCCGAGTACCTTGAGCGAATCGAAAACAAACAAACTACGTCCTTTCACTGCCATGAAATCCATCCCTCTCCTCATCGCCCTGGCGACAGTCTCGCTGGCGGCCGACCGGCCCAACGTTCTTTTCATCGCCTCCGACGACATGCGTCCACAGCTCGGCTGTTACGGTGATCCCACGGTCAAATCCCCCCACCTGGATGCGCTGGCGAAGCGCGGCGTGGTTTTCATGCAGAGCTACGTGCAAGAGGCGCTGTGCTCGCCATCGCGCATCTCGATGCTGAGCGGCCGCTACCCTGCGACGACAGGCATTTTCGAGATCGGGCGCACATTGCGAACGACGATGCCCGACATCACGACGCTGCCGCAGCATTTCAAGAATAACGGTTATCACACCCGCAGCCTCGGAAAGGTTTATCACGTCGGAATCGATGATGATGCCTCCTGGACGATCCCGGCGTGGCACAGCAAACAACCGCGCGCCAGCGCCGCCAGCCGCGCCGCCGTCGCGGCGAAAAGGAAAAGTTACCAGGACAAAGGTGTGACGCCACCCGCGAAGGGTGAAGGCGCTCCGAACTACGCTGTGCCTGCGTTTGAGGCAGTTGATTGTGGCGACGACGATCTGCTCGACGGCGACACGGCGAAAAACGCAATCGATCAACTCCGTTCGCACGCGAAAAACCCGGGGCAGCCGTTCTTCCTCGCCGTCGGATTCGCGAACCCGCACGTGCCCTGGATCACGCCGAAGAAATATTTCGACCTCTACGATCCGGCAAAGCTGCCGCTGGCCAAGAACGAGTTCGTGCCGAAGGGCGCACCCGCGTTTGCCGCCACTTCCGGACAGGATTTTCGCTGGTACGCCGGCGTGCCCAAGGGCGAACTGCCCGAATCATACAAGCGCCAGTGCCTGCAGGGTTATCTCGCTGCGATCAGCTATGTCGACGCGCAGGTGGGCCGCTTGATGGGTGCGCTCGACGAGACGGGTCTGGCGAAAAACACGATCGTCGTCTTCTGGACGGACCACGGCTATTACATGGGTGAACACTCGTGGTGGGGGGCGAAGCACAACAACTATGAAGGCGCCACGCGCAACGCGTTGATCATCGCCACGCCCGGCATGAAAACCGCCGGCCAGCGCTCCACCGCGTTGGTGCAGTCGGTCGACCTCGCGCCGACGCTCACGGAGTTGTGCGGTCTTCCCGCGGAGCGCGGTTTCCAAGGGCGCAGTCTTCAGCCGGTGCTCGCCAATCCAGCCGCCAACGTGAATGACGCCGCGTTCAGTTGGTACCCGAAAAGCGGCTGGCTGGGCGTCGCCATGCGGACGCCGGCGTGGCGTTTCGTCGAGTGGACGAAGGACGGGGAAAAAACGGAGTATGAACTCTACGACTCCGTTCGCGATCCTCAGAACAACCAGAATCTCGCGGCCAATCCGGAGCACGCCCGGCTGCTGGCGGCGCTCAGTGCGCAACTCCGGGCCCGGTTTCCGGTGCAAAATGTGAAGGAACCGGTTGCGTCACCGGCTACGAAGAACACGAACCCGAAGCAGCGCCGAAAAGTCTGAAGGCGTTTCGTGGCTGCGAGCGCGAGCGAGTGGATGAGTCTCAGACATTGTCTCCGACATCCTGATCCGCGGCGCACAATGGGATAACACGTGGAACGCGCGCGAGCCACGGTAGCGCCGATCTTCGACTGGTGAACGTCAGTCAAAAGAGGGGCGCCACGCCCGTCGGAGACTGGCGCCACCTCAAATATGAGCTCGCAACGAGCTCAGGAGGTCTGACTTGTCCACTCGCCCGTTCGACCAGCCCACGGTCCCGAGCCCGTCGAGGGCCTGGCGCTCGAGCCATTCGTTTTCAGCGGCGGCAATGCGTATTCGGCTCGCGGTTACGCGACCTACCGCATGCTCCGGAGCCCGTTCTCAATCGCCGCGGAACTGCGCGCAAACACCTCGTCGAACGTGCCCATGCCCTCGATTTTTATCACACCATGCAGCTGGTTGTATTTAGCGATTACCGGCACGGTTTTGTTTTCATGCTCGTGGAGGCGCTTCACAATCTTCGACGTGCTGTTGTCATACGGCATGCAATTGGCCGTCTTGCTGCGCTCATCGAGCCGCCGGATTAATTCGAGCACCGGCACCTCGATTTCGATGATCTGCGAGATCGAGGAGCCGTGCTTCTTCAGCAGTCCGTCGAGAATATAGGATTGCACGAGCGTGCGCGGAAACCCCTTGAAGATATACCCCTTCACCCCGCGGGCCTCGGCGAGTTTTTTCTCGATCAGCTGCACCACGATTTCGTCCGGCACCAACTGGCCGTTCTCGTAGAGTGAGGTGATGCGCCTGCCCGTTTCGC
>JBBRCR010000113.1:0-18937 GCA_038204695.1 Opitutales bacterium | reverse complement strand
GGATATTTCGGTCTCCTTTTCAAGTCCACAGGCATCGCGAAAGCTTCAACGGGGCCGCGCTCGGGTGAGCGCGGATATGCCCGTGGTTCGGCCCATCTGTGAAGTCCGGACGCTTGGCTTCAACGGGGCCGCGCTCGGGTGAGCGCGGATATGGCACTTTTGCAACTGACCGAAGGACAGGGATGGCCACGCGGGTTTGCGAGCGAGGTGATCTTCGGGGCTCTTCCGGCGGGCCCGTCGCTGGCGATTTTTGCATAAAGCTTTTGTCCCCAATGCGCGAGTGGGGTGCCGGTGCGTGCGACCATGCTGCCGCTCGCGGGCATTTTCCCAAAAAAATCCCGCCGCCACTGCCGCTCGCCCCGTTTCGACCTACACCACATAGCACGGTTCATCGAAATGATGATACGCCTGGCCCAATGCCGTGATCTGCCGATCCCCCCGGCTCTCGGCCGGGCCCAGCCCGATGAAGAGCACCTGATCGTCGTCATGATGAATCACCGCTTTCAACTTGCCCTCCAACTCCACCCGCTCCGTGGCGCTCAGGTCGCATTCGAACACCGAATACTGCAGGTGATTCCCGTAGTCCTGGCACACGCGAAACACCTTCCGCAATCGCTTCGGATCGGCGATGTCATAGCTCACGATGTAGGTGTGGCGCATGACGGTTGGGTTCGCAGCAGCTTGCGATGCAGCCGGGCCGTGTCACTCCAGAAGTCGATGCTCGCTCCGCGCGGGGTGAATCTCCGAGTGGTGGTCAGGATTGATTCCAAAGGAAACGGGCGATGGCTTGATCTTCCTCCGCTGCCTCCTGTTCACACGGATTGGGATCAATCCGGATCTGAACAGGAGTCGAACCGAGGAAGCGGAGGAAGCTCTCGAGCTGCAGAACGTCGCCGGCGCCGTGCGGCTCGGTTCGGAGGAGTGTGGCGTGGGGCGTGAGGGAAATGATTCGATTACAAGCAAGTTTACGAATCACGAGCACGATGGCCGGCCAAGGTCGGCCTGGCGCTCCCTGCGGGCATGGGCAGAGCCCTGCGGCCGATCCTGGAACCCTCGGGGTGAAGCGGGGCCCGGCGTCACCTGTGACTCACGCCTTGGCGGGACCAGAACTGACCGCAAGAAATTCATCGGGACCGGAAAGAATTCCAGCCGGCACCAATTCGGAAATGTCCCCATCCCCGCCTCACCGCGTCGTGAACGGCACATATTGCTCGATCTCTCCCGTCAGCGCCTTGGCCAGCAGTCGAGCCTGCAACTCCAGGGCCCGCCGGTACCTCACCTGGTAGTCGAACACCGGGTGCACGATCGTGGCATTGAGCCGCTGCTCGTACGCGCTGAAGAACCGTTTCCGTCCTTCCGCGCTCAGGTTCACGGCGTCGCCCGCGCGCACGAAATCCGCCGGGCTGATCACGCGCGTGTTGATCAACGTGAGCGCGACCGAGTCCGCGATCAGCGGCCGGAACTCCTCCATCAGGTCGAGGGCCAGCGCCGGCCGGCCAAAGCGCGGCTGGTGATAAAAGCCGACATACGGATCGAAGCCGACGGTGTGCGCCGCCACCGTGCAGTCGCGTGCGAGCATGCTGTATCCGAGGGACAACAACGCGTTCACCGCGTCACGCGGAGGGCGGCGGTTGCGGCGGGTGAAATCGAACGAGAAGAACTGCTGGCCCGCGGCGTCGCGCTTGCCCCCCGCGGCGGTCGTGGCGGCGGAGGCGCACTCGCCCTGGCCGGCGTCCCCGAGAATGGCCTCGTCGACGTTGTTCTCCCCGAGTTTGATCATGCCGGCGAAATTCTCGAAATACACGAGCGCGGCCGAACCTTCGATCCCGAGCAGTTCCCCGATGTTCTCCGCCTCCAGTGCGGCCTGCGCCGCGTACTTCAGCCGTTCCGTGACGGTGACCGGCGCACTGCTGTGGTTGCGCATGATCATCTTGCGCTGGTTGCGAATCTTGCCGTTCACCATCAAGCGCGCGAGCCGCAGCGTTTCCACGGGATCCGCGGCGACGCCGAACTGGGCGATTCGGGTGAATACGTTCTTCAGGCTCTGGCCGCGGGTGAGTCCGTAGAAGACCCCGCCGCTCGAGAAGTAGCTGACCGGAATATCCTTTTCGCAGAGGGTCTGGAGCAGCGCAGTGGAGATTGATGCCGCGCCGAACACGGCGACGTGGCTGAGGTCGCTGATCCGCACCTCCGCGACGACCTCGCCCTTTTCGCGCACCTGCACGAGTTCGGATTTGCGGCCGAGGCTGACTCCGGCGGTCGCAATATAAAGCGGCTTCTTGTCGTCGCGGGCGGCGATGAGCCGCCGGGGCGGCCGTCGCGCCGGGAGCGCGGCGGCGCCGGAGGAAATCGAGTCCCCGGCGCGCTCGTGGATTGGGAGTTCCCGGACGGCGCCGAATTCGCGGGCAAAGCCGAATAATTCCTGGGCGGGCGGCAGATCCTCGTCGTCGGGATGCGCGGGCGCCTCGTGGAGCAGCCGGGTTTCATCGGGAAGGCAGATGGTGACGAGCGAGCAGCGCGCGCACTTGGGTGAATCGGTGAGCGGCGGTGGGAGCGGACCGAGGGTGGCCCGCCGGGCGGCCGCGATTTGCGCCAGGATCCATTGCTCCAGGTCCCCGGTGATGGGGAGGGGCACCCGCTGCTGGGTGCCGCGGTAATAGATGACGCCCTCCGTGCAGGTGTAGCCGTTGTCGCGGAGGATGAGGCATTGCAACCCGAGTTGCATCCGGTCGGTGTCCCAGAGTTCCGGGCCGGCGGTTCCCTCGCGGGGCGAGCCGATCTTGTAGTCGACGGGGCAGACGGTGAGCGGGGCGAAGAGATCGGGGATGGTGCCGGGCGCGCCGGGAGAGCGCACTTCGACGAGGTCCATTTTCGCGGTGACGCCGAGCCGGTCGGAGAACAGCGAGACGGAGCGGGAGTGGATCACTTCCTGGCTGGCGGCGGGTTCCGGGCTGCGGGCGGGGGCGTCGCTCCCTTCCGGAGTCGGGGTTGCGGATTCGGCTTCGGTGGATTCCTGCAGGCGAGGGGAAGCGGCCGCGGGTTTGATGGGGGCGGGCAGTGCGCCTCGGCCGGCGTCGACGCGCTTGTGCAGTGCCGCCCCGCGCCGTGTATCCGCATTGTGGATAAATACGCCCTCGACGTGTTCGTAGTAAAACAGCCGGGGGCAATAGACGAACTCGTTGAGCATTCGGGCGGGCAAAGGCTCTACAGGCTCATCGGGGCTGGAGGAAACGCTCACGGGGGTGAAGCGGGACGGAGGGCGCCGACAGTTAGGGCGGCGGGCCGGCACCGCGAGCCAGATCCTCGGCGAGCGTCGCGAAGACCGCTTCTTCATGTACCGCACGGCCGTCTGCCCTCATCGCCTCGCGCAGCCGCGCGTCCCACGGCGTCGGGCCGGGATGAACGACGAAGGGTTCGCCTTTCGGTGCCGCGATATATTCCGCCGCACCGAAACGCCAGGGCTGCGCACCCGACTCCGCCATGACACGGCGGGCGATCGCGAGCCCGGCCGGATCGAAATCCCCATGATACCGTACCCGCGCCCCCGCATCGCGTAGTTGACGGAGCAATACAAGCAGGGGCGTGGCAAACTGGCCATTTGCGCAGATCAAGGGCGCGCAGCGGCGGCCGAGTCGGGCGGTCGCCAATGCGACGACGGTCGGATTCTCACACACAAAAACCTCCCGGTCGCCGAGCGCGGCGTCGCCCGCGAGCGGCCACCGCAACAGCAGCCGGAGCGAAACGTGCAACGGCTCCGCTTCGCCCGTCGCCGTGCGCAACATCCGGCCCAGCGGCGTATCGCCGGCGGCGGGAAGATTGAGGACGAGTGCCGGCGTGCTGAGCTCGTCGCACATCACACCGACGGATGCCCACACCGCGCGCCGCGTTTCCGCGTCTTCCTTGTCGAATTCGATTCCGCCGAGCCGGGCGGCGGCGCGGAGCGCGAGCGTCGCGACGGGAGTGCCCGGGTCGAGCCCATGTGCATTGCCCAGCCGCGTCGCGGCAAACGAGGCGATGGGTTCGCCGGCCGCCGGGAGCCCGCTCGTGACTTGCACCACGCGCGCCAGCAGACTCTTCGCCGCCACAGGGGAGGACCGCGCGAGCCGTTTCAGCCCGCCTGACGCCTTCAAACCATCGAGCCAGACGGCAAAGGGAGGGCGGCGCAGCGCTTCCGGCGCCGTGTCGAAGACATGTGACCATGCAGCGTCGCGCTCGTCTCGCGCCGCCGCGGTGTTTTCCACCGGTCCGGTGAGTTGCTCGACGGCTGCGCGGAGTGAACGGCAAATGCCCGCTTCGGCGAGCTGCTGGGCGAGGTCATCGAGCGGCACGCTGACGCAGCGATCGCCTATCACGGCGGGCGAGCGGCCAAGGAGCGCGCCGATGGCCTCGATCTGGCTCGATCCGAGTTCTGTCAGCACGATCGTGCCGGAAAGCGGCATTCCTCGCTCGAGCCGGCGACGCATGCGCATGAGCAGCGGCTCCAACTCCGGGCCACTGAAGAGTCGAACGAGGCGCTCGCGATCGATCATGGGTCTTCCCGGACGAGATCGAACGGCGCGGCGGTGCTGTTGCCCGGTTGCTCCGCCGGTGCCGCGGCCGGCGATATCGCCGCGTCGCGCTGACGTTTCTCACGTCCGTTCCAAACCCATCGCGTCGCAGCAACCGCATCGATACCGGGCAGCGTCGTCAGGTGATAAATCGCGAGCGCCGGCACGGTCGTATAACAACCCCACTCCTGCTCGCTCGTCATGATCACATCGAGGTCGAATTGCGTGAGCACGCCCATGCATTGCGCGCGCATCGTCGGATCGATGCCGGCGAAAGCCTCGTCAAGCATCACCAACCGTGGCGCGGTTTTCGCGGCGCTTTTGTAGTGGGCCGCTGCCGCGGCGAAACGCGGCAGCGTGAGCGCGAGCGCCTTCTCTCCTCCGGAACCCGTGCCGTAGGTCGCGCGGTTCAGCCGCCGCCACTGGCCTTCCTGCTGGCGCTCGACGACGAAGCGATGCCAGCGCCGGTAATCGAGCGCCTTGGCGAGCTGGTCGCGCCACGACGCCGATTCATCGGCGTCCTGCTCCGCCTTGATCCGGCCCTGCAAAAAAGCCGCGAGCGCCGTTCGTTCCGCCGGCGTCCATAACTCGCCTTTGCGCAGCAGCACGGGGCGGATCTCGTGAAAGCGAATCTCCGTGTCCGCCTCCCATTGAAAACGAAAACGCACGCCCGAGCTCGTGGGCCGCGAGCTGAGCTCTTCGTTGGCCGAGGCGCGCCACGACTCGGCGGCACGGATCAGCTTCTGCAACTCCACCGCCGCTTCCGCGAGCAGGTGATTCTCGATGATCTCGCGCTCCTTTGCCTGCAGCAGCCGCTCGCGTTCCTCAAGTTCGCCGGCAAACGCGTCGCGCAGCTCCGTCATCGTGTGGGGCCGCGCTTGAAACACACAGCGCACGAGCACGATCTCGTCACTCTGGTGCGTCTCCGGCGGATGGCCGTGCGTGATGAGCTGGTCGCGCAGTTCCTGAATGTGGCCGTGAATCGCGTCCTGCCGCCGCTGCCACGTGGCATCGTCGTCGGGTGTGTCGGCCAGCGCCGCCTCGAGGCGGTGCCGCACGAGCTCGACCACGCGTGCGACGCTCCACTCCTCGGCGTCAATGTCGCGCAACGTGGCGTCTGCTTCCGCGAGGAGCCGCTGTTCGGCGAGCCGTTGCAGGCCCGCGATTGCGATTCGGCGCTGCTCCTCGTGAGCGCCACGCTGCTGCTCGGCGCTCGCGCGATCGCCGTCGGCTTTCGTGCGCGCTGCGGTTTGCGTGAGCTGCTGCGTCCGATTCGCGTCGAGCTCGCGTTTCAATCGCGACACCTCCGCCGTGACCGCGGCGAGCCGCGCGAGGATGGTCGCGACTTCCTGGCCGTGCGTTTCCTGCAGCGTCTCGAAACGCTGGCGCGCCGCCTCGGCGGCGCTGGCGGCCTGCTCGCGGCGCTGTCGTCGCGAGTCGAGCCCGGCCTGCGCTTCGGCGGTCTGCTGCTGGAGCGCCGCGAGCTGGGCGGCGATGGTTTCCCAATGGCGCACCGTCGGCCAGAGCCCGGCGAGCGCGGTGCCGTAGCTGTGCGTGGCCGCCGTCAGCGCCTCGAGCCGGCCGAGCCACGCGGAAAGCTCGAGATCGGCGGCGTCGCGCTCGCGCGCTCGCGCGCGTTCGTCGCGCTCGAGGCGCAGCGTGTCGGCGGCGCGGGTGGCGCGCTCGCTGGCCGAGAGCGTATCCGATAGACGGATGCTCGCTGTCTCGAGCGCGTAGCCGGCCCGCAGCACGGGCTCGTCCGCGGGCGCGCGCGCGACTTCGGTGGCCGCGGCGATGCGCTCCTGCGCGAGCGCGGCGCGATCACGCTCGATGCGCTGGTGCGCGGCGGAAGCCTCGTCGTGCTGCGCGCGCAGCTCCGCGAGTTGCCGCCGGCGAGCAGCGGCGCGCGTGCTTTCGCCGATGTAGTCGGCCGCCGGTTTCGATGCGCGTCCGGCGAGCGGGCCGAGTTGCCAGCGGCCGTCGGGCGCGATCCAGTGCGCGCCGTCCGCGTCGTCGCCGCAGCCGATGCGCGCGAGCGTCCGCTGGAGGGTTTCGCTCGCGAGCTCGCGGGTGGCGGGATCGCCGCGATCGATCGCGATCGTCAACACATCACCGAGATTCCGCTGCGTCGTCGTCGTTGCTGTGGTCGTCGAGTCGTTCGGGGCCGCGAGGAGAAACGTGTCCTCGACCTCCGGCGAGAAACGCCCGTCGGGCAGCACCCACGCGTCGAGCAGGCCCGAGGCGTGCAGTGCGGCTTCGATGCCGGCGCGCGCATCGGCCGGTACATCGGGGTGAAAGTCGCACACGCGCCAGAGCGGCGCGCCGGGCCGGCCGGAGCGATCGGCGCGGCGGGTGACTGGCGGCGGGGGCGGTGGGGTGTCGCCCTGCTCGAGCCGGTCGATCGCGGTAGCCAGTTCTCCGATACGCGTGGCGAGATCGCTCGCGGAGCGGGCGAGCGCCGCGTCGCGATTCGCCAGGACGGCGAGTGCGTCGCTGTGCGCGGCCGCGATGGCGCGCCGCAGTGGGCTCGCGCCCTGGCGCTGCTCGACCCAGGTGGCGAACGCATCGGCGGACGTCTCCGCCGCCGGCGGCGAGAGATGCTGCGCTCCGCCGCGCCAATCGTCATAGGCGGCAACGAGGGTTTCCGCCGCGCTCTCGAGCGCCGCGCGGGCGGTGTGTTCTTCCTCGCGCGCGACGCTCGCGGCCTCTTCGGCGCGACGGCGTTCCTGGTCGGCCGTCTGGAACCGGCGCTCCGCTTCGGCGGCGGCGGTTTCGCGCGAACGCAGCACCGTGAGCGCACGCTCGCGCTGCGCGATCACGCGGTCAAGGGCGGGGGCGGCTTTGCCGCTGATTTCAAACTCGAGGTCTGAAATTTGAGCGGGGAGCGGAGCGACGACCGCGCGGTGAGCGTCGGCGAGGTCGGCGTTCAGCGCGGCGGTGTCGGCGGCGCGATGCTTTTCGCCGAGTTCGCGCGCGACTTCGGCGGATTGGTCTTCGGCTCGCCGCCGGCGGGCTTGCGCCTGGGTCAAAGACGTGGCGGCGAGTTGCTCATCGGCGGTCGCTTCGGCGAGGGATTTCCGGGCGCTGTTCGCGAGCTCCTCCGCGAGCCGGACTTCGTCGGCGGTGCGCATTTCGGGACTTTCGCGGAGCGTGCGCTCGCTGGCTTCGGCGCCGGCGAGCTGCGTCTCGAACCCGGCGCGCATCTGGTTGAGCGCGGCCAGCTGGGCCTCGGCGGCTTCGAAGCGCGCCTGGGCTTCGCGGGCCGCGCGTTGCGCCGATTCGCAGGCGCTGTGCGTGGCGCGAAACGCCTTTGCGCGCCGGCGCACGGCCAGGCGTACATACGCGCTGTATTCACCAAGGAATGACACGACGGCGGCTTGCGCCGAGGTGAACTCGCGCAGCCGCTCGCGGTCGGCCTGGAGGCTCTGAAAGGACTCGGCCACCTCGTCGACGATGGCAGACGGCAGCGTCGGGAGCGCGTCGCTCAACGCATTGGAGAGTTCCTCCTCCTCGAGCTTCCTCGACAACTGTGGGCGGCGCAGACGCAACAGCAGTTCGAGCAGCGGCAGGAAACGCGGCCCCAGCCCGAAGAGCGCCACGTCGACGGCGCTGCGGTAATCCTTCACCTTGAGAAAAACGCGCCCGGCGGCCCCCATGGCTTCGGTGAGGCGGTCGCGGCCGAGGGGAGTACGCTGCGGAGTCTGCAGGAAAAGGTCGCGGCCGATGCGCTGCGAGGTGATGAAGAACCAGTGGCTGTGCAGCCCGCTGTGGCCCGACACCGCGCGCAGTCCGCAGCCGAGCGTCAGGAAACGCGCGGTGCCGTCGGCATCGCAGCGGCCGAATTCGATCCACGTGTAACCGGTGCGGTCCGCGTGGCGGCCCATGAGCAGGTTCCACTCGATGCGCTTCGCCGGATCGCCATCGGGCTCGACGCGCGCGGGCGAGACCTCGCCGTCGAGGAGGAACGGTAGTTGCAGCGCCAATACGCGCGACTTGCCGCTGCCGTTGTTGCCGCGCAGGAGGAGCCGGCCGTCCTCGTAATGAAACTCCTCGTAGTCGAAACGGTAGAGATTCAGCACGCCACTGCGGAGCGGCTGCCAGCGGTCGGAACGCTTTGGCGACGGCCGCGCGGGCGCGTCCGATGCGGCGGACAATGGGGCGTCGGGGAGAATCATGAGTCGAAGGCGAGCTCAGCCGTTTCTTCGACGGCCGCGAGCTCTGTCGTGGGTCGCAGCGCAAAACGACCGAGCGCCGGCTGCGGCCGAATCTGATCGGCGGTGCGCTCGAGCAACTTGAGTCCGGCGAGGCGAGTGAGCACGAGTTCGGAAAGCCAGGTTTCGGCGCCGCGTTCGGTGACTTCGCGCCGCCAGTGATGGCGATGTTGGCGGATGAACTTCGCGGTTTGCTGGCGCAGGGCCTCGACACTCACAGGCGCGGTATCGCCGCGGCGCAGGCGGTCGGCCAGCCACGTGGCGAGCAGGAGCGTGAGATGACCCTCGGTGCCTTCCTCGGGCAGGCCGGAGTCGGTGCAGTCGCCCTCGAGATCGACCAGCGCGAGACCTTCGCTGCGCACCTCCGCGTGGAGGCCGGTGGCAGCGGAGAGATCGGGCAGGAGAAAACCGCGCTGACGATCGAGGTAGGCGCGTTGCTCCTCGTCGAGCGACGCGTAGTAGAGCACCGGATCGTCGAGCAGCCGGCGCACAAAACCGGTGCGCAGCGCGCGATTGCGCGCATCGGGCGTGTCGGGAATCGAGGCTGCGAGGAGCGCGGCGAGGCGGGCGGGCGCCTCGGTGGCGGTGACGAGCGACGGACTGCGGCGGGCGGCGAGCAGGAGCGCGAGGACAGGCCGGCTGACGTTGTAGAGCGCATCGGTCTGGCGATCGTGCACGAGTTTTTCCTCGTCGCCCTGCACGCGCCGGAGCACGCCGAGCGCGACGAGCAGGCGCAGGGTGTGCACGAAGTCGCGCCGGCCGCCGGCCTGGTCGAGCGACCAGAGAAAGCCCTTCGCGGCAAATGCGGGATCGGCGGCGAGCGCGATGGTCACGTGCTCGGCGATGCGGCCGAGCGTGATCTGGCGGCCGCCGCGTTCGAGGACGGCGAGCGCAAGACAGAAGAGGACGTAGCGCGCGCGGTTGAACGGCTCCTCGCTCGCGGGTTCGACGGCGCCGCGCGTCGGATCGGAGGCATCGGCAGGCTGCTTGCGCAGGCGTATCGCTTCTGCGGAGACGACGAGGCTCCAGTCGGCGTAGTGGGCGAACCAGTCGGCGAGCCAGGCGCGGTGGCGGCGAACGAGGGTGAACGCGCCGGCAGTCGGGCCCTCGGGCGTGAGCAGGGGTTGTTGCAGAAGCGCGCGCAGGGCGGTGCGACGCTCCTCGTCGATCAGCGGCTCCGCCTCCTCGCGCAGACGGGCGAGCCGCGCGCGTTGCGCGGCGCGGCGCGTGAACGGCGCCGGTGCGGCCGGCGCGGGTGGCGCGGAGGCCGGCGCATTTGAAATCGGCGATTTGAGCTCCGAGCTCATCGGTGGGCGGGCTCGATGGTGATCCAGTGATCGCGGCCGCGGAAATCGCCGGCGGTCGTGCTCAGGATGACGTCCTCGCCGTCGGGCACGGGGTCGAGCCGGATGCGCAGGGAGCCGTCGGCCGATTCGACGTCGATCGGGCCGCCGCGATCCGAGCGCAACGTGAGGGCGTGGCCGAGCAGTTCGAGGAAAAGGCGAAATGAGGGTTCCTTGAGCGGGCCAAGCTCGGTGAGCCGGCAGCGGCCGGCGGCGACGAGGTGCTGGCGCGCTCGCTCGATCTGCGCGGCTTGCTCACGGGCCAGCTCGCGCAGCCGGGCTTTGTCGGCGGAGCGATCGATCGTGGCGCTGGCGGGACCGCGGCTCGCGTTGCGACCGTGCTGGCGCAGCCGCGGCGAGAGCCAGATGGGAGTGCTTTCGAGCCAGCTCGTGCGGGGCGTCTCGACGCGAGCGGCGCGTTCGTCGAGGGTTTCGGAATTGATCCGAAGATGTCGCGCGGGAGAAAGCGCGAAAGCCGCGCGCCACAGGCGATGGCAATCGGCCTCGTCCGGCGCTTCGGCGAACCAGCGCGCGAGCGTGGAAAAATCGGCGGCGCGATCGGCGCGGCTGGCGCGGCGGTCGTTGATCTGGGTGACGGCGGAGAGCAGCGCGGGGATCGCCGAGCGCGCGCGGGCACGGAGCAGTTCGGCTTGCGAAGCGGTTTCGGTGGCGATGAACCAGCGGCGCAGGCCGCTCCAGCGGTCACGCCAGCGCGCTTCGGCCGTCGCGTGCGCGTCGGGCGCCGGATCGAGCACGTCGGCGAGCTCGCGGCGGGCGGCGGCGGCGAAGGCGTATTCCACGCCGCAGGCTTCGAGCTGGAGGAGCGAGTCGGCGATGCGGCTGGTGGCGACGATGAGTTCGCCGATGAATTTTTCGAGGTAGTCGATGAGCTTCTCCTTGTACCCGAGAAACGCCTCGATGGTGATCCCCTGCAGCTCGACGGTGCTTTGCAGGCCGCGCATGAACGACTGGGCGCGCGAGGTGAGCTGTTCGAAGCGCGCGACGAGGCTGCTGAGCAGGTGATGCAGTTTCGCGTCATCGAGCGGCGTGTCGGCGAGGAGCGGCGGGAGCGCGTCGAGCAGCTCGGAGATGTCGTGCAGTGCGGTGGTCTGGAGCTCGCCGGGGCGGTGTAGGTATTCGTCGAATACGGCGAGGGCCTGCTCGGCGGCTTCGCCCGCGGCGCTGAGCTGGTAGAGGCGGCGGCGTTGATAGAATTCCTCGATGCTGGCGGCGTCGGCGTTATCGCGCGTGTCGTCGAGATTGCCCCAGTCGCGGAGTTGCTGGAGAGCGGACTGGACGGCTTCGTCGTCGACTCGGGGTTCGGGAGCTGAATCTTGAGCGTCGCGGGTGAGCGCGGCGACGACTTCGGGCGGGCGGAGCGAGATGACGAAGCGGGCGCGCTCGGCCACGAACACGCCGAGGATCGCGCGGTAGAAGGCGGTCTTGTCGACGTTGAGATGGGCGAAGACGGAAAAACTCATGAGGCAACGGAGGAGAGGCGGCGGAGCGGCGTCACGCGAAAACAAAGAGGGCGGGACAGAAGCCGCAAACGAGGTGGGCGCGCCCGCAGCAATTCGTCCGCGCGCTACTGCGTCGAAGGAGCGGGTGCGGCCGCGACGAGCGCGAACCGCCCGCAGACGGAAGCAACTCTCGAACAGCCGAGGGGACGCTCGTCACCGCAGGTCTTCAATCCTCGCCTCGGGTGGCAAGTAACCCATCTGCCGCGCCATCTTCCAGGTGAGCACCATCCCGTTGGACAACTCGAGCATCGTGAACGTCTCCAGGAGCTCGCCCCGGCAGATCCCCGGTTCGCTATGAGCACGGAGCTTGTGGGTGCGTTCGATCTCGGTGGCCTTGGAGCCGATGGTGGTCTTGCTGGCCTGGAAGAAGCCGCAGATCGTGTCGAAGGTCACATGTACCGGCTGGGCGCGATCGAACAGGAAATTCATCCGGGCGATGACGTGAGCGACCGTGGCGGCCCACACGTTGGCCTTGCCGCGCAGACAGCCGGGATCGCGGCGCCGACAGATTCGCGCCCACAGTTCCCGCATGAATCCAGTGAGTTCGGGATCGAGGTGCTGTCCGCCGAAGGACTCGAGCAGCGCAGCGACTTCATCGAAACGGGCGCGGCGGTCTGCGGGGATGCGGCCGGCGCCGGCCGGCGCAGACTGAGGGCTTGAGGGCGCGGACGGTTTCGAGGCCGGAGCAGTTGGTGGCATCGGCAGCGGCGGGAGAGGGCCAGACGGGGTTGGAGCGGGGGCTCCTTTGAACATCTGGTAGTGGCGCTCGAGCCGCGCGACATAGCCGGCATCGGGCAGCAAGCATGTCCGGAACAACCCGAGGAGCATTGGCGCCAGCGGCGACTGCGGGTTCATCGGATCGAGCGAGCCCGCAGTGATTTCGCGGGCGCTGTCTTTGTCGCCATGCAACCAGCGGGTGTAGAACTCGACGCTCTCCCAGCCGAAGTTGATGGTGGCGAGCGTGGCTCCCGGTTGATTCTGGGCCCAGACCTTGAAGAGAACGCGACGACAATCGCACGGTGGATCGTCGCAGTAGAACTCCATGAAAGCGTAGTTGCCCGCCGGCAGTCCGTCTTCGGACGCGAGGGTGGAGAGGGTTCGGGTCTCCGCCAAACCGAGGTCGGGAAAGCGAATGTAGAAGGCCGCCATGCCGGGAGGTGCGTTCATCGTGAGAGAGTGGGGTGTTGAATCAGAAGCCAAACCACGGGTTGGCGCGCATCTCGGCGAACGCGGCTTGCAGTGTCAGATCCTCGGCGAGGACGATCCACTGGTCGTTGTGGCGCCGGGCCCCAAGGTTGTAGCAGTCACGCCCGCCGAAATACCCCAGCCGGGCGAACGGCACTTCGAAAGACGGCGCCAGCGCGCGCGGGCCGGGGCAGGCATATTTTACCGTGAAGCGCAGGTAGGAACCGTGCCATACGACGGAGAAATCGACGATGTAGTTGAACTTCGGATTCGGCGGCGGCGGTTTCACGAACGTGGGCCGGTAGTAGCTGCGCAGAAATTCCTCCGCTTCGGCAACCCGCGCCTGTTTTTGCCACTTGGTGAGTTTGCACTTGGGCGGGGTGTCGGATTTCGCCCAGATCCATTGGCTGCTCATGGTGTCATGCTCCCGTCACTACGATGAGTGGAAAAGAGGAAGTGGAGATCGCCGGTCCGTTCGGGCATCGCGGGAGCGTCACGCCGTGCCGACGCCCGCGGCGGGCACACCATCAGCGTAGGTCTGGGGCAGCCCACACTTGCGATTGAGCCGAAGGAAATGGCCCGTGCGGCGACGGTCGCGCAGGGCTTCCGGCAACGACCACATCTCGCGGCGATAGCCGTCCACGACCGCGCCCTTGTGTTTCGGATCGAAGACGAAGGAGGATCCACCCGTCAGGTGCAGGCCGCGGAGCGAGACCACACGAGTGAACAGCAGCACTTTGGCGTCGAGGCGGCGGACGGTATCGGAGAGGCGGAGATCGATGAGCCAGAGTTCCGGTGTCGTTTGGGTCAGGCGGTCGTGGAGGAGGATTTTCGGCTCGGTGTTGTGCACGTGGGTGACCTCGAAGAGCGAGGTGCGCGCGGCGAGATTGGCGAGATGAATTTCGGCCTCCAGGGGGGTGAGTTCGCCCGGTGGAAAAACGCATCTCTCGGCGAGCGATTGCTGCTTGGGACGGTAGTCGAACAGGAAGTAGTCCATGAGCACCGCCATTTCGGATTCGTCTTCGAAGACGATTGGGCCGTCCGCGGTGGAAAGGCCGAGCTTTTTGGCGGCTTTGTTGATGTCGAACGGCTTGCTCCCCGGATGGGCCATGATTTTCGCGTACCACGTCTTGGAGGCGGCGCGAATGGCTTTGTAGGTGGCGACCTCGGGGGAGTCGGCGGGGAGTCGGAGTTTATTGAGCCATTCGGGCATGATGGGAGTTGGGAGGCGAAGTGCTTGGAGCAAAAACGACGCGAGCGCAACGCGGAGTTCAGACTTCCGCCGGCACAAAAAGCCCGAGCCCGAAGTGGGCGGAGTGGCCGAAGGCGGGTTGCTTCAGAGCGACGGGTTCATCGAACTTGATTTCGTAGAAGGCACCGATGCGTTGTTCCATTCCGCGACGCGCACTGCTGCCGTTGCGGTGGGTCGGAACCGTGACCAGCGGCATTCCGTCAGCGGTCTCCTCCCCAAGGGCGGCGCGGACAATATCCCACGTCGATCTTTCGTCCTGCATCGAGCCGAAGACAGGTGCATGCCGGCGAATTTCTCCTGCGCCCTTGACGCCAGCTGCCCGCAAGCACTCGGCGAGTTGCAGTTCCGGTCGGTCTTTCTCCTTCATTTTCACCTTGGCTCCGCTGCCACGATAAAAATAGCGAGGTGGCACAAAGGGAGTGGCGCTGCGCCAGAGCCTGTAAGCTTTTTCCCCGGTGGAGAAAGGCGCGTCATCAGGCGGCACTTTAGACATCGCGGTGAGCACGGGGCGCACGGGGTATTTTCCACCGCCCCAGTTCAGGCGTGGGATGCGAAGCAGTATTTCGACTTCGGCCTGAGTGAATCCGTAAGGGCACCAGATGTGAAGCTCGCTCAAGCCGCCATGCGAATCGTTTTTTCCTGCCATCGGAAGGTAGAAGGCGTGTTGGTGGTCGCCGACGGCATCGGACGGACGCTCGTGGCCGAAAAGGGCGAAACTTGGCGTGCCGTCGCCATGGACTTTGCAGAGGTGGTGATTGGCCGCATCGCGAAATTGTTCGCTGAGCGGGACGGTAAATTTGGGCAGCAGCGGCACGCGGCACTGGAGCGAAAAGCACAAGTAGTGCGCGACCTTTGGGCCGGCCGAGGGCGCGGGGTTGCTGGTGGAATGCGCGGTGCGCGGGGTGCGGACGATGTATTTGTGCGGCCAGCCGACGGGCATCTGATACGACCGCCATTCGGCACCGTCGGCCTTCATGTCGGAGGATAGCAACTGATCTACGAGGTGTGGTGGAGCGTTTGAATCGTCTGCGCGCGGTGGGCTCTGGGGATCGCGCCGCGCCCACAAATCCGTCACGAGAAAGTCATTTGGCTTCGGGCCAAAGACTTCGCGGCAGGTGGAGGAGATTTTCCGTCCGTCGGTGGGCTGGCACCAGCCGGTTTCGTTGCCTGGTTCGGTGTAGGTGAGGTCGGCGTGGCAGAGGGATTCAGCGCGGCCAAAGTAGCTGAGTTCCGCGAGCAGAGATTTCAGCAGGGATTCGTGGGCGGGCGTGAGACTCACGCCATGCCAACGGAAAAACACGGAGCCGGCCACGGCGGCGAAGTGGTTTTCGTGGCGGGTGTTTTTGTAGCTGGCATCGGCTTTGTCCTCCGTGCCCGCGGCTCCGTAGTTCGGCTGCCAGTGAACGGTGAGGCCGAAGCTGACTTTGCCCGTGCCGATGAGTGGTAGCTCGCGGCCCAACGTCTCGATGAGCGCGATGCAATCCGCACTCGGCACCTGCCCCGGATGAGCGCGGAACCATGCTGAGACGAGCGCCCGTAGCAGTCGCCACGGGCTGGGTGGCCACTCCGGTTCCCGCAGCCGGGTCGGATTAATTCCCCACGGATGAGCGTAGTAGCGGCCCCAAGGGAAGGTGAGTTTAAGCGTGGTCATGCGAATTGCAGCGTGAGGGGCGAGCGATTGGCAGGCAGGTTGGCGCGGGAAATGAGGCTGTCGGCTCCTGCAAGTGATATGGCGGCGATAGGCGCGAAGGGGAAAGCACCGGATGAGGGTGTGGCACCACCTTCCACAACGGCTTTAGGTGCAACGACGGTTTCAACATCGTTGTCGGTTGCTTTGCCGTTCACGATTTCCTTCTTGATCACGCGCTTTAGCCGCAGCTTGCACTCCGTTCGCAGACTTAGTTCGACACTCAGCAGGTCGAGGAACGCTGCGACTTTCCATAGAGCGATGGCGAGCAGGAGTTGGGCACGCGCCGCTTGAAGCGCGCCAGGTGCTCCGTTGTCGCCAAGTGTGTCGAGCCTGAGTGATGTCAGCAGGCCAACATCAATCGAGAAACGGACCTCAATCTTCTTCGCGGTGATCCGAGGCTTTTGGAAGATAGGCTGACCGGATTCGCTCTCGACCTGGCCGACGTTGAACTTGATGCCGGGAACACTGACGCGCTCGCAGCCCGTTCCGATGACAGATGCACTCAGTGCTCGAGCCATGCGCAGACCGACGAAAGAAATCTGTTCGTTAGAGATTTGGAAGCCGTGGATGAGCGACATGGTGTCCAGGCTCAGGACGAGCGGGAACATATTCGGCACATTGGCGATGGGCATTGTCTTGCCGTCGGCTGCCATGCCAAGCGTGGTCTTGATGTGCTCCGCGAGAGTCTGCTCCTTTGCGTCGCTGGCATCGGAAAATTTGGCTTTGCCCTTTGCGAGGAAATCCGAGGCGAAGCGATGGCCATCGAGCGTGGAAGTTGTTTTCAATTCGCCTGCTTTGGTGGCTTTGAGATAAGGCAGTTCGGCGAAGACATTCTTCAAAGAGCCTTCGTGTTTATTGGAGAAGCAAACCTCCTCCAATCGGTTCGCCATCGAGGCTTCCGACTCGATAAGGCAGATGAGTCCGTCTTTCTCCGCCGGGTCGGGGTAGAGCACGGGGCCGATGTCGGGGAAGCCGGTGGGCTGGATGCGCGGGTCACCGTTGGAGGGTTCCAACTCGGCGGTGATGAAGATGCGGCGGCAGCCGGCAGGGATCGTGAAGTCGCCGAATGTGAATGGTAGTGCTGGTGTATTGCTCATGATGTTTTGTGGCTGTGGTTGGTTGGCTCAAAAATTAGTCGGCTTGGGGAATCGAAACGGTGCGGTAGAGGGCGCTGCGGTCGCGCCGGTGGAGCGGGATGCAGATGGCGGCGGCAAGGCGGCTGGCATCGGTAGAGGGCGCAATGGTGGCTGGGCTGATGATATCGCGCCCAGCGAGACGTTTCTTTTCGGCGTCGTTTTTGTAGGGGTTTGGCACGCTCCAGATGGCAATCCAGCGGAGGGCTTCGGTGACGGCGCGCGGCAGAGTGCCGGAGAAGCGCTGACAGAGCAGAGCGATGGGTTGCTGGCTGCGGCGTTTCTTCCATTTGGAAGCGTCATTGCCCTGCCATTCGCACTCCAGTTCGAGGAGTGTGCGGAGCGCGGCGTAGTCGGGCGGGACGGCGTGGGAGTCCGGTCCGTGGACGTTTTGCTCGTCATCAACATCGGCAGTATTCCAGCCGATAAGGCTGAGAGCTTCGATCCAGCGGGCGATCAGGTGGTCGTCCAACTCGCGGTTTAGGAAGAGCAACACGTCGCTGAGTCGTGCGCCGAGGCTGTCGTGCGATGGGATGAGCGCGGGCCGGTCGTCGGTGAGCGAATCCAGGTAGCGCCGCGCCAGCACGGCGGCGAGGTCGTGGCAGACATCGGCGCCGGTCCAGACGGCTTGCTTTGAGAGGTCACCCTTCGTGGGCAAGAACCAACTGCCCGGCCCGAGCTTCAGTGGAAGGAGCGAGCCGAGCATGGGCAGGACTCTGGAGAAAGTTCCGTCGCACTGCTTTTCGCTCCCCATGGCCGCCACGGCGCGGGCGATGCGGAACTCGGCTCCGGCGTGGGGATGCTCCGGATCGTGGGCGGCGAGTTCTTTGCGCAGTTCGTTCCAGTCCTCCATTGGCAGCGGACGGAAAAAGCGGGCTCGTTTGCCGGGCAACGTGTCGCGGAAAGATTCGGAAATCGCCATCTGGCGGCAGGCGCGGAAGACGGTGTTGAGCAGGTCTAGGCAATGATACGGCGTCGTTTCGCGCGTGGCGGTCTCCATCGCGGCGTTGACAGCGGTGCGGATGGGGTGCGGGCTTTGGGCGTCGGCCTTACCTCCCTTCCACTTGATCTCAAACTGGTCGATAAACTGACTCTCATCGAGCGGATTTAGGGCGCGGTTAAGCCTTGTAGCATCCTCGCGAAACGCGGCCTCGATGTGCGCTCCGGTGGTGATCCACGGCACGCGGCTGATTTTCATTTTGAACCGAAATTCCTGCCAACCGGTGAATCCCGCATCCACTCCCTGACTGTGGAGCGCTCTCATGAACTCTGCGCTGAATCGCGCTTCTTTCCCTGGCAGCCGGGCCTGCGCGTCAGTGATGAAGCTCGACAACTCTGCGAAGGTGACCGGCCTGTCCCATAGTGGAAACCACAAGGCGCTGGCGGTGCCTTTCACCTCGTTGGCATCGTCCACAAGCTCCTCGCCGGCATCGAAAACAAAGGGGAATGCCGCAACGCGCCGTGAGTTTGCTGCCAGTGTTCGCCCGACGCCACCGCGCAGGGCAAGCCCACCTTCAACAGCGAGCACGTAGTCCAATGCGTTGAATGGATAGTTCTCTGTCACCCAACCGGAACCGTTGTTGTAAGCCTTAATGGCGTCCGGAAAAAAGGGCGTGCCTTTGCCGTCTTTGACAGGCGCAACAACGGATGATTCGCCAAATAAGCCATGAGCGACTGAACCAGCGAAGTTCTCTTTCGCATCAAGGAAGCTCACCCAAAATGCACGAAAAACTTCACCGTTGCCTGCATCACCTCGATTGAGAAACAGCGGGCTGTCTTGCGGACGTTCGGACGCGCGAGTTGTGAACACTGAATCGAACGCCTCGGCACTTGCTGACGGGCTATAATCTCTCAGCTCTTCGAGCAGTGTTCGTTCATTTGCATTCTCCTCTTGGAATCGTGCGAAAAACGATCTGCCGAGGTTCAGAGCTGCGCTCAAATCGGCACTGTTCCGGGGGTTTTTTGCCAAAACCGCCATCACCGCTTTCTTGCCGCTTTCCTTGACCCGAACCTCGCGGTGCACGCCTTCAATTTCTGGGAAAGTCGCAAGAGGTTC
>JBBRCR010000112.1:0-18953 GCA_038204695.1 Opitutales bacterium | reverse complement strand
CCGCTCCAAGACGCCACGATTGCCCAGTTATGTGCCACCCTCACGGCCACAGAAACCTGCTTCCCTACCACCGACCTCCGCCTCGTTTATCGCCAAGTGGGTTCAGCTTGATTCCAGCCAGGGGTCAGGAGGTCTGAGCCTACGTTCGCGCCGCCGCTAGCAAGGCGTCCGCTGCGTCGCCACAAAACTGATTTTCATTCGTTCCGAACGGGCGCCACTGGAATCAGCCGCTCGTCCACGGTGATTGCGAACGTACCCTCGACTTCTGATTCGCGCAACTGAGCCACCGCTGCATCGTCAAGGGGAATATTCTGGTGATGCGCCCGAGCCGTGAACATCTGGGGAAACTCGAGCGCGATCTGGACGACGGGACCATCTGCAGAACTGCGGATATCCAATGTACCCCGCATCGCGGCAGGCGGGTTATGCCGGTCGCGCGAGAAGCGGACAAGAACGCTCTTTCCGTTGAGATATTCCAGCTCGGTCGGTGCTGAGTTTGATCGTGAACCGGCAGCGTGGGTCATAACGAGTGGACGGGAATTCGGAGGCCAACGCACTCCGCAAAACGGACGGACCGCGATGGACCCGTGTTCAGCGACCGGGTTCGCCGCGGCCCCTTGGTTTCAATGGTTTCAGCCTCGTCTTCGGCCCGATCAGTGGGATGAACCATCGCCGCTACTACTCTCGTGCTCGCGAATTTTTGCCGCAACCGCCGCCAGGACGGCAGTGCTGGCCGACACCACCGGAGGAATGGCAAGCACAGTGGTGACCTCCCATTGACCCACTTCGTGGAGATGGCCCCAAGCATAGCATCGGAGTGCATGGTCGTGCCCAAGCAACGCGAACACCTCCACATTTCCATCCCACAACACTTGCCCATTAAGGATCTGCTTAACCGATTCGGTTCGCGTATGCGATGCCTCACAATGGTGCAATTGCCCGATGGTGGATCGCAATTCGGCGATGTAATCCATAGCCAAACTCCAGTCGGCACGAGCGGCTGGCACAAGAGGCAACCGTCCGTCACCGCCCGATGCCGTCATCGGCGGTTTTCGCAAGGACGACGATTCCGGCGACGGAATGTGGACGCCGTGCCGATTTCAACCACCAGCAGTTCCTTCTGCTGCAAAGCGCGCGAAAGCTCCGCGCACCACTGGCGGAGGCGGGCGCGACCCGGGGCGCACACGATAATCTGGCGTGAATCCTCCTCGATAAACCTTTTCTGCACCGGATCGAACCAGCCGCCGTCTGCGTTCAAGATCGTGAAGCCGTCCGGGAAGTGCCGGCACGTGATCGCGCGGTTGAGCTCTTCGTCGGCTCGCGTAAAAGATTGGCCGGCGCCAGGCGTGTTGCGCGCACCAAGGAGCAGGGAGAAACATTTCTGCGACATCGGAGAATTGACCAGCAAACACTGAGGTGGAGCGCAGGCAATCAGCCCCGCCACGCATTCAAAATCGCAGGCGCGAGTTTTCGTGACCGCACTTGGGACAACGGCAGAGCTCGGTGCCAGCGGTCGCCGTATAGAGCGCGTCGCAGCGAATGCAGTGAAACGTCGTTTTCCGGCGCTCGAGTTCAAACCGCCGGTGATCACGCCGGTCGTACCACAGCCAGACCACCAGGAACACAATCGCGACCAGCGCACAGTAAATCACCACCGCGGTCGTGAGATCGAACATACGGCGACAAGTTGGGCCAGTTTCATCCGTCCGCCAAGCGTTCGCGTGTGCTGCCGCGTCCGCGCCTGCGTCCCATGGCCGGCAGTTGAAATGGTCCCAAAAAAAACGCGCCAGGTTTCCCCGGCGCGTTCGCAGAATGGAAGAATGGCATCCTCAGCCCTGACTCTTCGGCCCGCCTTCGGGCGTCGGTGCCTCGGCAGCAGGCGCGGCCGCTGGCTCAGAGCTGGCCGGCTCGACCGCTGCGGCGGGCTTCGCGCTCCGCTTTGCCTTCGGTGATTTGCGACCCTTGGATTTCTTGTAGCCGGGGTCGTCAGCTTTGACGAACTCGATCAACGCGAGTTCAGCCGCATCGCTCATGCGCTGCTGGCCGAGCTTGTATATCCGGGTGTAACCGCCGCTGCGGTTCGCGAAATCCTTGTAGGACTCGTTGAACAGCTTCGTGATGGCGGTCTCGTCGCGCACATCGCTGAGGGCGAGGCGACGAAGGTGGAGCTGGTCCTTCTTGTCGGTCTTCGCCGCGGCTTTCTTGGCCTTGGTGATAACCTTTTCGATGAAAGGACGAAGCGCCTTGGCCTTGGTAAGCGTGGTCTGGATGCGACCGTGTGTGATGAGCGAAGCGGCGAGATTGGACATCATCGCTGCGCGGTGCTCGCGGGTCACGCCCAGGGAGGCGTGGTGTTTATTGTGACGCATTAGGTGTGTGTATTAGACGGCTCCCGATCGGCAATCCGGTCGCAGCGTTGGGCGGCAGCGGACGGCGCGGGGCCGAAGACTTGTGAGACGGAAAAGACGCGGAAGACTTGGAACATTCGGAAGGCCGGGATGAGATCGCGTTTCTCGCGTCTCGCGTTCTTCAGACGTCTCGCGTTCTTCGTTTATCCTTCCTTCTTCGTATCGAGCAGGCGCTCGTCGAACTTCATCCCAAGGGAAAGACCGAGAGCTTCGAGCTTCTCCTTGATTTCGTTGAGCGACTTCTTGCCGAAGTTGCGGTACTTGAGCATCTCCTGCTCCGTCTTCATCGCGAGTTCGCCCACGGTCGTGATATTCGCGTTGTTCAAGCAATTCGCGGCGCGAACCGAGAGCTCGATTTCGTTGACCGACATGTTGAGGAGCTTGCGCAGCTTGTTCTGCTCTTCACTCACTTCGGACTGCTGGTTTTCGAACTCGTATGCCTCCTCGCTGACGCGATCGAACACGTCGAGGTGATGCTTCAGAATGGAAGCCGCCTGCTTCAGGGCGTCGTCGGGAGTGATCCGGCCATCGGTCCAGATCTCGAGGATGAGTTTGTCGTAATCGGTGATCTGGCCAACGCGCGTCGCCTCGACCGCGTACTTGACCAACCGAACGGGCGAGAAGAGCGAGTCGATGGGAATGACGCCAATGGGCTGGTCTTCCTTCTTGTTCGCTTCGCCGGGATAATAGCCGCGGCCGGTCTTGATCTCGATCTCGGCTTCGAAGGTCTTCCTCGAGTCGAGCGTGCAGATGACCTGGTCGGGATTGATGATCTGGATGTTCGCGTCGGGCTGGATATCGGCTGCCGTCACCGCGCCGTTTTTGGCCGCCTTGATCAGCAGGGAGATCGGCTCGCGTTTCTGCGAGACGATGAGGATCTTCTTCAGGTTGAGGACAACGTCAGTCACATCCTCGACGACGCCGTCGATGGACTGGAACTCGTGGCTGACGCCATCAATTTTGATTGAGGAAATGGCGGCACCCTCGATCGAGCTGAGGAGCACGCGGCGGAGCGAGTTGCCGACGGTGTGGCCGTAACCGGCTTCGAAGGGTTCCGCGATGAATTTCGCGTAGGTGGGCGTAGCGCCTTCCTCGACCTTCGTGAGCTTGCTGGGGAGTTCGAACTTACCGAGGCGTTTTGGCATGGTGAGCGGGCGGAAGTTGACAGTGAGAGAGTAGAATTGTGTCGGGGGAGGTGACCTCAGAAGCGTGAGTAGAACTCGACGATCAACTGTTCATTCACCTCTGGTTGCATCTCCTCGCGCGTCGGAAGACGCACGACGGTGGCTTTGAACGTCTCGGGGTTCATCGTGAGCCAGCCCGGAACGTTGCGGATCCGGTTTTCCTCCAAGTTGCGGGTGGCAAGCTGGCGGGAGGCCGGCGTATTCTTGACTTCGATTTCATCGCCGGGCTGCACGTTATAGCTGGCGATGTCGACCTTGTGGCCGCTCACCCGAATATGACCATGGCTCACCATCTGGCGGGCGGAGGAGCGCGTTTTGGCGAGCCCCAAGAGGTAAACGGTGCTGTCCAGCCGTGTTTCGAGGAGCTGCAGAAAACGCTCGCCGGTGACGCCGCGCTCCTTTTTGGCATTCTCGAATACGCGACGGAACTGGCGCTCGAGCAGGCCATAGATGTAACGGAGCTTCTGCTTTTCGTTGAGGCCAACGGCATATTCCGAGACCTTGCGGCGCATTTTCGGGCCGTGCTGGCCCGGCGGATACCCGCGGCGTTCGAAGGCCTTGCCCGAGCCGAGCAGATGCTGGCCGAAGCGGCGACTGATGCGAGTGGTGGGGCCGGTATAACGAGCCATGACTTAAATAATCTGAAATTTGAAATCTGCGATGGGAGATGCGCGCTGCGGCTCAGACGCGGCGGCGTTTGCGCGGACGGCAGCCATTATGGGGAATGGGGGTGACGTCGACGATGGACGTGATTTCCAGGCCGATCGCCTGGAGCGCGCGAATGGCCGAGTCGCGGCCGAGGCCAGGACCGGATACGCGGATGACAATGTCCTTCAAGCCGTGGGCCATCGCATTGCGGGCGGCGTCCTGGGCGACAATCTGCGCGGCATATGCGGTGGATTTACGCGAACCGCGGAAATTGCACTTGCCGGCGCTCGACCACGCGATGACCTGGCCCTTCTGGTCGGTGATGGAAACGATCGTGTTGTTGAACGACGCCAGAACGTTGGCGAAGCCCGACGTGACATTCTTTGAACCCTTGGCTTTGCGGACTTTGATGGCGCCAATTTCTTCCTTCAGGAGTTCCTCGGCCGTCGGCTGACGCGCAACGCCATGCACCATCTCGACCGGCTTTTGTTCACCGGCGGGAGCGGCAGGGGCACCGGCGGCGGGAGCGCCCGACGCACCAGACGCAGCAGCAACGGGAGCGGCACCGTCAGCGGCGGGCTTTGCTCCCTTGTCGCCCCCCTTGGGACCCTTGGCCTTCTTTTCGGCCGGGGCGGCAGCCGCGCTCTCGACGGGAGCAGTGGCAGCCTTGCTCGGCTTCTCTTTCTTCGGATTGGATTTTTCGTCGGCCATGTTCGTAAGGATTAGACTACTTTCGCCTTGGTGACACCAACCGTCTTGCGCGGACCCTTGCGCGTACGGGCGTTGGTGCTGGTGCGCTGGCCGCGGACCGGCAGGCTGCGGCGGTGGCGAATGCCGCGATAGCAGTTAATCGCCTGGAGCCGCTTCAGGTTCGCGGCGATTTCACGGCGGAGGTCACCCTCGAGCACCCATTTGTGCTCGGTGATGATATGTACAATTTTGTTCAGCTGCTCTTCGGTGAGATCCTGTGCCCGCATGTCCGGGTTGAGCGCGGCTTCTTTGACGAGCTGATCGGCACGGGTCGGGCCGATGCCGTTGATGTAACGGAGGGAGTACGCGACTTTCTTCTTCGCGGGAATTTCAACGCCGAGGAGACGAGGCATGGTGGATGGTAGTTAAGTGAGAGTTCCTGTGCGGATGCTCAGGAGTGGCGCGGTGACGCCGGGAGTGTATTTATTGTTAGAGGGAAAGAGTGTTAAATTAATCAGGCGGATGCTTCAGTGGCCAAGCGGGCGAGGTAGGGTGAGAATTTCAGGCCCCCGTTCGGTCGTGAGCACCGTATGTTCGAAATGAGCGGATGGAGATTGATCTGCGGTGACGATCGTCCAGCCATCGGACAATGTCTTGGTGCGGTAAGCGCCGAGGTTCACCATCGGCTCAATCGCGAGCGTCATGCCGGCTTTGATTTTGTCTCCCGTGCCCCGGCGACCGAAGTTTGGGATCTCCGGAGGTTCATGCATCGCTGTACCCACCCCGTGTCCGACCATGTCGCGTACCACGCTACAGCCGTTCGCTTCGACGTAGGTCTGCACCGCGTTTGAGATATCGCCTATGCGATTGCCTACCTGCGCGGCACGGATTCCGAGGTCGAGTGCCTCGCGCGTCACGCGCAGCAGTTTCTCAACCGCCGGGGCGACCGCTCCGACCGGGACCGTAAACGCATTGTCGCCTATATAACCATCGTGCCAGACCACAATGTCGAGCGACACGATATCACCTTCGCGCAAAATACGGCGAAACGACGGAATGCCGTGAACGACCTCGTCGTTGACCGAGATGCAGGTATGCGCGGGGTAACGCCGCGAACCATGCTGATAGCCATAACAGGCGCTGCGCGCTCCATACCGGGCGATCAAATCGCGACCGGTCTCTTCCAAGTCCTGGGTTGTAATGCCCGGCCGGACCATTGGCTTGAGCTGCTCAAGCACAGTCGCGGCGATGGCACATGCCTCTCGCATTTTGACAATCCCCTCCTTGCTCTTAACTGGAATTGTCATGAGGACATCGATAAATCGGGTCCGAACTGCGCGAGTGCGTCGGCCTCAATCAAGAGGCCGAGCGTGCGATAGTGTTCAACGACAGCCTCGTTGGAGCCGATCGTGGCGTAGACACCATTCAGTGCCTCGTCACGAGCATCGAGCCATTCATCGAACACCTTGGCTTGGAGCAGCGTAGCCGGGAAATCCATCAGGAGGAATCCCGCATCAGGTTTGCGCGCGAAGAACCACCGACGCATCAGCATCAGAGTGGCTGCGTCCTTTGCGTCGGCCGAAGCCGGGCGAAGACTCGTGGGCGACAAGGCCCGCGACACACGCGAAATCTCCGGGCCTTTAAGGGCGGTCGGAGAGACGTGCTCAAGATTCAAAGAACGAAGTCGATCCACGACGGGGGCCGACGTACCTAGAATAACCAGTCTGGTCTTGGCGGCACGGCCGAAACCAGCGAAGGGATCGGAGATGCCAGCCATCGCCGCCAGAGTAAAGAACTATTTCAAAAAGGCCTTATACGCCCAGATCGTGGTGCCCAGAACGAGCAACCCGAGCATCGGCAACGCCAGTTTCATGACCGCCTCGTGGCTCAACGCCTCGCCCGTCATGCCCGACTGAGGATTGGCACTGCGAGCGCGGATCCGGCCCTTGCGGAGGAACCCATCATAATGGCGCTGCAACAGGAACGTTTCGATCTGCCGCATCGTGTCGAGGATGACACCGACGGTGATGAGCATGCCCGTGCCGCCGAAGAAATAAGCGATGCGTTGCGGCACCTTTAACTCGAAGAAAATGACATCGGGCAGAATCGCGATCATCGTCAGGAAAATCGCGCCGGCCAGCGTGAGGCGGGTCATCACGAAGTCGAGGAACTGGGCCGTCGGCTCGCCCGGGCGAACCCCGGGAATGTAGCCGCCGTACTTCTTCAGGTCGTCGGCGATTTGGATCGGTTTGAACATCACCGACACCCAAAAATAGCTGAAGAACAGGATCAGCATCGTATCCAGAAAGTAATACCAGAAACTCCCGTGCAGCAGGTTTTGGGAAAATTCGCTGAGGAACTTCAGGTTGTAAGCACTGCCGATCCACGAGAAAATCTGCTGCGGGAAGAGCAGGATCGCACTCGCGAAAATGACCGGCATGACGCCCGAGTAATTCACCTTCAGCGGTAGGAACGAACTCTGCCCGCCCATCACCTTGTTGCCCACGACCCGCTTCGCGTACTGGACCGGAATCTTACGCTGCCCCTGCACCACAGCGATGATTCCCATCGTCACGATGATGAAAAGGGCGATCATCACGATCGCCTGCGGAGCGCCGAGATCAACGCCGGTGCCGACCGGACGGAAGAACAACTGATAAGTCTGCGCGGCTGCTCCCGGGATGTCCGCCAGAATGCCGATGGTAATTAGAAGCGATACGCCGTTGCCGATGCCCCGCTGCGTGATTTGTTCACCGAGCCACATCAGCAGCATGGTACCCGCCGTCATGAAGATGACCGACGTGAAGATGAAACTCCACTTGTTCACGATCACGATCGAACCATAGGTCTGCAGGTCGTAGCCGGGAAACAACTGCTGCGGATTGTTCAGCGCGAGCAGCAGCAACGTTCCCTGGATCACGCAAATGAGGACCGTCGCATACCGTGTATATTGCGTCAGTTTCTGACGGCCGACATCGCCCTCCTGCTGGAGGCGGCTGAGCGTCGGAACCACCGCCGTCATCAGCTGAAAAATAATCGAAGCGCTGATATAGGGCATGATGCCCAGTGCGGCGATGGCCCCCTTGGTGAGGGCGCCGCCCGTGAACATGTTATACAGGCCGATGAGAGCGCCGGCCCCGCCCGCGGTCTGTTCCGCGAAGAACCGCTGCAGCGGCTCCGGGTCAATCCCGGGCAAGGGAAGAATCGCCGCAACCCGGGAAACAAACAGCAGCGATAGCGTGTAGAAAATACGCGAGCGCAGCTCGGGTATTTTCAAGGAATTCGTGAAGGCGGAAAACACAGGAGGAGAGCTGGAATTATGACTATGGTTCGCGCTTTATGATCTGGCGGGAGCGAGGAGCGGAATTTCCCTCGTCGCCCACGTTAATCATAAACCAAAAACGTGGCCTCAGGCCACGATCGCCTGGCCACCGGCCTTCTCGATCTTGGCCTTGGCCGAAGCGGAGAATTTCGCCGCGGTGACTTTCAGGGCGCGCGTGAGTTCGCCGTCCCCGAGCACCTTGACCGTTTTTTCGCCGCCCCGAATCAGTCCGTTCGAAGCGAGCACGGCGATATCAACCTCGGTGATGGCTTGATCGAGGGAGGCGAGTTCGCCGATGTTCACCACCGGCATCTCAATGCGATGATTATAATTGTTGAAGCCGCGGTGCGGCAGCTTGCGGTAAAGCGGCATCTGGCCGCCCTCAAAGCCGGGCCGAATGCTGCCGCCAGAGCGTGCCGTCTGGCCCTTGCCCCCTCGGCCGCTGGTCTTGCCGTGGCCGCCACCTTCGCCACAGCCCACGCGCTTCTTGCGGTGCACGGCACCGGCAACGTTCTTGAGTTCGTGAAGTTTCATAATGTTTCCTCGGAAGTCGCCTCACACCGCAACCAGCGGCGGAGACTCGGATATTGAAATTTGCTGACATTCAGCCGGTCCAAGCCCGGCTGATACGCGATCAAGCGGGCTTGCGCACCGCCGTGATATCCTCCGAACGCCGGAGCTGGCGGAGGCCGTCGAGCGTGGCGTGAACGACAGCGATGTGATTCGAGGAACCCATCGACTTTGTGAGGATGTTTTTCACGCCGGCAGCTTCGAGCACCGCGCGTACACCGCCGCCGGCGATGAGGCCCGTGCCGGGAGACGCTGGCTTCAGCATCACGCGGCCACCGTCATATTTCCCCAAGACATCGTGGGGAATCGTGTCCCCTTTGAGCTTCACGGTGACCAGATGTTTGTGCGCGTTCGCCGTGCCCTTCTTGATAGCATCAGGGACTTCGTTAGCCTTGCCGTAGCCGATGCCGACCCGGCCTTTGCCATCACCAACCACGGCAAGTGCCGCGAAGGAAAATCGGCGTCCGCCCTTCACCACCTTGGCGCAACGGTTGATGAACACGACTTTCTCGATCATCGTCGGGCCGTCGCCTTCCTGGGGCTTGTCACGGTTGTCACGGCGTGGGCCGCGTCCACCTTGACCGCGGAATCCGCCTCCGCCGCCTTGGCCACGGTAACCACCACCACCCTGGCCTCGCGGTGAACGCTGTTCGCGGGCAGGCGCAGGTGTTGTCGACGGTGCCGGAGCCTCGGGAGCGGCTGCCGCGGCAGGAGGTGCGGATGCCACAGGCTGAGAGGTCTCGTTGGCGGCGGGCGCGACCGTCTCGGATGACGGAACAGAAATAGGATCGGTGCTCATGCTTTAGAATTTCAGACCACCCTCACGGGCGGCTTCAGCGAACGTTTTGACTTTGCCGTGATAAGGCGCACCGCTGCGGTCGAAGACAACCGATTCGATGCCAGCGGCCTTGGCCTTGGCGGCAAAAGCGGCGCCGAGCGTTTTGGCGCTCGCGAGGTTTGCCTTGAGCTTCTGCTTGCGCAGTTCGGCATCGAGGCTCGAGAGAAATACCAGCGTGGCACCAGCGTCGTCGTTGATCGCCTGCGCGTAAATGTGCTTGGTGGTAAACCGGACGGCGAGACGCGGGCGGGCGGCCGTGCCAGCCACCTTCTTGCGGATGCGCCACCGACGGTTTTGCAGGAGGCGGGCTTTTGAAATGGTGTTCATTGATATTCTCCTTAGGCGACGGTCTTGCCTTCCTTGCGACGAACGCGCTCGCCGACGATACGCACGCCTTTGCCCTTGTAGGGTTCAGGGGGATAGAATCCGCGGATTTCAGCGGTGACCGCACCGACGAGTTGCTTGTCGGCTCCTTCAACCTTCAACTTCGTCCCATCGACAATGGTGACTTTGATTCCGTCCGGAACTTCCATCAGGATGGGGTGCGAATAGCCCAGCGAAAGATCGAGTTGCTTGCCCTTGAGGGCGGCCTTGAAACCGACGCCGTGAATTTCGAGATCCTTCGAATATCCGTCGGTCACGCCTTTGACCATGCCGGCGACGATCGATCGGACCGTACCATACATCGCTTTGGCGAAACGTGAATCTTCGGTGGGAGCAAAGGTCACCTTCTTGTCGGAGATGGTGACTTTGACCACGGGAGCGAAGGTCTTCTGGACCTTGCCCTTGGGGCCCTCGACCAAGACGGTCTCGCCATTGAGGGAGACCTTCACCTTGTCGGGGATGGAAACGGGTTGTTTACCAATGCGGCTCATGGGCGTGGCTTCTTACCAGACGTTGCAGATCAATTCGCCACCCGCTTTATTGCGGCGGCAGTCGGCGTCTTTCAAAAGGCCCTTCGAAGTCGACAAAATGCCGATCCCCAAGCCGTTCAGGACGCGCGGAATTTCGGTATAGCTATAATACAGACGGCGACCGGGCGTGGAAACGCGGGTCAGCCCGGTGATGGCCGGCGCGCCATCTACATATTTCATTTTAACGACCAGGGTCTTGTGTCCCTGCACGTCATTACTGGTACCGTGGTCGGTGACATAACCCTCGGCTTTGAGGATAGCGGCAACGCTCTCCTTGAGATTTGAATGCGGCATCACGCAGTCATCGAGGCGGGCCTTGCTGGCATTGCGCAAACGCGTGAGAAAATCACTAATCGGATCGGTCATGGTGGATGTTTCAGTTAACGGCCGCGCGGGTCATATCCGACCCCCGTGGGCCAGAGTATTTACCAGGAGGATTTGATTACGCCGGGAATTTTGCCGGCCAGGGCGAGCTCGCGAAACGTGATGCGAGAGACGCCAAATTTGCGGTGATATGCGCGCGGGCGGCCGCTCATCGAGCAACGGTTCCGGATGCGCACGGGTGAGGAATTCTTCGGCAACTTCTGGAGCTTCTTCTGCGCGGCGAAAAAGACTTCGTCGGTTGTTGCTGGGTTGACGAGAGTCGCCTTCAGCTCGGCCCGTTTGGCGGCGAACTTCGCGACGAGTCTGATGCGTTTCTTGTTACGCTCTATGGCGGAGGTCTTCGGCATTTTCGGAAATTGTTTCGATTGGATGTTCAACCGGACTGGTATCGCTGCGGGGCGCGGAAAGCAGCCCTTCGCAATCGGCCAATCCGAGAGTTAGGCGGCGGCCTTTGGGGCAGTGGTTTCAGTCCGGCGGAAAGGCATGCCGAGCAACCGGAGCAGCTCGCGGCCCTCGTCATCGCTCTGCGCCGTGGTCACGATCGTCAGGTCCACGCCAATATGCTTCTTGATGTTCTCGACCGTGATCTCGGGAAAGATCGAGTGGTCGGTGATACCCAGGTTATAATTACCCTGGCCATCGAGCTTGGTGGGCACTCCGCGAAAATCGCGAATCGTCGGCAGTGCAACCGCGATTAGGCGATAAAGGAACTCCCACATCGAGTCTCCGCGCAGAGTCACGTGGCAACCCACAATCTGGCCCTGCTTCAACTTGAAATTGGCAATGGCCTTGCGGGACTTCGCGAGCACCGGCTTCTGCGCCGCGATCTGTGCAATGTCGCGCTGGACGTCCGCGATCTGGTTCTTGTCGGCTTCGGCGTCGATGCCCGTGTTGATCGAGATCTTCACCAACCTGGGCACCTGATGTTTGTTCTTGTAACCGCGGGTCTTCACCAACTCGGGAACGACCTGGTCGGTGTAGATTTTTTTGAGGGATGGAACGTAGCTCATGGACTGTGCCCGCGATTACCGACCGCGAGGCGATTAGAGTGTGGTTTTTAAGTGGAAAACGTCGAGTAACGCAGGCGCGCAGCCGAAGTGGCAAGCGCCGTCTTTGCGCGATGCCTTAGGCGTTTGCGGGTGCTTTCTTCCGCCTCGTGCTCGCGTCGAATACCGACTGGAGCATGAGGTTGCTGACGTGGATCGAACCCTCGCGCTCGGCAATGGTGCCCTGCGGATGTTCCTGCGACTTTTTGAGATGCCGCTTCATCATGGCAAGGCCTTCAACGCGCGCGCGCTTCTTTGCCGCCAGCACCTCGAGGACCTTGCCGGACTTCCCCTTTTGGGCGCCGGCGATAACGACGACCTGGTCGCCGCGTTTAACGTGAAATTTCTGCATGTTAGAGAACCTCCGGGGCCAGCGAAATGATCTTCATGAAGTTCTTCGCCCGCAGTTCGCGCGCGACGGGCCCGAAAATGCGCGTGCCTTTGGGATTGTTGGTCGGGTCGATGATGACAATGGCGTTGCTGTCGAAACGCAGGTAACTGCCATCGGAACGGCGAATCGGCGCTTTGGTGCGGACCACGACCGCTTTCGCGACCTCGCCCTTTTTCACCGTCGCGTCGGTCGTGCTTTCCTTGATGTGGACAGTGACAATGTCACCCACGTGCGCGTAGGGCGTGCGCTGTCCCATCCGTTGGATGAGGGCGGCTTTACGGGCGCCGGTATTGTCGGCGACGTCGAGAATGGAGCGGAGTTGGATCATGGCGGACCTCCGGAAAGGGAGTTGGTTAATGGATCAGGCCTTGCCCTCGGGTGGCACCGAAGCCTCTTCACGTCTTGTCTTGGTGGGTACAGCCGCAGCTACATCGAGCTCGGTGATCGCAGCACCGTCAGCGGTGACGGCCTTCTGGATGATGGAGACGACGCGCCAGCGTTTGAGCCGGCTGATGGGACGGGTCTCCATGACCTCGACCTTGTCACCAATCTTGGTTTCGTTCTTCTCGTCGTGGACGTGCAGGATCGTCTGGCGATTCACGACCTTCTGGTAGAGCGGATGCGGCGCCTTGAACGGGACGACGACCTTAATCGACTTGTCGCCGGAACGGGAGGAAACGACGCCGACGACTGTTTTGCGCGCGCTGCGCTGGCCGGGAGTGGCGGTGGACATGGTGATATTCTATTTTTAGGCGGCAGCCGGAACGGCTTTCGCCTTCTTGGCCGTGAGTTCGGTCTCGAGGCGCGCGATGTCCTTGCGGAGTGTGCGCAGCTCGTGCGTCTTTTCGACCTGACCGGTTTGCTTGCGCAGGCGGAGGTTGAGGAGTTGCTCACGCGTCTCGCGGAGCTTGGTGTCGATCTCGGCGATCGACAGTTCGCGAATTTCTTTGGCAGTCATGTTCGGGCGTTTGGCAGGTTATGACCTCAGGCGGCGGCGCCTTCGCGCATGATGAAACGGCAGCGGAACGGGAGCTTGGCGTCGGCCAGGCGAAACGCCTCTTTGGCGACGGTAAGCGGAATGCCGGCGAGCTCAAACAACACGGCGCCAGGCTTAATTACGGCGACGTAGTACTCGACCGGGCCCTTGCCCTGGCCCATGCGGACCTCGGCCGGTTTCTTGGTCACCGGTTTATGCGGGAAAATGCGAATCCAGAGTTTTCCCTTACGTTTGAGATGGCGCGAGATCGTGACACGGGCGGCTTCGATTTGCTGGCCGGTCATGGGACCGCGGGAGAGCGATTGCAGGCCGAATTCGCCGAAAGCGAGTGTATTGCCACGCTTGGCGTTGCCGGAGCGAGAGCCCTTCTGCGACTTGCGATATTTGGTGCGGGCGGGAGCGAGAGCCATGGGAGTTTTCGATTTTGAATTTTGGACTTTCGATCCTTGCGAATTCCGCGGCGCGACCAAGGTCGCTGCTCACCGAAAATCCAAAATCGAAATTCTAAAATAAGGTCAGTTGTTGTCGGACTCCTTTTTGCAGATCCAGCACTTCACGCCGATCTTTCCGTAAACGGTCCGGGCTTCGGAGAAGCCATAGTCGATATTTTCACGCAGCGTGTGGAGGGGCACGCGGCCTTTGCGCTGCCATTCGCGGCGGGCGATGTCCGCGCCGCCGAGACGCCCCGAACATTGGATACGAATACCCTCGGCGCCGAGAGCCATCGCCATTTCGACGGCCTTCTTCATGGCGCGGCGGAAGGCGATACGGCGCTCGAGCTGAAGCGCGACGTTCTCAGCGACCAGTTGCGCTTCGATCTCGGGCTTCTTCACCTCCTGGATGTCGAGGAGGATTTCCTTGCCGGTGATCTTCGCGAGCTCGGCCTTGATGTTCTCAACTTCCTGGCCCTTGCGGCCAATGACGATGCCGGGGCGAGCGGTGTATATCTTCACGCGCACGCGGTTCGACGCACGCTCGATGAAGATGCGCGGCACCGAGGCCTGCTTCAGCTTCTCCATCAGCTTCTCGCGGATGATCTGATCTTCGTGCAGCAGCTTGGGAAAATCTTTCTTACTGGCATACCAGCGCGACTGCCAGTTGCGGCGGACGGCAAGACGGAAACCGATCGGATTGGTTTTTTGGCCCATGGAAGTGAATTAGGAGGTGGTTTCGCCGTCGGACAGGATGATACGGATGTGAGACATCTTCTTGCGGCGGGGTGCGGCCGAACCACGAGCGGCGGCTTTGAAGCGCTTCAGCACCGGGCCGTTTTCGATCACGGCGCTTTTCACCGTCAGCGAGTCAGCCGAGAGATTGTTGTTGTTCTCGGCATTTGCGATTGCGCTCTTGAGCGTCTTGGCAATCAACCGCGCGGACTTGCGCGGAATGAGCATGAGATAATCGACCGCGTCCGCGGCCTTGCGACCCTGTATGATCCGGGCGACTTCGCGCACTTTCTTGGGGGACATGCGCGCGTTTCGAGTGAGAGCTTGAACTTCCATGTTGGTGATGAGGATTCCGAAGTGAACTTCGGCGATAGCGGCGTGACGCGAGTCGCGCCCTACCCTTTTGTTTTTATTCTGATTTAGACTTTGTGAACTTTTACGGCCGCGAGGTCACCGGCGCGAATCGATTGCTTGGGGGCGACGCTGAGGATAAGGGCGGCGCAACAATTTGGCCGGACCTCGACCACCAGCACCTCGGCGACGTCCGCCGTTCCGCGAACGATCCGGCAAACCATCCCCTGTCGCAGGCTGGCGTTGAAGCCGCCGTCGAGCATGACGAGGTCGGCCACCCGCGTGGCTTCGACGGCGGCCACTCTGGCCGCCGGAGCTGCGGTCGCCGCCAGCGCGATGGACGAACATCCGACCGCCAATGCCGCCAGTGCCGCACCTCGGGGGGAGCGGTACCATGACTGGATTGGAAGAGACATCGTCATTCGAATTCGTTCTGGCTGATCTGCACCCCCGGAAGGCGTTAGATTTCCTTGCGCGTCATGCCGCCGTGCGCCTTGAAGATGCGCGTCGGGGCAAACTCACCCAGTTTATGGCCGACCATGTTCTCGGTGACATAAACGGCGATGAAAGCTTTGCCATTGTGCACGCTGAACGTGTGGCCCACGAAATCGGGCGTAATCGTCGAGCGTCGGGACCAGGTCTGAATGGGTTTCTTGGCGCCAGACTTCGCGGCCTTCTCGATTTTCTCGAGCAAGTGGTAGTCAACGAAGAAACCCTTTTTGATGGAACGTGCCATGGGGAGGAAAAGTTGTCGGCCTTACTTTTGGCCGCGCGGTTTGCGACCGTTATGATGGACGACGATCTGGCTGTTCGAAGGCTTTGAACGCCGACGCGTCGGAAAGCCCTTGGCCAGCTGGCCCCAGGGGGACACCAGCTGCTGGCGACCGCCGCCGCCCTTGGATTTGCCCTGGCCACCGCCGTTGGGGTGATCGACCGGATTCATCGCCATACCGCGGACAGTCGGCCGAATCCCGAGCCAGCGGCTGCGACCCGCCTTGCCGAGTGACTGCTGGTTGTGATCGCCGTTGCCCACCTCGCCAATCGTGGCGCGGCACTTGGGATTCACATAACGCAGCTCGCCCGAGGGCATCTTCAGGGTCGCACGATCACCTTCGATCGCGACAAGCTCCAGCCCGGCGCCCGCCGCCCGCGCGATCTGCGCTCCGCGACCAGGGATCAGCTCCACGCAGTGGAGCCGCGTCGAAGGCGGAATAATCGTCAGCGGGAAGTTGTTACCAATGTTGAAATCGTTCGTCGTCGCTTTGTTCGACGTGAAGATCGTATCGCCGACCTTCAGGCCTTTCGGTGCGAGTATATAGCGCTTCTCGCCATTCGTATAGGCAACCAGCGCCAAATTGGCCGACCGGTTCGGATCGTATTCGAGCGCCTGCACCTTGGCCGGAATGTCGAGGATGGCGCGCTTGAAATCGACGACGCGGTAAAGCTGCTTGTGGCCGCCGCCGCGGTGGCGCGAGGTCACGCGACCATAGACGTTGCGGCCGCCGGTCTTGTGCTTGGTCTCGGTGAGACCGCGCTCTGGACGTTTTTTCGAGAGATCCGCCGTCGTCTTGTTCAAGGACGTAAAACGGCCGGCGGGCGTGAGCGGACGGAATGAGTGGATAGGCATGTTGATGTCTCCGGGTTTTACGGGCTCGGGGTTAGACGAGTTCGATCTTGTCGCCGGCCTTCAGCGTCACGATCGCCTTCTTGTAATCGGAACCAACGCTCGGGCGGCCCTGGCGGCTCTTCTTGTTTTTTCCGCGGTAGGTCTGGGTGTTCACGCGCCGGACAGTGACCTTGAAGGTCTGCTCAACCGCCTCGGCGATCTGGTGCTTGTTAGCGTGGCCGTAGACCTCAAAGGTGTATTGACCGAGCACGGACGAAAGCTTGTTCGACTTCTCCGTCAGACGGACGAGTTTCAGAATCTTGTCGGCTTGCATTAGTTTTTATCTCCGTTGACGCGGGTGAGGATGTGCTCGAGCGCGGCGGTGCTGACGATGATCTGCCGGTAGTTTGCCAGATCGAGGGTGTTGAGCTTCGCGGCTTCCTGGAGGGAAACGCGCTCGATGTTGCGAATCGCCCGCTGGGCGGCGGGAGCAAACGGTGCATCGACGAGGAGCACGCGTCCGGCGGGGGCAACGCGCAGCACCACTTGATTGGCGACCTTTGTCTTGGCGCCGGTGAACTCGAACTTTTCGATCACCGACAACTCGCCGGCCGCAGCGCGATCGTAAAGCGCCCGGCTGAACGCCAGTGCCTTCACCTTCGAGTTGATCTTCTTGGAGTAGTCGCGGGGCTTCGGGCCGAATACGACACCACCTCCACCCCAGACGGGTGAGCGGCTCGAACCGGCGCGGGCGCGGCCAGTGCCCTTCTGGCGCCAAGGCTTCTTGCCGCCGCCGCGGACTTCGCCGCGCGTCTTCGTGGAATGAGTCCCCTGACGGTTGTTGGCGTTGATCGCGACAATCACTTCCTTGACGGCCTGGAGACCCTTGTCGCCTTCGAATGTCGGCACTCCGAAATCTTGTTCGGTGCTCGTCATGCCGTCGGGTGAGAAAACTTTGAGTTTCATGTCTTCGATTCTCCTTATTTCTTGGCGGCAGCAGGAGCAGCAGCAGGTTTCGCGGCGGGCTTGGCTGCACTCGCGCCTTTCTTGGCATCAGCCGCGACCGGGGCGGCGATCACGGGGAGCGCCCACTGGCCCTTGATGGCGCTGCGCACGATCACATCGTCGCCGTTGGCGCCGGGAATCGCACCTTTCACCAGAATGAGATTCCGGTCAGCAATGACCTTCACGACGCGCAGGTTTTGCACGGTGCGCTTTTCGCTGCCCATGTGGCCAGGCATCGCCTGGTTTTTCCACACGCGACCGGGCGTCTGGCGCATGCCCACCGAGCCAATCCGGCGGTGAAACATCGAGCCGTGCGCAGCAGGACCGCCCGCCACCCGGAAGCGTTTCACGACACCTTGAAAACCCTTGCCCTTCGTGACGCCAATGACGTCAACGAGCTGGCCCTCGGTGAAAGCGGTGGCGGTAACAAGGTCGCCTACCTTGAGGGTGGGAGCGTCGGTGAGCCGAACCTCGGCCAACACGCGGGGGGCGGCATCGAGGCCGGCTTTGGTGGCATGCCCCATTTCGCCGCCAGCGGTGTTCTTGGTCTTCTTTGTGGAGAAGCCAATCTGGACGGCATTGTAGCCATCGGTTGCGACGGTCTTGACCTGGACCACTGCGCAGGGTCCGGCTTCGACCACGGTGACGGGCACGAGCACATTCTGTGCGTCGTAGACCTGCGTCATGCCGAGTTTCTTACCTAAAATTTCGGAGATCATAGGCTAAGCGGTAGGTGGATGGTTTTCCGTTTAACGGACCTACTTTAGCGGGGACCTGGCGGTGCCGGGAAGGCACACAGGCAACGGCTAACTGTAGAGAGTGGGAATCCGGGTGCGGAGAATTTGGATACGCCAGTTGCGGATTATACGTTGATGGTGATGTCGACGCCGGACGGCAGGTTCAGCTTCTTCAGCTCGTCGACCGTCTGAGCGGTCGGCTCGATGATGTCGATCAGGCGCTTGTGGGTGCGGGTTTCGAACTGCTCCATCGATTTCTTGTCGACGTGCGGCGAGCGGTTGACCGAGAGCTTCTCGATCCGGGTGGGCAGCGGAATTGGGCCGGAGACGCGGGCGCCGGAGCGCTTGGCGGTTTCCACGATGTCCTGCGCCGACTGATCGATTACGCGATAGTCGAAGCCCTGAAGTTTGATGCGAATTCGTTGGCCTTTCATGGCGAAATAAGAGCGGGGATTAAGTGCGGGCAGGAGCTTTCGAGGAGGTCTCGACGATTTTGCCCAAGAGCGAATTCGGCACCTGTTCGAAGTGCGATGGCGTGATACCCGCGCTGGCCCGGCCCTTCGAGAGCGAGCGAATGTCGGTCACGTAGCCAAAGAGCATCTCGAGCGGCACGAAAGCATTGATGATGCACGCACCAGCCTTGTTCTCCACGCCTTGGATCTGGCCGCGCCGACGGTTGATGTCACCCATGAGGTC
>JBBRCR010000111.1:0-18976 GCA_038204695.1 Opitutales bacterium | reverse complement strand
GGATGGCCCCCATCTGGACCGGCCGCTAAGCGGGATATTTCCCACCCTGGGCCCGCGTTTTCGCCGATCGGATGGGGTCACGGGGATTGCGCCCCGTGACCCTTCCACACCACCGGACGTGCGGTTTTCCGCATCCGGCGGTTGAGCAAGTGACGGCCTATGCCGTCGCCGTTTCCCACGGCAGGGTAAACCCGTAGCGTTGCAGCGTGCGATTGCCGAGCGCCTTGTTCAGCACCCAGTGCCGGGCCATGGACCACGCGCCTTTCGCGTGATAGGCCATGCCCAGGTCTCGTCCCTTCACTCCTAACCGGCGCAGCGCGTTGAGCCGACCGCGTGGATGATGCCACCGCAGCCAAAAGCACTTGCGCATATGGCGTCGAATCCACCCGCTCAGGTCGGTCACTTCTTGGCGCCATTCGGCCAGTTGGAAGTAGCCCCACCATCCGCGGATGTATTCCTGCCATTGTTCGCGCAGCTCCTCACTCGTCAGGCTTTGCCGGGCGTCCCATAGTTCCCGGACTTTCTTCTTGAGCCGCTCGAGGTTTTTCGGAGCCACCCCGATTTGCCCGTCGGCCCGGATTTGGAAACCGAGTAAACTGCTTTGGTCGCTCGGTCCGTGTCCGCTTTTCTCTCGGTTCACCTCCACCTTCAGATGTCGTTCGATCCAGGCTATCACGCTGATTTTCACCCTTTCTGCCGACCTTTCGCTTGAGCAGAAGATGGCGATGTCGTCGGCCTATCGCACGAACGACAGGCCGCGTTGCTCCAGCTCCTGGTCCAGGGGATGCAGGTAGATGTTCGCCAGCAACGGCGACAGCGGCCCGCCTTGCGGCGTGCCTTGTCGGCGCTCGTGGCGTTGTCCATCCGCCGTCTGCATCGGCGCCCGCAGGTAATTACCAATCAGGCGCAGCAGACGTTTGTCCCGGACTTTTCTTCCTATCAGGTGCATCAGTTTGTCGTGGTCAACCCGGTCGAAGAAACTCTTCAGGTCGAGGTCCACTACCCAGTTCTTTCCGCTTTGGACGTAGGCCCGTGCCGCCCGCACCGCGTCGTGCGCGCTGCGGTTCGGTCGGAACCCATAGCTGTGTTCGCTAAACTCGGGCTCCCACAAGGGGCCGAGCTTTTGGTGGATGGCCTGTTGGAGCAGGCGGTCCTGCACCGTCGGGATGCCCAGCCGGCGCTGCCCTCCATTCGCTTTGGGAATGTCCACCGCTTTGACTGCGGCCGGGACGTAACGTCCGGCCCACAACGTGGCTCTGGTTTGCTCCCATTGCTCCTGGATGACCTCGCGGCTTTGCTTCACCGTCAATCCATCCACGCCCGCCGCCCCGGCATTGGCTTTCACCTTCGCCCAAGCTGCGTTCAGGTTCGCCGCCTCCAGCACTTCTTCCAACGTGACTGGCGGCGGGTTTATCTCTTCGCGCATCGGTTGGCTCCTTCGTCTCGCCCGGTGTCAGACTCGTTACCCGCGCTCGTTTCGTGCCGAGGATTCCACCCCAGCTCTCCACTCGCACCCACTCGGGAAGTGACCGAAGTTGTCGCTCCCGCTTGGTTTCGGATATCTGCTCGCCTACTCCACCGGAGTCGGTCGGTTGATCGCGCTCTGCTTGCCCTTTGGCCCTTGGCTCCTTCCGCCTTTCGGCGGCTATCTTCACTACTACGGCCTCTGCTGACTCCTCCCGCGCTCTCGCGCCGGAGGTCTCCCCGGGTAAGGTGCGTGAACTTTCGGCCCGTGCCGACAGGCTCTACCAGATGCGTCTTTCGGTGACAGTTGGATTTCGTGTTTTCTAGCACACTCATCGCCCGCATCTCGGCCTCGCTGCCTGTTCGTCTTCCTACGGTCGTGCCTTTGCTACGGCCTTCTTTCGTGCTGAGTGCCTCGCGGCACCCGCCTTGGCTTTCGCTACGATTGTTGTCACTCAATTCGAACACTTTCATTTCGCTTTGTTATGTTTAGTTCACGCCCATGCCGGGCACACTAGCGCCAGTCTCCGACTGGCGGAACGCCGGTCGAAGACCGGCGCCGCTCCCAGCGGCTGCGCAGCGTGTGGGATGTTGTCATAGAGGCTGTGAGAAATTTCCGGGCTAACGCATATTTCACGGAGTTGAACCGCCCATGAACGCCTATGAACGCGAATTCAGGCGACGCCCTGCTCAGCATCGCTGGGGCATTCGCGTTCATTCGCGTCTATTCGCGGTTAAAAAATCAGGCGGTCTGTTTTCGTTCGGTTGCGGCTGCGCCGCGCTGGGTCCTCTGTGACCAGGCCTCGGATTGGTTTGAGGGTAAAAAATTCGGGCTAAGCCCCCCGCGGTTGGCCGCGATGCTCTGTTCAAAGCTTGGTGACTGATCGGCGCAACAACCCGTGTCGAGCGCGTCACTCGACGGCGATTGTTCGCGGCCTCGAACAGCACGCCGACATCGAAGAGCTGTTTCGCCACTTGCTGCACGTCGCCTTCCGAGTTGTCGGCCTTGCGCAGCGGGATGCCGGTGGTGGTGGGCGCAAACGCAGTGAGTTTGTCGCCGAGCAGGCTTTCGACTGTAGGTACGCGCACCAGCACTTCGCGTTCAGGGACGAGAAAATGGGTGCGAATCGGCCGGTTGACGGTCGCGTGCACCTCGCGTGATTCCTCCACGATGTCGAGCAACACCTCCTGCTCTGCATTACCCGTTAGCGCGGAGCGGTAGAAAAATTTGAAGTGCCGGCGCTGGGGCAGTCCGCGTGCCCCACGCACGTCTTCCGCGAATCTGAGGAAAGGTGCACGCTGCCCCAAGATGGCCACCACGACATCGACCTCGGCCGCAGGACGCCCGCAGACGATATCAATGTCGCGGGACAACCGCCGGGTTTCTGGCAGGTGGAGGAGCAGGCTGGTTCCGCCTTTGAAGAGAAAAGGCAGCCCGCTCTCAGCGAGATAACCGAGCAGCGTCATGGCATGGACGCATTTTTCCAGAATGCTGGGATCGCAGCCGCCAAGCCGCTTGCGCTGAAGGTTGATCCAATCGGGAGTAAACGCGGCAGCGGGAAACTATCAGCGAAAAGTCCGCCGCGATGCCGCTCAATTAGCTAACGCCACCGAGTGGGCTTGAGTGGCGTTGGTTAATTCCTCAAGTGCGTCCAATTTGATGTGCCGTGAATCAGCATAACGCTGCATCGCTGAAATTTGCACCAAATGGCGCGCGATCACGCTTTGAGCCACTGCTTGGGCTTCGCTGGTATCCATGAGGGCGAGCAACGGCGCTTCGGCCGCCAAATCTACCAGGATTTTTTCGATGGGCGCCTGTCGTCCTTCCGCTGGAGGTTCCTTGGAAAGCGCTGGGCGCAGGACGACCATTTTTTCGCCCGGTCGCACCGATTTGGCTCCGGTGCTGGGCGGCGGGTTGACAACGACTTCCCAACCTTGGGCGCGGAGACTGTCACTAATCGACTCGAGTGTCTCCGCTTTGGCGTGAAGCAGCGTCACCGGCTGGGCAAGCAGGTGGTGCATCCAAGGATTAATCTGTGCCGTGCTCCAGACCGTGAAGTCGAGGAGCGGAAACGCTTTCTCTACCACCCGGATAAGCCGGGCCACCGGCTGAGGATCGAGCGCCACGGGATTGCTGAGCCGCGAATACCAGCCGCGGCCCGCATCGTGGATGACGCCCCGCTTTGTTGCTTCAGTCAGATAGACTCGCAGCGATGCCTCCTGCAGCGGGAGATTTTCCTCCCGCACCGCGGCTTGAATCTCCTCGTACCTGAAGTAAGCGCTGCGCTCCTTGAGGGCGCCGAGCACTTTGAAGGAAAGTGCTTCCTTTGCTTCGGGCTGTTGAACGGGAGCGGAGGTCGACTGCTCGATGAGGGCAATTTCTTCGGGCGTGAGATCGTAGAGTTGATAAACGAGCTGATCGATAGCGCGGTCGGTTGCCTCGGTATCGCGCTGGAGATGCGTCTGCGCGTCGGGTGACTTCGCGGCGGCAAGATCGGTGTGCAGCTTCAGCATCCGCTCAACACCGGCCACCATGGCGTCATGCTGGGCTTTCTCGGCTTTCTTTTTCGTGTCGATTTCCCGGATCGGCACTTTCTCCATGTATTGGTAGAAGAGCCTATAGCGGGATTCGCCAGCGCGAATGCCGAATGGAATAGCAATGTTGCTAATCGCAAACCAGCAAAGCCGGCTGTTGAGAATGCCCACGAGGTAGGGATCGCTAACGCCGAGGCAATAAGCCGTATTCGAAAGGTAGACGCCGGTGCTGTCGGGGAAAAAACGCGGGCCTTTTGCGATGTCCGGAAAAATGATTTTTGGCGCATCGAGGGCGGAATAGTAGTCGCACGAACGCAGCTCCCACCAAAACTCGCCCTTGTCCTGCCTCTTGCGCGCGGGGACTTCAAAGCTAGCCAGATGCCGCGCCAAAGTCGGGTGTGCGCCGCCAAACCACGCCCAAGCTTCTTTTTCTCCAGCGCTCGCGCTCTTCATCTGCGCCCGCGTCCAGCCGCTCGGGATGACTATGAGATGACGCCCCTCGTTGCGAATGTGATAGCGTCGGATGTCCTGCCCGCCGAGGAATGGCTTAATCAGAGGGAGACTATGTGGAGCCGATTTCGTGAGACTGTCACGTTGCGCGGTCGAAACTTCAAATGCGTCATTCAGCCCAGACAAGATGCCGCGAAAGAATTTTCCGTGGACAATCAAGCCGAGAGGGGTCCCGTGTTTGACGATCTTATCAAAGACCGCCGCCTCGGCGTCCGACTTGATTGACCACGCATCGCCAGTGAGTCGAACGGCGGGAATTTCGTAGGTGCCCCGCACCACGACGGCGGCAAGGCTTTCAAAGTCGAGCGAGGTCACTCGGCATACAGAGACTTTCTTGGGCTGCGGAATTTTGGCCAGGACAGGAATACAGACGTAGGTGTCCTTGGCGTCCGCGAAGATGGCCAATCCGCCGAAGTCCACGATTTGCACGACAGCGGCCGTTTTGAGTAAGTGCTGTCGGAGAGGCTGGGCATAGGCGGCACGAAGCACGCTGCTGGAAACAATAATCGCATAACGTCCTGCGGCGCGAAGCAGCTTTACGCCCTGCTCCATGAAGTAACTGAACAGGTCAGCTGTGCCGTCGTAGCTGGAAAAGTGTTCTTGCCGAGATCCGCGCAGCTCTCGGCCTTCCCCTTCCAGCACCTTCAGCAGGAGCGAAAGCTTCGTCACCTCGACGGCCTGCGCGTCGATGTCCACCCCGTAGAGATTGGCAGAGACGATGCGTTTGCGCTCGGCAGTGGTAAGCTGCCAGTTGCCGCTGCCGCGGCCAATGCCGTGGGCGTTCGGCGCAGTTTCGTAGATTGGCGGATTTTTCCTTTCTGCCCAAGCGCCGGGGTCGTGTTTGACGTAATACTCCAGATGCCAGTCGAGGAGAAATTCGTAGGCCCCGAGGAGAAACGAACCGGAGCCGCACGCGGGATCCAGCACTGTGAGTTTCTCGACCTGCTTCGGCGTCTTGCCCTCGACGAGCGGGCCGACGGTCTGGCGGACGATGTAGTCGACAATGAAGGTGGGCGTGTAGTAAACGCCTCCGGCCTTGCGCACCTCGGGTTTCTCTTCAACGCGGGCGCGATGGTCCGCGGTGAGGTGGATGACCTTGCCGAGGAACTGCTCATAGATGTGGCCGAGGGTATCGGCGGGTATGACGGCGAACGCGTAGGGGCTCTTCGGCCAGTAGAGGGCGCCGATGATTTCCTTTAGTGTGGCGTCGTCGAGATCGAGGCCAAGCGTAAGCCGGTCGGGCGACTCGTCGCGGCCCTTCTCGGTGGCGAAATGAAAGAGGCCGGAGTTGTAGCGAAAGTCCGCGCGCTCGAAAATTTCACGGAGACGCGGATAGATTTTCGGCCCGGCGGTCAGCGCCTGAAGCTGGCCGTAAGATTCGATGCCGCGGTCCTCGGCGATACGGAGGAAGACAATGCGGTCGAGGATGCGCTGAACGGCGAAGTTGAGTTCGCGCTGGGTGAGGGCGGCATTGCGCAGGGCGAGATTGCGCGCCAGCAGGTCGCGCCAGTGCTCCATATCCTTGAACGACAGAGGGGCAGAACGTCAGGCTGCGGATCTTGATGTTGAAGACGTCAAATCAATATCCGCGATCTGACCTCTTTTGACTTACCCGCCATTCGCGAGCACCCGTGGATCGGGCAGCGTGTCCGTGGCTGCGAGCGCCAGCGAGTGGATTAGGGTCTGCAATTCGTTTCATCCACTCGCTGGCGCTCGCCGCCACGATTCACTCGCTCGCGCTCGTGCGAACGCACAAGAAAGGGAGCCCGCCGCAGGGTTCTCCTAGTCGCTGCCTCGAATGCGCGTTCATTAGCGTCCATTCGCGGTTGGCGCCACGTGCTGGATGAAGCCGACCACGGTCCGGGGGCGGCATTTCATTCTCGGCAGACACTCCGGCCTGTCGCACGCTCGGTCGCACTACCCCTCGATGAAACGTCTTTCGTATTTTCTCATGGGCCTGGCCGCGGCGGCGCTGGCCACGTCCGCCGCCGAACCGAAGCTCAACGTGCTCTTCATCATGGCCGACGATTATCGGCCCGAACTCACGAGCTACGGCTCGCGCGCGCTCACGCCGCATCTCGATCGACTCGCGCGCCGCGCCGTGCAGTTCGATCGGGCGTATTGCCAGCAGGCGGTTTGCAATCCGTCGCGCTCGTCGATGCTCACGGGCCTGCGCCCCGACACGATTCGGATCTGGAACAACAGCACGCATTTTCGCGAGGTGAACCCGGACGTCACCACGCTGCCGCAGCATTTCAAGAACCACGGTTATACGACGCGCGACGTCGGGAAGATTTTCCACAACTGGCACACGAAGGAAAAGGGCGACGCCCGCTCCTGGAGCGCGCCGGAATTCCTGCATTACGCGACGCACGGTGACGACGCGCCCGAAGTGAAGGGCGGGGTGCCGGTGAACCACGCGACCGGTGGTCCGCGGAAATATCAAAGCGTGTTCATGTGCGAAGCGCGCGACGTGCCGGACGAGGCGTACTACGACGGCCGGGTCGCAGCCGAAGCCGTGCGCGTGCTCGGCGAGGTGAAGGACAAGCCGTTTTTCCTGGCGGTGGGCTTCTGGAAGCCGCACGCCCCGTTCAACGCACCGAAAAGATACTGGGATCTCTACAACCGCGCGAAGCTGCCGACCCTCGACCCCCGACGCCCGGCGGGCGCACCGGAGATCGCGTTTCACGACAGCCGCGAGATCCTCGGCGTCCCGCCGCAAAATGTGAAACCCACGCCGGAGCAGGTGCAGGAAATGCGGCACGGCTATTTCGCCAATATTTCCTACATGGATGCGCAGGTCGGAAAAGTGCTGGCCGCGCTTGAAGGAAGCGGCGTCGCCGACCGGACGCTCGTGGTGTTCGTCGGCGACCACGGTTATCACATCGGCGAGCACGAGCAGTGGGGCAAGACATCGAACTTCGAGCTCGATGCGCGCGTGCCCCTGATGATCGCGCCGCCGCAGAATCCGCACGCGGGGCAAAAGACGCGCGCGCTCGTCGAATTGATCGACCTGTTTCCCACGCTGGTGGAACTCTGCGGATTGCCGCCGGTGCGAGGAGCGTCACACTCCGATGCGGGCGCCGCCGACAAATCGTCCGGGCGCACGGCCGCTCTCGCCACGCTCGAAGGGACGAGCCTCGTACCGATTTTGCAGAATCCGGCGTCGACCGTGAAGCCGGCAGCGTTTACGCAACACCCGCGCCCCGCGTATTACGATCGGGAGCCGGACAAAATGCCGAAGGCGATGGGCTGCAGCGTGCGAACCGCGCGCGTGCGCTACACCGAATGGCGCGACTGGAAGACGGGCGACGTGATCGCGCGGGAGCTTTACACGGACGAAGACGAACCGGCGGAGACGAAGAGTCGCGTCGGCGATCCGGAACTGGCGGCGGCGCAGCGCGAAGCGGAGGGATTGTTGCGCGCGCGATTTCCGAACCAGGCACATTGAGCGACGTCGCGGAAGCCGGGGGCCCGCCCGGCAGACCCGTCAAACGTAAGATTCGGAAGACTTCCCGAGTCTTCCGAGTCTCGCGTTCTTCCTCGTCTCGCGTTCTTCGCCGCGCGTTCTTCGCCGCGCGTTCTCCGCTACCCTTACGCTAGGGCTTCGTCACCGGCGGCGAGACGTCGGTCTTCAGCGTGATCTTGTTCTCGACCGACTTGACTCCCGGCACCGCTTTCGCGAGTTCCTCGGCGCGGGCTTTCTCCTCGGGACTTCTGGCCCAACCGCTCAGCTGAACTTTGCCCAAGTACGTATCGACCTTCACTTCGATGGCACTCACACCGGAATCCTGGGCAAAGGCCGCCTTCACTTTCGCGCTAATCGCCGAGTCATCGATGACTTGACCAGCGGTTTTGCCATCGTCACGCGAACAGCTGGCGCCGAATAGGAGTGCTGCGGCAACGAGGCCAGCCGCGGCTGATCTTCTGAGTAATGATTTCATGGGAGTGAAGTGAGGGGGAGTTAGTTACCGCAAAACCCGGGAAGTTCCCGCCGGCACGCGCCCAAGGCGGGAAAACGCCGCCTGCGCGCTCGACCTTCCGCGTAAAGTGAGGGCAGATTCCCGCCCCATGAATCGACGCGACTTTCTCCACGGCATCGCCCTGGCGAATTTTGCGGCGTTCAAGGATCGGGCTGCCCAGCGCGACCGCCAGCCAGGCCAGCAGGGCACCCACGATACTCGCCCGCGTCACGATGCGCCGGCAGCGGAGAGCTGCTAACGGCAACACCGAGTCATCCCAGCGGAAAGCTGCCTATACGCCAAGCAACGGGACGGTTCCGCGTTGAATCGCAGCCATCGCCGCTGCTTCGAAGGGCGGCTCGAACAGGCTTTGGTCCTTTTGCCGCGAACGGAACAACTCGAGAATGTAACGCATCCGTTCCGAGAGATTGCTCCAGTCGGAGGCACCGCTGTCGCGCGCGTTCACGCCACCGGCGTGGTAGAGACGCAGAATGCGGAGAAGTTCGGCGTCCTGTAGATCGGTCAAGTCCGCGGGAAAAATCGGTTGGCCCGGAGCGTTCGGCAGGTCGCGGCCCAGGCGCAGGGTGCCGTTGGGCAGTTCGAGCGTCATCAGGTAACTGGTCGCGATCTGCAGCCATGCTTGCTCCAGCGCCGACCGGTAGGGCCGGAGTCGCGCGTCGAGGAGGGCCGAGAGACGCCGCCCGACCGGCTCCGTCGTTGTCGCGCGCAGGCTGCGATGGATCCGGGGCGGTCACGCGGTCCGCCACATACTCCGCAGGCCTTCCCGGAACTGAAAAGCCATGGGCGCCTCGCCGCGGTTCCGCTGCGCGGACATCGAGCGATCTCTCCTGGAGCGGCGGTCTCCAGACCGCCGAAGACAGCTCGACCGACCGGACGGGTCGGCGACCTGGAGGTCGCCGCTCCGGTGGAAAACTCGACCGGTTGACACCAAGTTTCCGCTCCCAAGGATTCTAGCGGACGGCCCCCGGATTCCCGTGCCCGCCGAGCCGCGCCTGCAACGCCTCGAAGCGAGTGCGCGCGGCTTCGTCGGGTGCCAGGGTCAGGCCCAGGGTAATCAGCCAGCGAGCGGTATCCGTGAAGCCATGACGAAGGTTGAGCTCGGCGGTGCGGTAGACGAGTTCGCGGTGCCGCGGAAACAGGCGGACGCCGCCCTCGAGCACGGCGAGCTGGGCGCGCGTGGGCGCCTGGGCGCAGACCGCCCAGACCTCGGCGATCAACTCGTAGACTTCGGCCAGCGGCGGCTCTTGGCCTCGCGTCGCCAACAGCGGCGTGAACACCTCGTTCGCCTCGGCAGGAGTGAGGCCGGACCCGGCGCCGGTACGCTGGGCGACCACCGCGGCGAAGCGCAGCCGCGCGAGTTCGAACCATGCGCGCGACCGGAGTGTCTTGGTGCGGGCGGCGGCCTCTTCGAGGAATCGGCGCGCGGCGCCGTCGTCGCCGGCGTCGACTTCACACAGGCCAATCACCACGAGCAACCGCGGGTCGCGGCTGCCGCGGTCGTAGGCGCGCATCAGGGTGCCCCGGGCCTGCTCCACATATTTTGACGTGAGCACCGGGAACTGCGTTTTTACGAAACTAATCTCGAGCCGTTCCCAGTCGCCCTTGATGCGCGCGATTTCCACGTCGCTGGCCGGGCGCAACGTGTAGTTCGGCAGGCGCGGCCGCTGTGCCGGGCGCAGTGCGAGCCGGTCACGCATCGCTTCGGGAAGATGCTCCGTGAGCTGCCTCTGCACGGTCGCGAAATCGAGGCCGAAGCATTCCTGAAAAAGCCCCTCCGTCACTGGCTCGACCGCCCCGCGCGCCGCAAACGTCCAGAGCGCCGCTCGTCGTGGCGCGCCTTTGCCCCCGACCCCCCAGCGTACGAACAAGGCGGCCTGCGCCTGCCACAGCGACAGCGCATCGCCCAGCGCCGGGTCGCCCGGCGGCAGTTCGCCCGCGAAAAATTCCGCCAGCGGCAGCAACGGGCGGTTCGCCTCCGGACCTGATTTCAACGCCGCGCTGCCCTCGGCGGAAAGCCAGTCCAGACGGTCGAGCGTGAGCGTGTCCTCGGTGAACCTGGCCCGCGCATACAGCGTGAGGACGCCGCTGATGTACCACGGGGGCAACGCGGGCAGCCGGTTCCGCAGGATATGGGCAACGTAGTCAGGCGTGAGCGCGACGCGGTTGGCGTCGAACTCGCTTTCCTTCACAATGGCAAACAGCGCCTGCGCGTCACGATCCCACAGCCGGAGATTCGGCAGGAAGGTGTAGCGCGGCGGCAGCGGCCGGCGGCGCAGGCGACCGTCGTCGAGGGGCTGCAAGGCATCATCGAGCCGCTGCTGGTCGGCCGAGGACTGCACCATTTGCGCAATGACTTCCTGCGACGTCGGAGGCTGGTGTGCACTGTCGACGAAAAGCAGAATTCCCTTCTCGGTCATGCTCAACTGGAGCGCGGGCGGCACCAGTTCGCCCAGCAAAGCGTGCAGACGGTGGTGGTTCGCGATGAGTTCCCGCGTGAGCCGTTCCGGACAAGACGACAACACCTCCAAACCAGCGACATCCGCGTAGCGCCACGGCAAGCCTTTCGCCACCTCCTCGACGAGGAAGGGCGGCAGCACGACCACGTTGGACTCCGCCGCCCCGGCCGCGAATGCGCCGAGGACGAGACCGGCAGCAAGCGAAAGTTGCTGGCGGCATCGGCTCATCGGACGAAAATCGCGAGGCCACGCGAGCAACGGCTCGAGGCCGACGACGAGCGCGAATCGGGTCGGTCGGAAGGGGCGCGGCATGGAAAAATATCTATGCGCACATCGGCCTCAGGCAAATCGGACTCGCGGCCAAAGACGCGATTATGGCACGGGAATTTTCCACCGCGGCCTGCGGCCGCAACAAGATCTGTAGATGAGACACGGAGGTCCCAGCGCGGCGCAGCCGCGACCGAAGGAGGACAGACCGACTGAGTAACGGGAGTGGGATGGGCGCATGTCACCAACGGCCGCGGACGCCGACGGTCCAGGCGGCGCCGTAACGATTGATCACCCGCAGTATGCCGGGCTCGTTGGCGAAGCCGGCGATGGGCTCGTTGAAGATGTTCCGGCCGGACACGGTAAGCTCGTAAGTCTGGTTGAATTTGTAGCCGCCGCTGAAATCGAACATCAGCCGCTCATACTGCCATTGCTCCTCGTTGGCATTCGCGGCGGTCAGCCGTGGTGCCGACCACGTGCAGCGGATCTGCGCGTTGAATTTGTGATTGGCGTAGCGGAGGCCGCCGTTCGCGGATTTCGGGACGTGATTGAGGATTCGCTGATCGGCGCGCGTGCGGGTGAGCGACCCGAAGGCGCTGAATCCGCGCAGCGCGCGCGGCAGGAAGACGAGTTGCTGGCTGTATTCCACCTCGACGCCGTCGATCCGCCGCGTGCCCGGCGCGTTGCCGGGCCGCAGGAACGTGTAGCCGGTATATTCCGGGTTGTCGGCGTAGCCGGCCTCCTCGGCCGTGACCGACTGATCCCGGGAGCCCATGTTTTCCACGAACAGCCTGAAGCCCGACACGCTCAGCGTGCCCGCGGGCTCGAGGTAATATTGCACGCTCGCAAAGTATTTGTCCGAGGTCTCGGGCTTCAGATCGGGATTCGGCAGGCGCACGGTCTGGTTGGTCTCATTAACGGTGATCACGCCCGCGAGGTTGTTGTAACTTGGCCGGCCAATCGACTGGCTCGCGGCGAACTGCGTCTGCAGGTTGCGCGTGAAGGCCCACTTCGCACCGCCGCTGAGAAACGTATTCTCATAGGCGCCGTATTTGCTCGATCGCTCGCCCTGGCGATACTGGTAATCGATGAACTCGATCGAATTCGGATTCGTGATACCGGTCGCGCGGGTGACCTCGGCCGCAGGGACCAGGTCGTGCGACTTGCCGATGATCCGCGACCGCTCGTGCCGCACGCCGAGATTGAGCCGCAATGCGCGCCAACGCGTGTTGCCCTCGACATAGCCGGCGTCGATCTGCTCCTTCACCGAGCGGGACGAAAAATTCTCCTGAATGTAATTGTTCGGCATCGTCGGCGCGAACCAGGACGGACTGGCAAGGTATTGATCGAGTGTCGTGTAGACGTCGGGCAGCGGAATGCCAAGCGACGACACGTTGCCGCCCGTCTTCGGATCGTAGGGGTAACGCGTGACCGTCGGCAGAATCGTGGTCGGCGCCAACTGGCTGTTGGCCGCGCCCACATAGGTCCACTGGAGATTGGCGTCCTTCTCGAGATCGTAGACGGAGAGTTTCGTTTTCCAGCCGGTGCCAACCTGGATGGGCAGGCCGAAGACGTTGATCGTTTTCTTGGCGTCGAGGTAGCCGACCCACAGCCGGTTTTCTCCCGCCTGCGGATTGGTGGAAACGTTGTTCGCGAACGCATCCGAGCGGTTGAAGTTGTTCGGATCCGTCCACGGCAGCCCGGAGAGCTGCGTCATCGTCCAGTCGCCCGAGGTGGTGCTGCTCCGCCGTCCAGCCCAGCTCATGCGGGTGATCCGCGTGGAGACGTTCTGGAAATAACCCCCGGTGATCTGCTCATAGGCCGTGCGCCCGCGGGAGAAGCCCGCGCCCGTCGTAATGGTGAGATCGCCGCGCTTGTATTCGAGCTTCGGCGTCAACGTCGCCGTGTTGTTCACCTTGTTGCGACGGCTGGTGTTGATCTGGAGGCGCGTGTTGGCGTTGTTCGTGGCGAGCGTCGTCACGTCGGTCAGGGTCGACGGGGGCGCGTTTTGAGCCTGATTCACCACAAACAGAATCTGCCGGTTGTTCGTGCCGTCGTCGAAGTGCGAGCCGGACGTGCGCAGCGAGAAGGCGAGGTTCGGCGTGATCTTGTAGTCGGTCGTGAGATTGTACGAGGCGCGCTCGGAGAGCTTCGGCGCGTCGCGAAATGTGATCTGAGTAATGATCGGGCCGCGCGCGGGCTGCGAATAATTGAAGGCGTGGGTGACGCCGGATTGCTCGGTCGCGACGGTGTTGGCGCCGATCGTGAGCTGGATGCCGAACCTGCCCTTGAACGCCTCGGCGTAGGAGAACACGAAGCCAGGCCGGACTTTGTAGTCGTCCCCCTCGTAGGGCCCGGGCGTCTTCTTCAGGGACCACGAATATTCGTTGCCCGTCATCGAAACGGTCGCGGTGATCTCGCGGCGTTTGCGGTCAAAGGCGGAGCGGCTGCGCATGTTGATCCGGCCGGCCGGCGAGTCGGCGTCCATGCTCGCGGTCGTGGTCTTGTTAATCTCGATCGCCTCGGCGCCATTGATCGAGGCCTGCTCGAACTCGAACTGGCGCGTCGCGCCATCGAAGCCCACGTTGCCGGCGCTCGCCATGTTCATGCCATCGACCGTCACGCTGGCGTAGCGCGGCTCGAGGCCGCTGATCCGCGCGGTGCGTGCATCGGAGTCGACGTAGTCCATGACGACACCGGGCAGATACTTGATGAATTCGCCGACAGTGCCGCCGGTGAGATCGCCAAAGTTGTCCGAGGCGACGACGCTCTTGAAGTTCACGGCGGCGCGCTGCTCCATGATCGCCTTGGCGTTGCCCTCGCGTTCTGAATTCACGACGAACTCCCCCATGACGATGGCCTGATCCTTGGCGCCGGTGCCGTAGGTGGCGCCCTTGAGATCGAAGTCGTGCGTGGCGCTGAGCCCCGCGCCCAGGCTTACCGTCGCGGTGGCGCGCTCATAGCCGGTGTAGTTGACGGCGATCCGGGCCTCGCCAGCCGGCACGCCCGTCAGCGCGTAGGAGCCGTCATCGCCCGAGTAGACGAGAAGGTTCGTGCCCTCGACGGTTATCTCGGCGTTGCGGACGTATTCCTGCGTGGCTGGGTTGAAAATCCGGCCCAGGATCGTGCCGGTGCCGGCCGATGATTGGGCGACGAGGGTGAGCGGGAGGAGAAACAGGCTGGCGAGGCAGAGCCCGCGGGCGAAGGAGCGGTGGCTGCGGCCACCGATGAGGGGGCGAACGTGCATGGTCGGAGACGGTTGAGCCGCCACGCCGGGGGAAGGAAAGAATCGGTTCGACCGGAGCGGCGGCAGTTCAGGTGACTTGGTCGGCAGATCGATGCTCCTTCGAAATGCTGCGTCAAGCCATGCTTCATAGCCTGGCCGATGCGTTCGCCGCTGCCCTGGCGTCAGGGTCGGTGAGCCAACCGCGAAATCGGGAAGAGTTATGCACGCCGCGTGAGCGGCGTCTGGCTCGTCCCCACGCGCTCCGTGCCGGATCAAAACTTTAGGGTGGCGCTCAGCCGGTAGGCGCGGCCGTCGACCAGGCGAGCGGGTCATCGTTCACTCTTCTTGAGCATGTTGTTCTCTTGCGAGCGTCCTCGTCCGGCGAGGGTTCCTGCCTCCAACCCACAGTTGAACCGCGAATGGACGCTAATAAACGCGAATTCGACGAGCGCGTGCCGGCTGGAGCCGGGCGCGGCGGCACCGTTTCGGCGGACGATCGCCAGGGGCCCCGGAGACCGGGAGACGCCGCACTTGATGCTGTGACTTCGCATCACGTCGACCGCCTGTCTGAGAGGGGAAACCCGGAAATGCAGCTGAGGAAAGCAACTTCCCGCTTGGTTTCGTCCCGTCGGCAGATAAGCCTTGGTTCATGCTGAAGGCCGCACCATCCGCTACCGGAAAGGCGCCGCCGCCCCCCCGGAAATTGCCAGGCGATTGGCGCCGCTCTGCCGCCAGCACGGAATTGAACGGCTCGAAGTTTTTGGCTCGACGGCGCGCGGCGACGCCCAGGCGGGGAGCGATGTCGATTTGATCGCCACCTTTCGCGAACACCCCGGCCTGCAGATTGTGGCCATCGAGGAGAGCATGGCTGAAGTGCTCGGCGTGCGGGTGGACTTGCTGACCCGCGAAGCGGTGGACGAGATGACCAATCCCTACCGCAAGGAGTCGATCGAGCGGGATCGGTGCGTGATTTATGCCGCTTAAGCCGAGCAAGGACCAGAGAGCTTACTTGTACGACAGGCTCGAGTCGGCGCAGAAGGCGGTCGGTTATGTGCAGGGCGTCACCTACGATGAGTTTTGGCAGAACAGTGAAAAACGCGACGCGGTGGCCATGCGGATTGCAGCGATCGGCGAAGCCGCGCGGCAGATCACCCCGGTCACCGAGGCGGCGGTGCCAAGCGTTCCCTTTCACCTGATCCGGGGGATGCGCAACCGCATCGCTCATCACTGCCGTGCAAGGCGCGGCAACCTGGTCGCAAATCAGCACCGGGGAAGGTCGCGGTTGCAATCTGCCTTTAACCGCCACCGCTCCAGGCAACCCGACGGCCAGCCGGGCCTGGTCGTCGCCGTCCAGACCTTCGGCGACTTCCTCTTCTGGCATCCGCATGTGCACGTGATGGCCGCGGCCGGCGTGTTGATGACGCCCGGCGGCTCGTTCGGTCAGACGGGCTTCGAGCTGGGCCTTCCCACCCGACGAGGGCGTGCAACTCGACCTGTCTGCGTGCAGCGCACAGGCAGACGCTCCGGAGTGAAATTTCACCTCGCCGGTTTGACGGGGAGTGCGCCGGAGGTTTGCTCGGCTCGTGACGGTCTGGAACAAGAATTCCCTCCGTCCGCAAATTCGGCCCCAATTCTGGCCGGTGGTCGCCGAGAATTCCGGCAACCCCACCCGGCCCGGCCTCTGAAGATCCAGTTTCCTACCAATAATTATCTGGCGGGTGCCATGGAGGCGCGTCCGTTCGCCGGAGTGGTTCCGTCTTCTGGCGAAGCGCGAGCAGAAACCTTTCCATTAACCGTCGGGATTATTGACAGAAATTGCCCTTACTTCTTATTGGGGGTCCCCACTCCACCAGACAATATTATCGGCACACATTTAGCCTTGAATAAGTTACGAATCTTCTGAGGTGATTTATTTGCCCAAGGCACGGTAGTTGCTGACCTCCCGTCGTCATGAAATTCAAAAAGCCTCTACTAATTGTCAGTATCGCTTGCGTTCTGCTTGGAGCGGCTCCAGCGACCGCAGCCACAGTCGTAACTGGATTCAGCTCCAGTACACTTGCAGCCAACGACGACGGTTCCACCGCCTTTGTATCGTTCGGATTCCTCAATCCGCTCAATTTCTACGGCGTCTCGTACACCGGCGCCTATTTGAACAATAACGGCAACATGACCTTCACTGGGCCGTTGGCTACGTTTACACCGTTCGGCATCACCGCAGGCAGCCTGCCAATGATCGCCCCGTTCTTCGCCGACGTCGATACTTACGGGGCAGGGTCGGCCCTGATGACTTACGGTAGTGGAACATTCGGTGGCCGCGCCGCGTTCGGCCAGACTTGGGATGGCGCTGGCTATTACGGTTCGCACTACGACCGGTTGAACAAATTCCAGACTCTGCTGGTTGACCGCTCCGATATCGCCGTGGGCGATTTCGACATCTATTTCAACTACGACCAGATCCAATGGGAGACCGGCGACGCCAGCGGCGGTTCGGGTGGAATGGGCGGCGTACCCGCGCACGCGGGCTATACCAATGGTGCCGGCAGTTACTTTGAATTTGCCGGTTCCGGGGTGAGCGGAGCGTTCCTCGATGGCGGACCAGCGGCAACTTCGCTGATTAACAACAGCAATATCGGGGTGGACGGCCGGTATCTCTTCCAAGTGCGCAGCGGCGTAGTGACTCCGCCGCCGTCCGTGCCGGATGCCGCATCGACACTCGGACTGTTCGGGCTCGCCTTCACGGCTCTGTTGCTCCTGAAGCGGCGGTTTGTTTGAGCCGGCGGCTCATCTTTGAAAAAATTTCAAGCCATCTGCCAGCGGCGCCTGCGAAAGTGGGCGCCGTTTGTTTTTTGCCTGAAGGGATGCAGAAGTTCGCCTAGCCGCCGCATGCCGGAGCCGCGCGGCGCCACCAACACGATCTTTGCCAACAACATCCTGCAAGGCACCGGACACTCGCGGCCAAGATCGAAGGCCCGAATCCGGGCGCGATTTGGCAAGGCATGCGGATTAGGCGTGGCGTTATGGTCGAGCACCAACATGGCGTTCAAACTCCGATGGGAATTTCCGGGCGCGATTTTCCACCTAATCAATCGCGGCAATTATCGAAGGTGGATTTTCAATGATGCGCGCACGAAGTCGGCGTTCGAGGCCTGTCTCTTTGGTCACTACGTGCACCTCAACCCTGTGCGCGCGGGCATCGTGATAATAAAATCGGCCGCGTCCCAGGCCCATCCCTCGATTTTAAACAGCATCGCCGCCGCGGGAATCTGCGCCGGGCTCATTTCTCCAGCACGCCGAATTTCACGAACCACGCATGCATGAGCGCGTTTACTTCGTCGGCTTTCTGTTGGTGGAGATTGTGGCCGATGCCTTCAAAGAGGTGGCGCTCGTTCGGGACCTTGTTGCGATCGAGGATTTCCTTGAACCTGGCCGAACTCTCGGGCGGCACGACGGCGTCGGCGCTGCCGTGCAGAATCAGCAGCGGCACGCGCGCGCGTTTGGCCTTCTTCGCCGGCGACGCTCGCGCGTGACCAGACGCCGCCGGCCGTGAACGCCGCGGCTTTCAGCCGGTTTTTTTCCGTCGCGGAAAGCGCGCCGGTGATGAACGCGCCCATGCTGTGTATCGCTGCCAAGCCACCCACTCGCGAAACAGATTTTCCTCGACCGCATCGACGACGGCATAGTTGGCCTAAAGCCGCCAGTTCCTGAACACGTTGACGGTCGTCTGCAGTTCCACTCCCTCCGACTTATGATCAAACAGCCCGTGGCCACCGAGGTTCGTGCGGAAAGTGAACTCGTCCTGCGATATCAGCCGGTTATCCAGGAGCGCCTGCATGATCCGGACATTGGCGCTGCGGACGGCGGAGGGTGACGTCGTGGACTGACGCGCGCCTTTCGTCGTGTAATATGTCGCACGCGAATGCACCTTGTTCTCGAAAAGGTTCAGCGCGACACCGAAGTCCTCGCCTTTGCCCTTGGGCGGGGCCACCGGCAGCGGATTGCCGGGCGAACCATCATCGGGGAGCCGATCCTGGTTGGCCGGGAGCGTGATGTTGTTCGCGTGATTATAATACAACGAGAGCCACGGCCGCGGGTGATAGACCAACTCCAGCGACGAGTTTCGACCGATATGATGCGTCCACACCGGCGGCGCGTTCGCTTCGGCATCGGCGGGATTGCGCGCATAGGTCCACTGGCCCGTCACCGGATCACGCATCCGGCCCTGCGAGTACTCGCGAAGCTCATCCCGGCGCTAGCCGCCCGCCACGATCACGCGACCGTCAAAATAGCGCGCCTGCGCCACAATCATCCCGGCTTCCCGGTTTGAATACACCTCGCGCGGAAATGTTTAAGCCGCCCGCTAGCTCTGCCCTTTGCCCCATAATTCTTGCCAAGCGCGTCGGCATTCGCACCGGAGCGGCGGCTTTCCTGCCGCCGAAGTACGTTCGGTCGACCGGTCTCGGGCGACTGGAAAGTCGCCCTTCCGGTCAACCGCGCCCTTGGCGCGACGCCATACGCGATGGCGAATTTGTGGGCAA
>JBBRCR010000110.1:0-19024 GCA_038204695.1 Opitutales bacterium | reverse complement strand
TTCACCCCGGGCGTGATCACCTTCTCCACCGAGGGACTGATCCTGCCGGCGAACAATCCTTATAATCCATTCGGCATTCCGCTCACCACACTCTCCGCGCGCACGAATTTTGGCCCGGTGCGCAAGTTCGATACCGAGGCGATTTCCACCAATATGGTGGGTGGCCTCCGCGGCACATTCTTGTCCGCATGGGATTGGGAGTCGGCCGTAAGCTATGGCACGAGTAACGTTACGACGGTTGCGCGGAACGCGATTCGCGCCTCGGTATATCAAGCGGCTCTCAACGGCACCACCCGCGCCACGGCGATTAATCCATTCGGCCCTTCCGATAATCAGACGCTCGTCGACGGCCTGTTCACTATTTCGACGGGCAACAATCGCGGCGAAGGTTTGATGTGGGATGCCAACGTCAGCGGCAAGGTTTGGGAGTTGCCGGCGGGCGACTTGGGCGCCGCCGTGGGCCTGGAGGCGCGCAATGACCGCCTCACCACCAATCCGGACACCTCGGCGTATCTTGGTTCGGGTGGCGGCAAGCCGCTCTCGGGGCGCCGGACCGTCATGTCACAATATGCTGAGCTCACCGCGCCTCTGTATAAGTCGCGCGAACTCGGCTCGGCCGAGGTTCAGATTGCTGCCCGGCACGAACACTATAGTGACTTCGGTGATACCACGAAACCGAAATACGGGGCAAAGATTCGCTTGCCCAACAATCGTTTCGTGAACGTGGCCGTGCGCGGTTCGTACTCGGAGTCATTCCAGGCTCCGGCACTCGGGCTTCTCTATGCCTCGCAAACCACCGGCTTCTCGCCCACGGTGCAGCAGGATCCCGTGCGCCTTCAGGATCCGCCCGTCCAGCAGCGTATCGTCACCGGGGGCAATCCGAATCTGCTCCCCGAGACCGCGAAGATTAAATATGCCGGCCTGGTCTTTGAGGACATCCTCAAAATCAGAAATCTCAGCATCAGCGCTGATTACTTCGACATGCGGATAAACCAGGTGATCGTGACGCCAAGTTCCACCTTCCTGCTCTCCGAGCGGGGACGCGCCCAATTCCCGAACGCCATTGTACGCGACACGACTCTGGGCAATCCCGGACCGATTCTGCGCCTGGAATCGGTCCCTTCGAACAATCCGGCCGCCTACCAGATGTATAGAGGCTTCGACTTCGGCGTGCGTTATTCGCTGCGCAACACGCGTAGTGGCAACTATACGTTTGCGGCCGATGCGACCCAGATTAAAAAGACAGGTTCAGATTCGGGGCTGGGCGGCGATTTCTTCGACAATACCGGCTTGTACTATAACCCACGGTGGAAGGCTAATGCCGGCACCGCTTGGCGCTATAAGCGGATTGGAGCGAATGTGAACGTCGATTGGACGTCCGAATACTGGAACGATAATTACACGGCCGCCGGGTGGGGCGAACACCCCTATACCCTCGTGCATGCGCAGGTCCACTACGAGGGGATCTGGGGTACCACTGTCACGCTTGGCGCCAATAATATGCTGGACAACCGGCCGCCGTTGAATGGCCGCGAGACCAGCGGCTTCGACCCTTATGCTTATGGGCCCGGCGTCCGGGGGCGTTTCCTTTACATCCGTGTTCGGAAGGATTTCTAAGCGCGCCAGCGACTAGGTATTTCGTTGAAACAACAAGCGTGCCTCTTTTTTAGGGGCACGTTTTTTTTGCACCGGATCCGTGATGGGGCGCCGGTTGCCAGCGAAGTCTTGCCTCGGGGCTGCTGCCGCGACTCGTTCCACACTGCGCATTTGTCATCGTGGCAGCTCCATCGAATCCGGCGACCGCACACTCCTTCCCGGTGCGGCACCTACGGACGCCAATGTCTGGCGAAGAAATTCGCGCATTTCGCGGAGTCCTGCCTCCGGCGCACCGTCGCGCGTTCGCTGCGTGAAGATGCGCTTGTAATCGGGGCCGCTGTCGTTCGCGCCATCGTAGTAAAGAATCTCCGCCAGCAGCATGCCTCGGTAACCGACCGCGGAAAGCTGGTCGAACAGTCGTGGCCAATTCACGATTCCGGTACCCGGCAGGAAGTGCTCACGCCAGTCCACGCGCCGCACGTCATCGATGTGAAGGTGGAAAAGTTTGTCGCCGAGCCCGGACACAAATTCGGCGATGAGATCATTATAGCGGCGGGTGCCGGCAGGGTCTGGCGGGCGGCGCCTTCGACGGCGAGTTCCGGCCGGAAAAAGCCGATGTGGCCCGTGTCGAGCGTCCCACCGACATGGGGATGATCGATTGCCGTTATGAGATCGAAATACTCTGCCATGCCATAGGGGCGGGTCGTCTCGATCGCCAGGCGGAGCCCGAGACGTTGCGCATGGTTGCCAAGTTCCCGATACAAACTCACCAGCTCCGGCCTGGCGGCGGCATAGAGCACGCCCGGCTCACTCATCACGTGAATATTGGCCACGGATGCCCGCCAGAACCCGCTGTCATCAAGGGCACGGTACAGTTCGCGCCGTGAGACCTCTCGAATCGCCGGGTCCGACGCAATCGGCCGCATCTCGGGCCCGAAAGGCAGGTGCGTGCTGACGCGCGGAAAACGTTTCACAAGCGCCCGCAGATGCTCCCGCTCTTCCGCCGACAATCGCTCCACCACAACCCACGGATACGTTTCGCCATAGGTTGTTTCCTTTTCGGGAAACACGGCGATCTCCACGCCGGCGAATCCCAGTTCCAGGGCCTTCCTGAGCGCAGCTTCGAACGTGAAATTTGGAAACGAGCAGCCGGCGACGGTCAGCTGGTCGAGCGAGAGCGGGTGAGTGGCCGGCTTGGCCGGCTGCGATTCTGCGCCCGCGCCGGCCGCCACCGCGACCGCCAGCGTAAGAACAATATAACGGCCGGCTCGAACAAAATTCATTCTGCAGCATGATCCCAAACGCGGAGTGCGACAGTCAACGTGCATTCGGCACCCAGTCCGCCGTAAAGCGCCGTTTCGGGTAATCCACTCGGGTTCCGGTGCGGGCAGCACTGCGCACTCTGGTTGGCGCTGTGCACACTGGTTGTGCGGGGCGGATCAAGCGTGAACGCAAATTTGCGGACGTCGCGCGCAACGCGATGGGCGACGCTCGCGGCGAATTCGATGCATGGCCAATCTTGTTTGCTGGACCTCGTGCCGGCTTGACTGTCGTGCTCCCCGCGATGCGAGCCGACATCACGAGAAACAACGCCAAGGCGCCGATTGGCGGTTGCACCCGGATTCGCCGGATTGGGGCGGCGCTTGGTCTCATCACGTGATGCACGAGTCGACCGACATGGGGCCAGCCATTCCCAGTTCGGTTGCTATGGATTCCAGCCCGGCGATCATTTCGCGACAATGACTCGCGAAGAACAGCAGGCTCTCACGGTTCAATGCATGGTGGAGTCGCTGCAGCTGGACGCAGGCCGGCTATGATGACGAAGGTGGGGCGACCGGATCGAAATCGTCCTCGCTCGAAAGCCGCAACCGCGCGGCCGCGACGTTTTCTTCGAGGTGGGCGACAGAGGTTGTGCCGGGAATCGCAATCACGTTGGGCGAACGCCGCAGCAACCAGGCGAGCGCCACCTGCGCCGGTGTTGCGCCCACGCGTCGGGCGATGCTCGCCAGCACGCTGTCAGCCGCGGCGAGCGGAGCCTCCGGGGCGAACGGCTTCGCCGCCAGCGGGCCCCACGGCAGATAGGCAATGCCTTTCCGCGCGCAATAATCGATCAATGGATCGTCACCGCGCTCGTTGACGTTATAGCGGTTTTGCACCGACGCGATCGGCACGACCGCCTGTGCCTCGCGCAACTGGGCGAGCGACACGTTGGAGAGGCCGACATGGCGGATCTTTCCTTCGCGGCGCAATTCGCTGAGTGCTCCGACGCTCTCCAGGAACGGCACGTTCGGATCGGGTCGGTGAAGCTGGTACAGATCGATGCGCGAGACCCGCAGCAGCCGCAGACTTTCCTCGCACCTCATCCGGAGGATGGCCGGGCGCCCATCCGGAAACACTTTGTCGGCCGCGGTTTTTTCCACCCCGCCTTTGGTCGCGAGCACGATGCCCTCCGGCAGTGGAGAAAACGCTTCCCCGATCAATGCTTCGTTCCATCCCGGCCCATACGAGTGGGCCGTGTCAAAAAAGTTGATACCGAGTTCCACCGCGCGGCGCAGCAAACGCTTGCCTCCCTCCCAATCGGGATAACGTCCAAAATTTCCCGGCTGGGCACAAAGCCGCATCGCGCCATAGCCAATCCGGTGGAGCGGCAGGTTTCCCCCGAGCAGGAAGGGCTGATTCATAAATCGACGGTGTCGCGCCAACCGCGACCCCCGTCAACCCGATTCTAGGAACTCAGGTACGTCAATTTGGCCGAACGTCGCTGCGAGCGTTCGCGAGCGGATTCGACTCTACAATTCGTGCTTCATCCACTCGCTGGCGCTCGCAGCCACTACACGCTGACGCCGCTCCCCGCCGGTTTCCTTCGGCTTCGGCAAAGCCGCGGCGTCAAACACTCGAATTAAAACCGGACTCCGGTGGTCACACGCCACACCACGGGGTTTCCATCCCGTAGATGGTGAGATTGGTGAACGAGGCCGTGTCGTTTATATACTTTTTCGTCTTCAGCAAATTGTCGCCGTTGAACTGCACCCAACCGTCGTACTTGCCGATCTTGAAAACGTATTTCGAGAACATGAGGAGGGTTTCCGAGGACGGCTGCCAGTAGTCGACGAACGGCGAGCCGATGACCGTGGGGAATTGCCGCACGCGGCTCAAATAACGATCCGAGGTGGCACGATAGCCGCCGCCGACGGACAGCCCCTTCAGCGTCCCGTTGAGGAAACGATAGTTCACGACTGCACCAAAATTGCGCTCGGCCACACCACCCAGTTTCTGGCCGATGACCGCACGGACTGCCCGTTGCGCGTTACGGTGGCGAAGCGGAGGGCAGTGCGGTTGCCCTGGACTGCACGATCGCGCAGTTGTTCGACGTCGATGCCGAGCACGGTGTCGGGAAACGGGCGCCATTCGGTGGAATTGAAGATGAGCAGGCGGCGATCGCGGTCGAACTCCGGGATGTTGCTCTGGCCGAGCAGGGAACCGCCGTTGAAAGAGGCTCTGGTATATTGGATCCCGAGCCGCGTCCCAAGCTTTGGCGTGATCACGCGGTTGAATTCAGTCCGATAGCGGTTCTGAAAGTTGCCGTATTGGAATTCGGCTTCGGAGAAATTTGAGCCTTTGGGGCGCTTCGGGGTGATGTTGACCGCACCGCCCGCGGACGCGGAACTCATCAGCACGGACGGCGGGCCCTTGATGAGTTCGATCCGTTCGACGGCACCGGATTCAGGCGCGCCGTTGGTGCTGTTTCCTACGCGGTTGGTAAACTGCCCCTCGGCGTTCATCTGCGCGCCGTGGCCGCGGACAAGACCGGCTTCGGGACTAAACGACGAGGAGAACTGCAACGCCTCGGCGATGTTCATGGTCTGCAAATCGTCGAGCAGTTCGCGGTTCACGATCGAGATCGAGAGCGCGAGTTCCTTGATGGGCTTCGCGGCGAGGACGGAACCGGCGGCGGTGTCACTCGAGTAGTAGCCGACATCGCGCTCGGTTGAGACGGTGAATTCCGAGAGTACGATGGGATCGGAAGCCGCCACCGGTGGCGTGGCCACGGCAGGCTTCGGTGGCGAGATGACCTGGCCGAGGGCGAGGGGGGCAAAAGCGAGGCTGAGCGCGGCGAGGAGGTTCAGATTCTGGATACAACGGGGGGTGGGGTGCATGATAGTGGCGAGTTCTATCCGGTGGGATTCGGTGGGTGAAAAGGGGCGACGACCAAGTTCGAAGCTGAGGGTATCACTTCCCGCGAGGCCGCGGCGTGATCGACTCGGTGGCGGCGATCGCCGCGCGAAGTTGCTCGAGCATTTTCGAGACCTCTACGCGCGGGTCGTAATCCTTGCGTCGCATGGAGAGCGTCTCGATCGGCACGTATCCACGATAGCCTGACTGGCGAATGATCGTGACGAGCTTCTTCATGTCGACCTGGGGTGAGTCGACCTCGCTCCGCATCGTCTCCTTGATCTGCCAGTTCACCGCGTAGGGTGCCGCGACGGCGATATCGGCGTACGGGTCGGGGGTGAGATACTTACCAGTGTCGACGAGGGCGGCACACCATTCGTGGTCCACGGTTTTGAGCAGGCTGAGGTGTTCCGCGCCGGTGTTGATGAAGTCACCGTGGTTCTGCACCGCGACGATGACGCCGAACTTCTGGCCATGAGCGGCGCACTCGCGAAGCGCGTCGGCCAGGTAGGCTTCGACGGTGTTGCGCGGCGCGTTGTTGGCGGCGTGTTGCCAGTTTTTAAATGGAGGTTGCGAGTCGGCGAAGGCGCGAATGGTCGGGGCGCCGAGCTTCGCGGCGACTTCGATCCACGTCTTGATCCGCGCAATGCCCTCGGCTCGCGTGGCCGGATTGGCCGCGGTGAAATCGTTGCGGACGCCGGTGCCGCTAATCGCGAGACCGAGATTGAACGCGTGGCGCTTCAGCTTGATGAGGTAGCTGTCCTCGGGCGCCTGCGGATAACCAGGGAAAAAATAGCCGGTGAGGTCCACGGCGTCGAAACCCTGTTCGGCGCAATAATCGCACACGCCGAACAGATCGATGCCCTTGGTCTTGTCCCTGGCGTTGGCGTTCAGCAGTTCGAGGAAAGAGTAAGCGTTGAGCGAGGGCCGCAGGTGCGAACCGGCCGTGCGTTTAATCGGCATATAGGCAGCGTGAGCGGATGCCAGCGGAAAGCCGCCGGCGGCGGCGAGCGGCATTAGCACCGACGTAGTGAGAAAGCGGCGACGGCTAAGGGAGTAGTTCACGGGAAAAATCTTTCGGACAACGAGGGGCAGTGGCAAAGCGCGGGCGAACGGCGGTATCTGTGTCCTCTCGCACTCGACCGGCAAGCGGCCAGCAACTTTATCGTAAAGGCCTTGTGCGGGACGAATCAAAGAGCCTGGGCACCTCCGGCAGAATCCTGAAGGTCAGCCGGCGCGGGTCGCCCTCCCGTTTTAGTTCGAAAAGTGAGTGGCGAAGTCGTGGCCGTATCGTTCGATGCGGCAGTTGTCAGGAAACGGGATCGTCAGAGGCGGGTTGCATCCGTCCTTGGAGGGGATCACCTAATTCGTGATTCGGTGGCCAACGATAAACAGCTTATGAAATCCACAAACCACGTGATCGGCATTATTGCCCTGGTGGCCTTGGGCCTCCACGCGTCCTTCGCGCAAACCCCCGGTGAAGCGCCTTGGACCGATAACCATTACCCCGCCTATATCAGACGCCTCAATCTTTTCGGTGAACGTCCCGACTGGTCGCACGACGGCAAGAAGATCCTTTTCGTCGGACGGTCCTTCGGCGATGTCTATGAAATCGAGGTGGCGACCGGCGCGGTGACGCCGGTCACCCATCATTATTACCACGGGGGCTACCTGCGCGCCCACTATCTTTCCAGCGGCGACATCCTGCTGCTGGGACCCAAGAAATTCGACCCGACGGACTGGCGCGATGCGCGTTTCAAAAAAATGGAACTGTGGGTCCTCGACCAGAAGCTGAACAGGCCGCCCGTGCCGTTAGGCGAGTTTATCTGGGAGGGTCCGGCCGTGTCGCGCACGGAAACGAAGATTTCCTGGGCAAAATATCCCGATGCAAAGGGCCTGCGCCAGTTGATGCTGGCCAATATTGATTACTCCTCGGGCCACCCGAAACTGGTCAACCAACGCGTCATTCTGGACAACACCCGGGATGAGGTGAAAGACGCCGTGCTGGAACCGCAGAATTTCGTGCCCGGCCATGAGCATCAAATGACCGTGCAAGTCGGCGGCTGGAAACGTCCGGATATGAAGGGCGCGAAGGTTTTCAGCTTGAACATTACAACCGGCGGGCTGGTTAACTACGCCCAAGATCCGTTGGCCTATGATGAGCCCGAAGGCATATATCCCGACGGCCAGTACACTCTGGTCGAGGCAACCCGGCACGATACCGACCGGAAAACCCGCAGCGGCACGCACAACATCGATCTCTACAAACTAAAACTCGACAACACCCAGACTTGGGAGCGAATCACCTACTTCAGTACCGATCATAAGTTCAAGGCCTCGAATCCGGTCGTCAGCGACGACGGCAAATTCATCGCCTTCATGGTCGCCCATTCCCAGGAGGTGGCCGGCATCGGTCACGGTATCTATCTTCTGGACATCGCGGCCTACGAGAAAGCCAAAACCAAGTAACCGAGCGTGTAAGGCGCGGTTTTTCGCGGCAGTCTCCGGTGTGATCCCTGGAATTAGAAGTCGAGTTTGGCACTGAGACTCCAATTGCGCGGGGCGCGGATGAAGATGATGGACGGCTCCCCAATGGGAGGAAGCGGCGCGCCCGGGGCGACTTTAATCAGGGAATAGCGTCGGATCTCCGGGCCGGAGACATTCATGAGGTTTTCCACGTTGAGCTGGAATGACAGCCTGGTGTTCCGGCCGAAGAATTGGGTGCGGGTCGAATACCGGAGCATGCCGGTCCAGTTGATCTGGCCCGACCCATGGACGGGGATCGTGTCGAGGATCAGGTTCGGCTTGGCGGGATCGACAATCTGGTAGCCAGCCACGGCGCGGGCGGACGCGTAGCGCATCCCGAGACCGGTGGTCCAACCCCTGAAGCGACCCGGTAGATCGTAGCTGCCGTTGAAACTGGCCCGGTACTTGGAGCTGGCGAACCCGCTGTTGCTCGCTGCGATCTGTTCCGCTATATACTGGTCGATTGCGGCTATATTTTCGTCGATGGTCATCCTCGTCCTCCCGTTCAGTCGGGTCAGGCTGCCAATATTGGCGCCTGGATTCTGGCGCTTCAGAGCGGCGAGGTAGTTGTTGAGCTGGAAAAAGGCTTCGTGGGTGTAAACCATTTCGTTTTCTCTCTCCGTCTCGGTGACGGAGAAGGTCGCCCGCAGGCGCAGACCCTTGAAGGGATTGGCCATCAGGCGTGCTTCGTAGCCGTTGCTGACCCTGTCGCCGACGTCGGCGTCGGACAGCCAAACCGGCCGGATGGCAGGATATTTGGCAATGACCGCATTAACCGCCGCCGGGTTGCTGGTGCTAAGAATCTGCGGGCCCGTGTCGGGTGCATTGAGGGTTTCGAAGATGGCATCCCAGACCCAGGGGACTGTCCCGTCGGTTTTGACGGAAAGACCATAGCGGGCCGATGAGCCGACGGTGGCCGTATCGTAATAGCCGACATCGAGGAAGGCTTTGCCGTGGAACAGGTCGAACTTGAGGCCGACATCGAAGCCCTGGCCTTCCTGATTGGGGCCTTTTAGCCCGTCAGGGCCAAATTTCCAGGCGGCGATCGGGCTGATGGCACTGCTCTGATTCCCATATAGCGAGAGCCAGTTGTTAATATGAAAAACAGCCCCGACGCTTTTGGTGCCGCCGGTCAGGATGGTTTTGCTGACCTCGCTTTCCTCGTCGATCACACTGAGCCCGTTGGAGGTTTCGTACCCCGGCGGCTTAATCACGCGGGGCAGGTATTGATAGGAAACTTGCTCATCCGAGCGGTAGCCGACCGTAGTCACGAGACGGCGGTTGAACCAGAAGCTTTGGGCGGCAACCAGACCCGAACGTTCTCTAAAGTCGGTGCGTGCAGGACCGTTGATCACCCATCCGCTGTTCAGGAGTCCCCTGGTGGGATGCTGCCAGGTAAGATTCTGGGTATCCATCCAGGGAACATTGGTGAGGCTGCCAGCATTATTGGGCGAAGCATAAGAACGACGGATGACCGCATTGGCGACGGCGGTGGGATTGTTGTTAAACGGAGCATTGATCCACATTTCATCATACGCGGTGGAGGGCGTGCCATGTTCCGAATAGGAGGCGTTGCCGACGATGTTGTGGGAGCCGAACCACTTGCCGGCGTCGAACTGCCAGACGAGGGAACCTTGGACGACATCACGGTTGCTCGTCTGCTCCCGACGCCGCCAGCGACCATCCATATACCACTCGCCGGCATACGGATTGATGATCTGGCCGGCGCTGTTGGTTTGAAAGGTGCGTCCGCTCAGATTCACGAGCGCACTGGCATTGTTTATAGTGGCGTTGGGATCAGCCGACAGGGCGGTCGCGCCCCCGCCAGTGCCGCGAAAAGATTGGTAGGTGGCAGCATCGCCACCCTCGCGACTGAGAGAGACATTCACATATAGGTTCCTGGCGACTTTCTGTTCGATGCTCAGGGCCAACACATGCCGGTTGATTTCCTTCAGGCCGCCGGGGCCCGAGGGGTTGAGGGTATAGGGAACGAGGGCGTCGTTCTGGACGAGCTGGTTGGAACCGATGGAACGCAGCGTGTTCTTGGCGTTGATCATATAGGGCTGGTTACCGCCGACATACACGGGGGAATCAGCGGTGCTCAAATTGTGCACGCCGAGCGATGCATAGGAAGCGAGCAGGGTCGTGCGGGCGGCGGCCGTCAGCGTGTCCCAGTTGGTCGGTACGGTGATTGTCTGCGACCCTGCGTCCAGCCAGTTGGTGATCCGCTCATGGACGGGGCGGGGGTCGGAGATGAGACCGCTCGAGCGATCGCGCTCATACTCGACGTTGATCTCGGTATTATCGAAAGGCCGGGCCTTCAAGGCCAGGTGAACGCCGTCGATGTTGCTGTCGGAATAATCCCTGTATCCTTTGCCGCGACTGGCGATCGCATTGACGCGCAGAGCCAGTTTTTTCGGGATAAAGATCTTGTTGGTATCAATGGTGGCACGAAGGCTGCCATAGTCGTCGGTGCGGAAATCAAAGGTGGCGGCGTCCTGGAATAGTTTCGCGCGTTTGGTGCTGATGTTGGCCACTCCCCCGGCGCTGCCGACGCCGAAGAGGATGGCATTGGGACCGCTGGAGTTGTCGATCCGTTCTACAGTATAGAATTCAGGACGAAAATGCGTGGAGAGGAAATTCCGCGCGAGGCTGCCGCCCTGACCGCGGATATTGAAATTCATGCCTTGGTTGGCACCAGGGTACGCGCTGTTGACGCCTTCGTCACCGGCAGACGTATCCTCGAAGTTGGCGGCGAAGCCCAGCGCCTGGTCCAGGGTGATGACGCCGAAATCATCAAGAAACTCCTTGGTGAGTACGTCGAGCACGCCGGGGGTGTCCTTCAGGCTGGAGTTCATGCGACTGCCGGCGAGGGTGTTTTGGGCGCGCCAGCCGGTGTCTTGGGTGGCATTGACCGAGAACGGGCTGAGTTCAACGACTTCGTTCGATGCCGTGGAGGGGGCAGGCTGCAGCTTGGCGGCTGGCGGCATGGAATCGCCAGGAAGCACGCTTTGGGCCGGCAGGGGGGTGGTGGAAAAGAGCAGGGAAACCAAAGCGCCTAGCGGCGCATGGGCGAATCGACGGTTGGGGATGTTTTGCATCTCGGTTGTTTAGGTTGCTGGAGTTGCACTGAGTTGATTGGCGGATCATGGAGTCAGTGGCCGGGGTCACTTCGCCGTGGCGCCGACCTTCGGCACTTCCGGCAGAATTCTCACGGTCAGCCGTCGCGATTCTCCTTCCCATCTTTCAATGATCAGGCGTTGCCGATCGTTGTCCCAGTTCACCCGGGTTGCTTGCTCGTGGTCGGCCTTCTCGCTGGCCCGCACCGTTCGCAATTTCGCGGCGCCCGGGGCATGGGACAACGTGAGGTTTGGACCTACTTCGATGCGGAAACCACGTGGATAATGCCGGTCGGCCGGTACGAAGATTTCCGTGGCACCCAGGGCAGGATCTGAAATCAGCGTCAGCTCGAAGACGAGGGTGGCGAAGTCGTTGCCATATCGTTCGACGCGACCAGCGACCACGAGCGGTCGCGGTCGCGCCAGCACATCGGTGACATAGCTGCGCTCGACCTGTCCCGCGGGCGACTGGTCGGAGAAGATCGCCCACGTCATCCAGTTCGTCGAACCCGGGACAGGAATGGTCGAACGGGTGCCGCAAAACCACGCCTTGATTCCGCCGATGCCGCGGGTGTCGAGTTCGTTCGCCGTCGCCTGGTAGACCTTCGTGTAGCGGGCCTGCTCGGCCGGGCTTCCATCGGTCGTCGAGCGCGTGGGCGGGCCCCACTCGCCCAGGAGCAGTGGGGCATTCGAGATCGCGGCCTGACGCTGGAAGTCGTCGAGGATCGCCACGATCAAGGGCGACTCCATCCGATAAAGATGCGGCGCGTAGATGACGCGCTCGCGACCGAACGGCTCCTCGATGGCCACGGCGGGATTCTTGCCGTGGTTCCACTGATCCTCCGGCTTGCGCAGCAAAGGTTGATAGAGCGCCCATTTTTTTGGACTGATCGCGTGCAAGGCATCGGTCAGCCGACGCAGCAGCGGCAACAAACGCTCCCGCTGGCAGCGCTCGTAGTCGGTATCCAAACCGCGCTGCGGCTCGTTGAGCAGGTCGTAGCCGAAGACCGAGGGCTCGTCTTTGTAACGCGTCCAAATTCTGGACCACGCCGCCTGGAGCGTATCCTGGGTGCCGTTGGTGTTGTTCCAAAGAGCATCCCACTGCTCGTGCCCGAAGGGCCTGATGCCATACACCACCAGCTTGAATACGGTCTGCAGACCGGCCTCCCGCCCCAGGCGGACCAGCGTATCGAAATGTTCAAGACACGCGGGATCCGGCGGCACGCCGGGCCAGCCACCGATGGGGCCGGCGGGCATGCGAATCACCTGGAAACTTGCGCCCATGCGAACCATCCGCCGGTAGTCGTCTGACGTGTAACGGACGTTTTCCAGCGCGACAAATCCGCCCACGATGAGTTGGCGACCTCGCTCGTCGAGGAGGGGCCGGTTCGGCGGTTTGCCCACGCTCAATTCCGCCGCCGGAGCGGCTGGCCCAATGAGTGCCAGCGCGCAAGAAAGCCGGGCGAGGGATCGGGTGAGAGGGTTCATTTTTCGGTGACTATTCGCCCGACAACCGAACCTGAATCACTCCTTTTCCTGTCTCCAAAGGGTTGGCGGGGATCCGAATTTCGATCCGCTTCAGCCCGTCGATCGTCTTGTCGATCGCCAGCGGCGGCGGATCGAGAGAGATGACTGTCACCGACAAATCCTCAGGCGCCAAAATCGACACTCGCAGCTCTTTCCCCGCCTGGCGAAGACGCACGCCGTTCCTCACCGGAATCGCCTCCGCGACCGTGATGAGCTGCCAGACGATCTCCTTCGTCAGCGCATTGGTTTCAAACCGGTCCTCAACGACGATGGAGTGTTCGCTCTCGACCACAAATCGCCGGCGCAGCGACTTCACCTGGCCGTTGAGCGCCTCGGTCAGGTCAATCGTCGCTTCGGCCCGTTCGCCCCGCTTGAAATCAACAATCGGTGCGCTGGCAGTGACTTTGTACCGCGCTCCGTTCACCGTGATCGTGCTGTGGGTGAGATTGCTTTTTGTGAGGAGGCTCCAGCGCTCGCTGTCTTGGCTATAGTCCGAAAGCGGAAATCCGATCTTGTTGAGCGGGTAGTAATCCTGATTTCCAGGATCGACGACCCAGCGCACGCCGTTCAGTTCAAAGACAAACGTGCCGGCATCCATGTTGCCATGGCTGATTTGGGCGGCCCCGCCTTTGACGGCCAAATACAGTTGCCCCGCTTCAGCTTTCCCCCGCCGGAAAACCGCGACGGCGTTACGGCTCCGCCCCAACCACTCGGGCGGCAGTTCACTTTTCTTGGTTGGCGTAAACTGCGCGAGCCAGACCAGCCCCGGGCCGGACAGCCGCCCGGCGCCTTCCTGCGCCCGTGGCTTGAAGTTGGCTTGGTCCTGCCGCGCCGATGCCGCGTCGGCGGGGGTTTCCGCCGCGGCCAGATTCTCGAAGAACGGACGATCGAGATAAAGCGCATCGCCGGTCTGCGCGGCAAACCAGGCGAGCAGGACGGAGGTCTCCCCGTCCATCGTGGTATCGGAATCCGCGAAGTTGAACGAGTCGCCGGAAGGCGCGGTCATTTGCAGGCGGAAGTTTGCGCTCTCCATGAACCCCGGGCTCTGCGCGATCCCGAAATCCTTGCCCAGAGCAGTGGTGAGCACGTTGGCGGCGATCACCGAAAAACTGGTGCCAAATCTCCAGTAGCTGGGCCCTTCGGGATGCGCTCCGTCGGGCGCATATTCTTTCAATGAGTTCGGCAGGTTATCCAACGCCCGGGAAATCGTTTTTGCGGCCAGGGCGGGATCCAAATCCGCAATGGCCAACGCGGCCACGACCATTCCCCCGTGGCACACCGAGTTCCAGTTGTTATTGCCGGTAATCCAGCCCATTCGCTCGCCGGCCGTGTTGTAGCTGGGCCGAATACCTTTCTCGATCAGAGCGGCCTTCGCAGCTGTGACCGTCGCACGCGGCAGGGCATCGCCGACCCAATCGAGCGCGAGCGCCACGCCCAGCGACATCTGCGAAACGTCGAGGAAGTGCTGGGGATTCCAGTCGGGAAACGCAGTGACTGCCTGCAGTTCCACCTCGATTCGGCGCAAGATCTCCGGGCTGCGATCGAGACGGTAGACCATGGCCAGGATACCCAGGACCTTGGCCATGTCAGACCCAGCCGACATTCGAAAGCCCTGGAGGGCATGCCGGGCCACCGGCTGGCGCACGATCGACGCCGCTTCCTGCTGCAAATGCCGGTGGTAGTTCCGTATCAGCGGATCGGAGACGAGCTTCTGCCGGATCACTCGCTCGAGCTGAGGCGTGAGAATCAGCCGTGGGGTCTCCTTCGCGAGATGTGCCTTCAGGTAGGCCTCGGTGATCGGATTCTCAAGCGTCGCCGCCGGCGGGCGGCTGGCCGGCCGGTTGGAGGCACCGGGGGGATTCTGTGCCCAGCCGTGAGCCGGGAACGCGAGGACGCACGCGCAGGCGAGCAGGCGGCGGGTCGGGGAGTTCATGGAGTGGCGCGGAAACATCAGCGGTCATTTCTTGGTGGCTCGCCCTTGCTTCACTCGGTTCGGGTTGCCCGCCGCTCAGAAATCGAGTTTGGCCGCGAGCGTCCAGCTGCGCGGGGCCCGCTGGAAGAGGGAGGTTGGGTTCGTCGGCGGGGGCAGCGCCGTACCCGGAGCAACCGTGATGGTGGCGTAGCGGCGCACAAAGGGACCGCTCTGGTCGAAGAGATTGGTCACATTGAGCTGAAACGAGAGCCGGGTACGCTTGCCCAGCCAATCGGTGCGCGTCGCGTAGCGGAGCATGGCACTCCAGTCGATCGTGCTCACTCCGTAGATCGGGATTTCCTGGAGGAGGACCTTCGGCGCAGCTGGATCGAGGATCTGGTAGCTGCTGACGACACTGCCGGACTTGTAGCTCATCCCCATGCCGGCGCTCACCCCCGCGAGGCGACCGGTGAGGTCGTAGGTGCCGTTGAAATTGAACCGGTGTTTGGCGCTGCCGAAGGCGTTCGAATTGAAATCGATCGCCTCCTGGATGTTGGTGTCGAGCAACGCGAGGTTCTCGTCGATGGAGACACCACCTTCCGTCCTGGTGAGTCGGCCGATATTTGCCCCCGGATTCCTGGTCTTGAGCTCGGCGATGTACTGTTTGAGCTGGTCCCGCGCCACCAGGGTGTTTTTCAACAGGTCCTCCTTCGAGGCATCCGTGTAGGAATACGTGGCGCGAAGGCGCAAGCCGCGCATCGGGTTCGCGACAAAACGCGCCTCGTAGCCCTTGCTCGCCTTGTCCAGGAGATCGGCATCCGCCAGCCACACCGGCCGCAAGGCGGGATACGCGGCCTTCAGGGCATCCGTGGCGGTCTGACTGCTGGTATCGAGAATCTGCGCCGCCCCGAACGGAGCATTGAGCGTGTTGAAGATCGCATTCCACGCACCATAGACCGAGTCGGAGGTGCGTAGCTGAATATTCAGGCGTTCATAGGCATCGATTGTCGACGTGTCGAAATAGCCGAGGTCGAGCGCGACCTTGCTGTCGAACAGATCGAACTTGAGGCCGGCATCGAGGCCCTGGCCTTTTTGCGTGGGACCCGTGAGGCCATCGGGACCGAAGCGGTTGCCGCCGGCGGGACTGAAGCTGTCGCTCGTGTTGCCGTAGACGGAGAGCCAGTGGTTCAAGTGATACACGACCCCGAGGGTCCGGGTCCCGCCGGTCGACTCGGTCTGGCTGAGCTCACTGTCCTCATCGACCACCGGGTAGCCGTTCGAACTCTCGAAACCGGCGGGCTTCACCAGATGCGAGAGGTACTGATAGCTCGTCCGTTCGTCGTAACGGTAGCCCACGGTCGTCACGAGCCGGCGCTGGAAGAAAAAGCTCTGGAGCGCGACGAGCCCCGACTTGTCCATGAAATTCTGCTGGGTCCAGTCGATGGGCACCCAGCCGGATTTCAGCAGACCGCGCGTCGGGTGCTGCCAGGTGAGATTCTGCGAATCGATCCAGTCAGGCGAATGGTAGGTGCTGCTGACGCCCGGCGTCACATAGAAGCGGCGGATCACGGCATTGTTGACGTTGGCCACGGTGTTGTTGAGAGGCGCGCCCAACCACTGCTCGTCATATTGCTGGGAGTCACCCTTCGTGGTGGAGTAGGAGAGGTTGCTGATCAGATTGTGGGCACCCCACCACCGGTTCGTGTCGTAGCGCCAGGCGAAGGAGCCCTGAATCGTATCGCGTGCACTGTGCTGCACGCGGTGCCGCCAGCGTCCGTCGAAATACAGCTGCCCGGCGCGCGGATTGAGGATCTGGCCGGCCGGGTTGGTGGTGAAGGTCGCGCCGCCCAGATTCACCAGCTGGCTCGCATTGTTCAGGGTCGCGTTGGGATCCGCGGTGAGCGACGACATGCCGCCGCCCGTGCCGGGGAAGGTTTGGTAGGTATCCGCGGGACCGCGTTCGCGGGCGGCTGAAAGGTTGAGATAGATCTTCTCCGTCAGACGGTGATCCACACTCAGCGCGAGCAGATTGCGGTCGATCGACTTGCGCCCGCCCGGACCCGAAAGATTGACATCGTACGGCACGAGGGAGTCATCGGTCACCGGGTTGGGCGTGCCCACGGACACAAGCGCGTTGCGCGCATTGATCATATAGGGCTGCGCGCCGGTGACGTAAATGGGCAGATCCGTGGCGGAGTTGAGGTTGATGCCACCAATGCCAGCAGGGACGTACGTGTTGAACTGCGCGGTGCGGGCGGCGTTGGCCAGCGCATCCCAGTTGGCGGGCACGGTGATCGTCCTCGATCCCGCGGCGAGCCACTGGCTGACCTTTTCATTGATGGTGCTGGGAAGGACCACCAGGCCTCGCGTGCGATCCCTTTCATATTCCGCCCGGATCTCAGTGCGCTTGCCCGCCCGCCACGTGGCTGCGACCTGCACGCCGTCCAGATTGTCATCCGTAAACTGGCGAAACGCTTTTCCGCGGTTGGCGATACCGTTGATGCGAAGTCCCAGAGTGTCCTTGATCAGGACTTGGTTCAGATCGAGCGTGGCGCGGCGGCCGTTGTTGGCATTGAACTGGAATTCGGCGGTGTAGGCGTTTCGGTTGAGCTTCGCCTGCTTGGTGCTGATGTTGGCGACGCCACCCGCACTGCCGAGGCCGAAGAGGATGGCGTTGGGTCCGCTGGAGTTATCGATGCGCTCGATGGTGTAGAACTCCGGCCGAAAACTGGTGGCGAGGAAATTGCGGGCCAGGGCTCCGACTTGACCGCGCGTACTGAAATTGAGCCCCTGGTTGGCGCCCGGGAAGGCCCCGGTGAGGATGCTGGAGCCTGAAAGATCGCCGTAGCTCGTCTCGTAATTGGCGGAGAAGTTCAGCGCCTCTTCCAGCGAGGTGGCGCCCACGTCGTCGAGAAACTCCTTGGTCAGGACGTCGAGAACCGCGGGTGTATCCCTGAGGCTGGAGTTGAGGCGGCTGCCGGCGAGGGTGTTGGCGGCGCGGTAGCCGACATCGCCTGAGTCCGAGACCGTGAACGGGCTAAGTTGAATAACGCCATCGCCGGTGTTGGGCGCAGGGGGAGCCTGGGCGCTGGCCTGGCCGGGCGCAGCTGCCATCCAGCCGGTGAGAGCAGAGAGAAGTGGGCGGGGTTTCGCAGGGCGAGTTGCGGGGTTTTGGGTGTTGGCTGGGGGTGGGGGATTGGAGGGTTGTGACGGCGGGCGCGCGGGCCGCGGCGGATCGGGCGATTTCTTCCGGTGGATGTTGTCTTCAGTGGAGCTGAGTGGACCTTCTCGCCGGCTCACGACGATCGCGGCGGTTGCGTTTTTCTGCGTCGCGTGGAGGGACGTTGCGGCGAGCATCCGCGTCACTGCATCGAGCGCGGTGAACTTCCCCTGCACCGCACGGGTGCGCACACTGCCGGCCACTTCGGTCGAAAAAATCACCTCCACTCCAGTTTGTGCCGCGAGCAGCTTGAGGGTGCGCTCGGCGCTCCCGGCGGGAACGTCAATCGCGAGCACCTCGGTCGCGGGTGGGGCGGCGCCAGCCGCGCCAGCCGTCAACGCGGAGATGGCCAGCAGGATGCTGGGCCAAACTGAGCGGATGGGGGTGCCGCCGGTCGCGAACGACCGAACGCTGGGGCGATTCATCAGACAGATGACGCGCGATGCGCGAACATCACTCCCTGCAATCTGGACAAAAATTAACGCCGACGTCGCAGTACAATTTCCCCGGCTCTGCCCGTGTCTGCCGCAACCGCATGGTCGGCGGCGAGCATTTGCAGCAATGCGTCGGCGTTGTCAGCCCGGAGCAGACCGCTCACCTTCACCTGATTCAACGCGGGATCGCCAATCGTGAGTTGCACGCGACCATGCTCGGCGAACATTCGCACCACCTCGGTCAGCGGCGTGCCGGAGAATTCCAGGCGTGGTACGCGCCACTGCAGCCGGCGGTCGAGCTCGTCGGGGGTGAGGGCGGTCACCGTTGGAGCCAGTGCGGCGCCGGCGCCGACCAGAATAAGCGCGCGGTGGCCGGCGGTGAGTGGCGCCGGCTCCGCGGGCGCCGCGGCTGCCTCCCGCGCAACCGTGACCCGCCCCTCCGTGACGACCACATCGATTGTGCCGCTGCCGCGTTCGACGGCAAAGGCGGTGCCGACGGCGCGTACCGCGATGCCTT
>JBBRCR010000109.1:0-19063 GCA_038204695.1 Opitutales bacterium | reverse complement strand
GGGCACGTCGAGCCGCTCGACCAAACTCGTGCACGGCGGCGTGCGTTATCTCAAGCAGGGCGATGTGTCGCTGGTGCGGTCGGCGTTGAAGGAGCGCGGATTGCTGCTGCGGAATGCGCCGCATCTGGCGCACCCGCTCGCGTTTGTCATTCCCAACTACTCCTGGTTCGAGGGCATGTATTACGCCATGGGCATGGCCGTCTACGATCGACTCTCGGGCAAATTGTCGCTTGGCCGGTCGCAACGGCTGAGCCCGCGCGAGACCGTGGAACATCTGCCCACGGTGGAAACGAAGGGGCTTGCGAGCGGCGTGCTCTATTACGATGGCCAGTTCGATGATGCGCGGCTGGCCATCAACCTCGCCCAGACCGCCGAAGAACGCGGTGCGGTGCTGGCGAACTACTGCGCCTGCGTCGGGCTGCGGAAGGAAAATGGCCGGGTGAGTGGCGTGCTCGCGCGGGACACCCAGACCGGAGCTGAATTTTCGATCCGTGCCCGGATTGTGATCAACGCGACTGGCGTATTCGTGGATGCGGTACGTCGTTTCGATGACGCCGCCGCCCGGCCACTGGTGGCCGTGAGCCAGGGCGTGCACCTGACGCTGCCGCGGCATTTCCTGCCGGGCACGAGTGCGCTGATGATTCCGAAGACGGCTGATGGCCGGGTGCTCTTCGCGATTCCGTGGCACGACCGGCTGGTTGTCGGCACCACGGATACGCCGGGCGTGCCTCCTTCGCTCGAACCGCGGGCGCAACCGGCGGAAATCGAGTTCATCATGGACCACGCGCGAAAATATCTGTCGCGCGATCCGGTGGAGAGCGACGTGCTCAGCGTATTCACCGGGCTGAGACCGCTCGTGAAGCATGGCAACGCGAAGAATACGGCGGCGCTGTCGCGGGATCACACGATCGATGTGTCGGCGAGCAAGCTGATCACCCTCACCGGCGGCAAGTGGACGACGTATCGCAAAATGGCCGAAGACGTGATCGACCACGCCGAGCGCGTGGGTGACCTGACCCATCGGGTGTGCCCCACGGCTGCCATGCCCGTGCATGGAGCGACCGAGGCGAATACGGCGCCGGCGCTCCAGGTCTATGGCAGCGACGCGGCTAAAATCGCGGCGCTCGCGAAGTCGGAACGGGGACTCGACGCGTTGCTGCATCCGGCGCTCCCGTTCGTGCAGGCGGAAGTCGTGTGGCACGCGCGCTACGAAATGGCGCGCACCGTGGAGGACGTGCTGGCCCGCCGCACCCGCGCGCTGGTGCTCGACGCCAGAGCGTCCGTCGCGGCGGCTCCCGTGGTGGCGGGACTGCTCGCGCGCGAATTGCGGCAAAGCGACACCTGGGTGGCGGCGCAGGTGAAGGCCTACACCGAGCTGGCGCGAGGTTGGCTGCTGCCCGGCGCGCGGATTGAGTCATCCGCCCCGCAACCGATGGTGGCGTAGTTTTTGGTTCCATTTCCATCGGCGGCGTGCGGACATTCCTCCGGTGCCGTGCGTCCTGAAATGAACGCACGTTACTTTCTCCCCTGATTCCCGCATGAACTTCCGCCTTCCCGCCCCATGGTTCGCGGTGCTCGCCAGCCTGGTGCTGGCATCACCGGCGTCCGCCGTTGATATTGTTGCTCATCGCGGTGCTTCGTTCGACGCGCCGGAGAACACGCTCGCCTCGGAGAAGCTCGCCTGGAAGCAGAAGGCCGACGCCGTGGAGACGGACATCCATCTCTCGAACGACGGGAAACTCGTGGTCTCGCACGACAAGAACACGAAACGCACCGCCGGACGCGACGCTGAGATTGCGGAACTCACGCTCGCGGAGTTGAAGGAACTCGACGCCGGCTCGTGGAAAGCGCCGGAGTTTGCCGGAGAAAGAATTCCGATGCTCGATGAACAAATCGCACTGATTCCCCCCGGCAAACGGATGTTGGTGGAGATTAAAATCGGCCCTGAGATCGTGCCCGAACTGAAGCGCTGCCTCGCCCGCACCGGCGCCAGCGAAAAGAACATCACGATTATCAGCTTCAACTTTGATTCTTTGAAAGAAGTCCGGAAGCAGTTGCCGCGGCTCGAGACACTCTGGCTGCTCAGCTATCGCTCGCCAGCAGCGGCAAATAAGGCCAAGTCCGCGCCATCGCCGACTGTGGACGAGATGATCCGGCAGGCCAAGGCGGCGAAATTGACCGGCCTCGACCTGCAGCACACCTGGCCGCTCACGGCGGCGGATACGAAAAAAATCCGGGACAACGGACTGCAGTTGCACGTGTGGACGGTGGATGATCCTGCCATCGCGCAACGCTGGATCGAACTCGGCGCCGCGAGCATCACGACCAACCGGCCGGGCTGGCTGCGCGAACAGTTGAAATTGTGAGCGCACGACGCACGTGCCCCAATGTTTAACCACGTTCGGCGACCTGATTGGGGCGCGGACTGCGCGCCACCAAACTCGTAGCCACTACACGCTTACGCCGTTCGGGTGTGCCAAAAATTTGGGCTAAACGATCCTCCTCAAGTGCTTTCCATCCTTCGACCCGCCCCGGCCGCACCGCCTGTTTCGCCCGATCGCATCACGCCCGAATACCGCCGGCTACGGTGGCAGGTTTTCACCGGCATCTTCGTCGGCTATGCAGGTTTTTATCTGGTTCGGAACAATTTTGCGCTGGCCATACCCGACATCCTGAAAGAATCGCAGGGTTACACCAAAGCGCAATTGGGCTGGGCAATGACCGGGCTGTCGATCGCGTATGGCGTTTCCAAGTTTATCATGGGCTCGGTGTCGGATCGCAGCAATCCGCGCTGGTTCATGTCGCTCGGCCTCCTGTTGACGTGCGCGGTGACGTTCCTGTTTGGCGTCGTGCCGGCGATCTACGGTTCGTTGTTTGCGATTGTGGCGCTCCAGACACTGAACGGCTGGTTCAATGGCATGGGCTGGCCGCCATGCGGCAAGACGATGGTGCATTGGTGGAGCACGAAAGAGCGGGGCGTCATCGTCTCGATCTGGAATGTGGCGCACAACATCGGCGGCGCGCTCGTCGCGGTCTTTGCCGGCTGGGCCGTCGTGCATTTTCACGACTGGCACGCGACGTTTTACTTCAATGCGGCGATCGCGGCGTGCATCGCCGTGCTCATTGCGGTGCTGTTGCGCGACACGCCGCAGAGCTGCGGGTTGCCGCCGATTGAGGTGTACAAGAATGATTATCCGCCGGACTACGGAGCCGGCCATGAGCGGACGTTCACGTTCAAGGAGATTTTTCTCGAGCACGTCCTGAACAACAAATTCCTGTGGGCGATCGCGGTCGCAAACGCGTTTGTTTATTTCGTGCGTTATGGCGTGGTGAACTGGATTCCCACGTACCTGCAATTGGAGAAGGGGTTTTCGTTCAAGCAATCTGGATACGCGTGGACCGCCTTCGAATTTGCGGGGATTCCCGGCACAATCCTGTGCGGTGTCATCTCGGACAAGGTGTTCAAGGCACACCGCGCACCCGCGACAATTCTCTTCATGGTGCTGACGCTCGCCGGGCTCGTCGTCTACGGCCTCAATCGTCATGGTCCACTCTGGATCGATATAGCGTCGCTCATCGCGATTGGTTTTTTCATTTACGGACCGATCATGATGATCGGACTTCATGCGCTCGACCTGGTGCCCAAGAAGGCCGCGGGTACCGCCGCGGGGTTCACCGGTTTCTTCGGCTATTTCTTCGGCTCCGCGCCGTCGGGGGCCGGCGTGGGCTGGATCGCCGACAAGTGGGGCTGGAACGGCGTTTTTGGCACGATGATCGTGTGCTGCGTGCTGACGATGGTGTTCATCGCGATGACGCTCAAGCACCGGACCTCGAGCAATGGCAACCCGAAGCCACCGACGTGAAACGGCCCGCTGTCACCACGATGAAATTGATCCCCACTCTTGTTCCGGTGTTGCTCGGTTGCACGGCGTTTGCCCAGCAACCAAAACCGCTCGTGATCGCGCATCGCGGCGCGAGCGGGTACCTGCCCGAGCACACGCGCGAGGCGAAGGCGATGGCGCATGCGTTCGGGGCCGACTTCATCGAGCAGGATCTCGTGCTGACCAAGGACGACATTCCCGTCGTGCTGCACGATATCTATATCGATACCGTCACGAATGTGGCGAAGACGTTTCCGGATCGGAAGCGCGCCGACGGGCGCTACTATGCGCTGGATTTCACGCTGGCAGAGCTGAAGCAGCTTTACGTCATCGAGCGATTCAACGCGAAGACCGGTGCGCCGGTGTATCCGAAGCGGTATCCGTCGCGCGATGCGCCGTCAGCATTTCAGATTTCCACGCTCGAGCAGGAACTACAGCTCATTCAGGGACTCAACCGCAGCACCGGACGCATCGCGGGCATCTATCCCGAGATTAAGCAGCCAAAATGGCATCGCGCGCAGGGCCACGACATCAGCCGGATTGTACTGCCCATTCTTGCGCGCTACGGCTATGCGGGGAAATCGGATCCTTGTTTTCTCCAATGTTTCGAACTCGCCGAAGTCCGACGCTTGCGGGAGGAACTCGGCTGGCGCGGCCGGCTCGTGATGCTCATCGAGTCGAAGGCCAAGGGAGAGGACGGGACCGATCACAACCGGCTCTGCACTTCCGCCGGACTCAAGGAAATCGCGCGATGGGTCGACGGCATTGGTCCGCCGATTGGCCGGATTGTCACGTGGCAGAATAGGGGCGAGCGCGTCATCACCGACTTGGTGAAGCTCGCCCATGCCGAGAAGCTGCTCGTCCACCCCTATACCGTGCGGGTCGATGACCTGCCGCGGAATTGTCCCTCGGTGGATGAACTGCACCGCGTCTTATTTGGTGAAGCGGCCATCGACGGTGTCTTCAGCGACTTTACGGATGTGACCGCGGCATGGTTGGCGCGAAATAAAATGCGCTGACGATCTGCGAGCCATCGCGCTCTTTATCGCCCGTTCAGTCCTCCTGATTCCCACCCCATGAACTTACAACTTACCTCGCTGTTCGCTATGCGTGCAGTGATGACGGCCTTCGCATGCCTCGCGATTGCGGCTTTGTCCGCTTCCGCGCAAACCGCCGGATCGGGTGCGCTCACCGGTCGCGTGAATAATGCGGCCGCGCAGCTCTCGCTTGAAAACGCGCGCGTCACGATTGCCAACTCCAACCGCGAGGCGTTCACGGACGTTTTCGGCGAGTACCGTTTCGCGGAGCTCCCTCCGGGGGAGATTCTGCTGACCGTATTCCACACGGGGCTCGTCCCGCAGACGACGACCGTGACGATTGTCGCCGGGACGACGGTTCGACGCGACTTCAGCCTGGTGCCGGTCGCCGCCTCTCGCGCCGCGGCCGCCGCCGGCGGGGAAGGCCCCATCAAGCTCGACGAGTTCGTCGTGGCGAGCGCGCGGGACACCAACGCATCGACGATCGCGATCAACGAGCAGCGCTTCGCCGGCAATATCAAGACCGTCCTTTCCACCGACGCCATGGGCGACGTGATTCAGAATAATCTCGGGGAGTTCGTGAAATTCCTGCCGGGCGTCGACGTGAATACGGATCAGATGAACGCCGTCTCGATCGGGCTGCGGGGGTTGCCCTCCACCTACACCAACATCGCGATGGACGGTGACGACGTAAATGCGGCGGGCTCGGCCGGCCCGACGCGCGGAACGCTGCTCCAGGCATTTTCGCTCAGCAATGCTTCGCGGATCGAGATTTACAAGGTGCCGACGCCGGACATGTCGGCATCGAGCCTTGGCGGCTCGATCAACATGATCAGCCGCAGCGCCTTCGAAGCCGCGCGGCCGGAGTTCCGGTTCAAGGCGTACCTGAACAAGAATTCCCATGACACGGCCTTGAGCAAGCAGCCGGGCGGCGGCAATGGCGACGACCAGAAAAAGGTTTTCCACCACGAACCGGACTTCGATTTTTCATACACGGTGCCCGTGTCGAAGACGTTCGGGTTTTCGCTCAATGCGGTGAAGAACGATCAGTTCGGCGTGGCGCGGCGCGTCAACCGCGTCTTCAACACCGCGACCGCCGTCGCCAACCCGCTGCGCGCCGGGGTCGACAATCCGTACCTGACGACGTTTCAGTTCAATGTCTTTCCCGTGTTCGAGCGCCGCTATTCCGTCGGCGTGCGGGCCGATTGGAAAGTATCGCCCGTCGATGTGCTGTCGTTCAGCCATTCGAGCAACTGGCTCGTGCAGGATTACGAGCAGCATAATTTCATTATGAATACGGGCACGAATCCGGTGTCTTGGGGCCCGGATTTCACGCATGGCCGGCCGGGCTCGGGCTCGGTGAACGTCAACAACACCGCGCGCTATGTCCGGGTGCGGAATCACATCCTGCGGCTCAACTACCGCCATATCGGTGAAAAATGGGACGTGACCGGCGGCGTCGGCTACAATGTTTCCGATCAGACGTATCGGGCAAATTCACACCGCCAGTTTGAGACCGCCGGCGGACGTATTCGCAGTGCGACGATCGAGTACGACGGATTCAGCGAGTTTGATCCCGGCACGATTACGGTGCGGAATGCCGCGGGCGCCGCGCTCGATCCGTTCGACCTGCGCAGCTACAATTTCTTCCTCAATGGCGCATCGACCACGCGCGACAACGACAGCACGGGGCGCAATGCGCGGGTCGATGTGAAGCGGAAGCTGTTCTTTCCCGCCGTCACCGCGGCGATCAAGACGGGGCTGTCCACCACGGAGCAGTATCGCGCGCGGCGGACGTCATCGTTCAACCCCGTTTTCGTGGGCCAGGACGGGATTGCGGATTCCGCGGACGACAACTTCGCCGGGCTGCCGATCGATCTGACAAACTACGCGCTCCAGAGCTACGCCATGCCCCGGAATTTCCGCACCGTCACGTTCCCGAGCAGCCGCCGGGCGTGGGAACTGTACGAGCAGTATCCAAACTATTTCGACCCGACCACCAACCGGCGCACGGATCTTCGGGCCGATGCGTTGAACACGGAACAAATCACCGAGCGGATCGATGCGACGTATCTGATGGGTGATGTCTCGTTGCTCCGCAACCGGCTGCGGCTGGTGGGCGGCGTGCGTTACGAGCGCACCACGGACGATGGCCGGACGGTGCTCCAGGACAACCTCGCCCAGTATCAGCAAAACCCGACGACGGGCGAACTGATCCTGAATGCCCAGAACCGTCCGATCCCGATCACCAGTGATCCGATCACGCTGGATACGCTGATCTACAAGAAGCTCGGTGCGCGGATGCAGAAGGAGTACGGCGATTTTTATCCGAGTCTGAACGCGACCTACAACATCACGGACAATTTCCTCGGCCGTATCGGCGTCGCACGTACGCTGGGCCGGCCGGATTTCGGCAACATCCTCGGCGCGACCAATATCAATCAGGTGGATTTTGATCCATCGAGCAATACGAGCGGGGCCGCGCTGGGCACGATCACGACCAAGAATCCGTCGCTGATTCCGTGGACGGGACAGAGCCTCGATGTGCGGCTCGAATATTACACGCCCAGCGGCGGTGACGTTTCGGTCGGGTTCTTCCGGAAACAGATCAAAAACTTTTTCGCGACCCGGAACTTCATCGCGACGGCGGATTTTCTAGAGTCGATCGGGCTGAGCGACGAGTTTGTCGACTTCCAGGTAAATGCACCGGGAAATGTCGATGGCATCGCGCACATCACCGGCTGGGAGTTCAGCGTCAACCAGCCGCTCGCCACGCTGCTTCACTACGATGCGGCCAAGTATTTCCGGGTGTTCGCGAACACCACGATGGTCCGCACGAAGGGTCCCGCTGAATCCAATTTCCGCGGATTCACGCCGCTGAACATCAACGCGGGTTTCCATTTCAATCGCCGCCCCATTACGTTTGTCGGCAAATGGTCGCTCGTCGGCAAGAAGCGTACGGCCACGGTGGGGGCGGGAAATCTCGGGGCGGCGGGTTGGACGTATCAGCAGGAGCGGCTGCGGTTCGATGCGTCGATCGACTGGCGACTGACGCGGCGTTACTCGCTATATGCCACGGGGCGAAACATCTTCAACAACCGCGACCGCAACGAGAGCTATGCGATCGGCAGTCCGCGTTACGTGCACTTTGCCGCGGAAGGCGAGTACGGCGTGAACTTCCAGTTTGGTGTGAAGGGGATGTTCTGAGCGGGGGTGTGAGCATTCGAGGAGCCGGGAGTGAGGAGTCAGGAGTCAGGAGCCAGGAGACAGGAATCAGGAATCAGGAATCAGGAGGCAGGAGGCAGGACGGCGGACAACCAGACTCGACTTCGCCGGAGAAATTGACGCCGAAGAAATGGAAGCCGCGCGAATTTGAGTTGCTGTTTGTATTCTGTCCCGCGGCTCCCTGGCTCCTGGCTCCTGACTCCTGACTCCCTGTCGTCCGCGTCAAACCTCCAGCATGTCGCCAGCCTTCATGACCTGAACGCTGTGTCCGGATTTGGCGGCGCGGGCGGCGAATTCCTTCCCGTCCTGCGCGATGATGGGCCAGGTGTTGTAATGGATCGGAATCGCCACTTTCGGCGCGAGGAAATCGAGTGCGGTGACCGCGTCTTCCGGGCCCATGGTGAAGTTGTCGCCGATGGGAATCATCGCCACATCGAGGCCGGCGCGGCCGATAAGCTGCATGTCCATGAAAAGTGCCGTGTCGCCCGCATGGTAGAGTGTCTTTCCGTCGGCTTGGATCAGGAGTCCGCAGGGCACGCCGAGATACACCGGCTTGAGTCCCGCCTCCACGCTCGAGGTGTGATGGGCGATCGTGAGCTTCACGCGGCCGAAGGGGAAGTTGAACCCGCCGCCTGGATTCATGCCGTGAGTTTTGGCGCCCTTGGCCGCAAAATACTCTGTGATTTCGTAATTGGCGACGATGGTCGCGCCGCACTGCTTCGCGATTTCCAGCGCATCGCCGGAATGATCGTCGTGGCCGTGTGAAACGAGAATGTAGTCACACCGCACGTCCTTCGCCTTGATTTTCGCGGTGGGATTGTCGTTGAGGAATGGATCGATGATGAGCCGGCCTTTGGCCGTCTCGAGGAGAAAGCATGAGTGTCCGAGATAGGTGAGGCGCATGATTGAAGACGGGGAAGACGGGGAAGACGGGGGAGAGGGGGAAGACGGGAAGACGTGGAAGACGTGGAAGACGGGGAAGACGGGGGGAGCTGCGGGTGGAGGCGTAAACGTGGAAACGCGCGTGTTGGCGGCAATGGTCAGGAGGCTACCGGTTTCGAAATGGCATCGAGGCGTGCCATGATTTCAGGCGTCAATGGTTCGACGACCTCGATCGCGCCCAGATTTTCCTCGAGCTGACTCACCCGCGTGGCGCCCAGAATGACCGAACTCACGTTCGGGTTTTTCAGACACCAGGCGAGGGCCAGCCGCGGTAGCGTTGTATCGAGCTCCGCGGCGATTTTTGCGAGCGCCGGAATCGCGGCGAGTTTCTTTTCGATCCCCGGCTGTTTGAGAATCAGGTCGCGCAGCCATTCCATGCCGGGCGTGTGCAGTCGCGATCCTTTGGGCACGCCATCGTTGTATTTGCCGGTGAGCAGGCCCGACGCGAGCGGCGACCAGATCGTGGTGCCGAGCCCGGGCTCGCGATAAACTGCGGCGTATTCCATTTCGACGCGCGTGCGATGAAAGAGATTATATTGCGGCTGCTCCACGATGGGCGCGTGCAGACTGTGTTCCGCGCAGGCGCGAAACGCGTCGCGCAACTGAGCGCTGCTCCACTCGCTCGTGCCCCAGTAGAGAACCTTGCCCTGTACGATCAAGTCGTGCATCGCCCGCGCAGTCTCGAGCACCGGCACCGTTGGGTCTGGCCGGTGGCAATAATACAGGTCCAGGTATTCGACCTGCAATCGGCGCAGCGCGGCGTGGCAGCCCTCGAACACGTGTTTGCGGGAAAGCCCCGACTGGTTCGGCTTGTCCTGTTCCCAGCCAAAAAAGACTTTGCTCGAGACAAGGAACGAACTCCGCGGCCAGCCGGCTTTCGCGAGAATGGCACCCATCACAAGTTCGGCCTGCCCGTCGGCATAGGTTTCGGCGTTGTCGAAGAAATTTATGCCGGCGTCATAGGCGGCGTGGAGGAGTTGTTTCGCGGTTGGGTCGCCGATCTGTTTGCCGAATGTGACCCACGCGCCGAAGGACAATGCGCTGACGCGCAGCCCGGATTTACCAACGTTACGGTAGAGCATGGCAGCCTGAGAGGGTGACGTGGCGGGTTGAAAAAGTCGAACGACGAATGCCGATTGGCGCGCCTGAAGTGGCGTCCCGCCGTGGCATGGGCGTCCCGCCCATGAATTCCGTTGAGTGAACTGTCAGGACGTTCCAGCCAGTGAGCAGAGCGTTTCCGTGGCGGTGTATAGGAAAAGACGTTACGAAAATTCGACAGGCCTTCATCGGCGGGACGCCGATGCCACGGCTCAGCGCGCCAGCCAGTCCTGCGCGGCCGCCACATCCTGCGGCGTCAGCGCGTGGCTCGCGGCAATGTTGCGCACCTGCACATCCGCGCCGCCGGCGCGCATCAAGGCGGCCAGCCTTTCCGGATGATCGGGCGGCACGAGCGGATCGGTGGAGCCATGGGTGAGCAGCACGCGCTTTCCGACCAGCGAGTTCTCGGGCGCGGGTTGATCGAGCACGACCATCGGGCGAAACAGGATGCCGCCGCCAATCGCCTCGGGTCGCAGCAGCAGCAGCGTGGCTCCAATGTTGGCGCCATTCGAGAAGCCGAGCGCGATGAGCTGGCGCCCATCGATTCCGTAATGCTTTGTCGCGTGGAGGACGAAGTCGGCCAGTGCATGCGTGCGCCGTGTCACCTCAATCGGATCAAACACCCCCTCGGCGATCCGCGGAAAGAAACGCAGCGAGCCACCTTCACTTACATCGCCGCGCGGACTGAGCAGCGCGCCGGCTGGTGAGAGCATTCGGCCCACGCGGATCAGATCGTGTTCGTTGCCGCCGGTGCCGTGCAGCAGAAGCAACGGTCGCGCCCCTGGTTCGCTGGCGGCTTCGAAGAGATGATGGTACGTGAAGTTTGGCATGCTCGCCGGTGTATCGCAGAAAATGAGACGCCGACCGCGCAATCAACGCGGATGCGCACGGACTGCAAGCTGGCGGTCCGGAGGAGGAAGCGGGAGTGGTGGTCGGCGCCGTTCCGCGTCATCGGCGCAACCCGCGGTGACAACCCCGTCAGCCAGCCGCATCAATCTTTTGGATGCGTTTCAGATGGCGGCCGCCCTGGAACTCCGTGGCGAGCCAGGTTCGCACGATGGCGATGGCCTCGGCTTCGGCGATCGTCCGCTGGCCCAGCGAGAGAACATTCCCGTCGTTATGCGAGCGGTTCCAAATGGCGAGTTGCTCGTTCCAACACACGCCGCAGCGGATGCCGCGGATTCGGTTTGCCACGATGGCTTCACCGTTGCCGGAGCCGCCCAGCACAATGCCACGTTCAAACTGGCCGTCGGCGACGGCCAGGGCGACCGGACGGATGAAATCGGGGTAGTCGCACGACGCCTCCGAATACGTGCCGAAATCGCGGACGGTATGGCCTTCCGCCAGGAGCATGGCTTTGATGGCTTCCTTGTAGGCGAAGCCGGCGTGGTCGGAGCCGATGGCAATGGTGAAGGATTTGGAAGACATGGAAGACATGGAAGACGGGGAAGACTGAGAAGACATGGAAGACGCAGGAGACGGGAAGACGGAGAAGAAGGGTGGCCTTCCTCCGTGCGTGGTTGCACTTTATATCAGCAACTCCAATACGCGCTCGGTGTCCGCGAGATTCTCCAATACGAGCGTGGGGGTGTGGGCGCGCAGCTCCTCCAGCTGGTAACCGCCCGTGGCGACGGCCAGCGTGCGCGCTCCGATCACTTTGCCGCAGGCAATATCGTGCGGCGTGTCTCCGATGACCCAGACGTTGGCGGCGGAAAACTCGACGCCGTGACGCTCGGCCGCACGGCGCACGGCATGCGGACCGAGTTCGTTGCGCAGCTCGCTGTCGTCCCCGAACGCGCCAAAAGGAAAATGATCCCAGAGTCCGTGATGCGCGAGTTTCACCTGTGCGCCGCGCTTCAAGTTGCCGGTGAGCAAGCCCTGCGCCACCTGTCCGTGAACGGCGGCCGCGTGCAGCACTTCGCGCACGCCCGGCAATACGCGCGCCCGCACATGGGCGAGCTCCGCGGGCAGGGCGTCCATATATCCTTCGAAGTAGCGGGCGAAGTTTTCCGGCGTGGCGGCGATCGCGAATTTCACAAACACCTGCCGCATGATCCAATGATCGGTGCGACCGCCAAAATCGATGTCGTGAAGCGAACCGTCGACCCCGAAGACCGTGCGCAACGCCGTCTCCAGCGCGCGCATGCCCGCGCCGCCGGATGCGATCAACGTTCCGTCAATGTCCCAGAGGAGAAGCAGTTTCACGGTGACGGCGCGTTGAGCGCATGTGAAAGACGCCCGTCGTGCATCACGCGCTCAGCGAAGATGGCGCCGCGACCACCGGCTCGACCGGGAGATCGTAATGGCACGCCACCAGATGGCCCGGATGGCCGGCGACGGGCCGCAGCACCGGCATCTCGACGCGGCAGCGATCGGTGACGAACGGACAGCGCGGGTGAAACGCGCACCCGCTCGGCGGATCGATCGGTGACGGCACATCACCTTGCAGGACGATCCGTTCGCGCCGGCGGCGATTCGGATCCGGCCGCGGAATGGCGGAGAGCAGCGCCCGGGTATACGGGTGCCGCGGCAGCCGGTAGATTTCCTCGGCGGGCGCGATTTCCACGAGCCGCCCGAGATACATGATGGCAACGCGGTCGGAGACGTGCTTCACGACCGCGAGATTGTGCGCAATGAAGATGTAGCTCAGCCCGAGTTCGCGCTGAAGTTCCAGGAGCAGGTTGAGGACCTGGCTTTGAATCGAGACGTCGAGCGCTGAAACCGGTTCGTCGCAAACGAGTAGTCGCGGATTGAGCGCGAGTGCGCGCGCGATGCCGATGCGCTGCCGTTGTCCGCCGGAAAATTCGAACGGGTAGCGATCGGCGGCGGCCGCGGGCAGTCCCACCCGGTCCAGCAAGGCGAGCACCGAGGAACGCCGGCTCGCGCCATCGCCGATGCGGTGAATGATGAAAGGTTCACCCACGAGCTCGCCGACCGTGTGCCGCGAGTTGAGCGATTCCACCGGATCCTGAAACACCATTTGCAGGTGGCGGCGGTGGGGTTTCAGCTGGCGCTGGGGCAGCGGCGCGAGGTCGGTGCCTTCAAAAATAACCTGGCCGGCCGTCGGGTGGAGCAGCCGCACGATACATTTGCCCAACGTGGATTTGCCGCAGCCGGATTCGCCCACCAGACCCAGCGTTTCGCCGGATCCCAGCGTGAGCGAGACGCCGTCCACCGCCTTCAGCTGGCGGCGGGAGCGCATGAAAACGCCTTCGCGCACCGGGAAATGCATGCGCAGGTCACGGAGTTCGAGCAGCGGAGCGGGGGAAGGAGTGGGGGCGTTCTGCAATCGATGGTGGGAGCTCGAGGATTAATCGGTGGGTGCGGCCGCCCGAATTTCGCGCGGGGGCAGCTCGCGCCAGCGCCAGCACGCGGTGAAGTGATCGGGCTCGACCGGCTCCAGCGGCGGCTGCTCCGCGCATTTGTCGATCCGATACGGACAGCGATTTTGGAAGCGGCAGCCCTTCGGCAGATCCTTCAAACTCGGGACCATGCCTTCAATCACGCGGAGCGTTGACTTGCGGGGATGGTCCAGTACCGGAATCGAATCGAGCAGGCCGCGCGTGTAGGGATGCGACGGGTTTTCGAAAATGTTCTTCACCGGCCCGGCCTCGGCAATCCGGCCCGCATACATCACGACGACGTCGTTGCACGTTTCGGCGATCACGCCGAGGTCGTGCGTGATCAACACGAGGGCGAGCCCCATATCCCGCTGCAGGCTCTGCATCAGCTCGAGAATTTGCGCTTGGATGGTGACATCGAGGGCCGTCGTCGGCTCGTCGGCAATCACCACGGAAGGCTCGCACGCAAGGGCCATCGCAATGACCACTCGCTGACGCATCCCGCCGGAAAGCTGGTGCGGATACTCGCTCATCCGCACCTCCGGCGCGGGAATCCCCACCTTCTTCAACATCTCCACCCCTCGCCGCCACGCCTCGGCCTTGTCGCCGGTGCAATGCAGCAAGAACACCTCACTCAGCTGCCGCCCGATCGAGTGCACGGGGTTGAGCGCGGTCATCGGCTCCTGGAAAATCATCCCGATGCGGCCGCCGCGGATTTTGTACATTTCCTCCGACGTCAGCTGCGTGAGGTCGCGGCCTTCGAGCAGAACCTGCCCGCCGAGAATGTGGCCCATCGGTTGCGGCAGCAGCCGCATGATCGAAAACGCCGTCACACTCTTGCCGCAGCCGGACTCCCCCACGATGCCGAGGGTGCGACCGCGCCGCACCTTGAAGCTCACGCCGTCAACGGCGACCAGCCGGCCGATGTCGGTATCGAAGGCGGTGACGAGATCGCGCACCTCGAGGATGACGTCGTCAGTGGGAGCGGAGCCGGAGGAGACCACAGGTGTTCGGAAGGTGGATACGGCCGGTTGCGCGTTCACTTTTCCTTGAACTGATCGAAGACCTTCACCTCTGGCGGAAAAGTCTGGCCCTTGCGTTTGGCCGCTTTGGTTTCCTCCTTCGCCGTGGGATCGACGGAGAACAGGAAATATTCCAGCGCGGAGCGGCTGAGCATGACGTTGAACTTTTCCGGCCACTTCACCCAACGCCAGTAGGCGATTCGATAAAACGGCATGGCCCAGCCGGGTACCCACGCCGCATCCTTGTAGATCAGCTCTTCGATTTTGGCCGCCAGACCTTTCATCTCGTCGAGCGTCTCCGCCCGGTCGTAGGCCTCGATCAAGCGGTCGAGCTCGGGGATGAAAGTCATCGTCATGTTGTTCGTCTGGACTCGCGGCTGCTTGGGCGAGGGGTTCGGCTTGCCGTCGGCGAAGTTCGGCACCGGCTGCCCATCGGGGTTGAGATATGCGTCGGTGTAGGCGTTGGAACCATGAAACATTTCCCAGTACCGCGGGAAAAGCTCGGGCGAGCGCGACAGCGCGATCAACGCGATTTCGTGCCCCTTCTCCTGAACTTTCTTCCAGCCCGTCGTGGCATCGAGCACCTCCAGATTGAATTCGAGCCCCGCCTTCGCGGCCTCGGTCTTCAGGATCGCCATGATGTCACGGATGTCCGGCCGATACGTGGTGATCGTAAAGCTGAGTCGCTGGCCGCGGGCGTCGCGGAGAATTCCATCGGGGCCCTGCTCGGTGAAGCCGGCCTTCGCAAAGTGCTCGCGGGCTTTGATCGGCTCGAACTTGCGCGCCATCAGGCTCGGATGGGTGCGCCAGGAATAACCGTCGGAACGGGTGTTCATTTGCACGGCGTCGCCCCGGAAAAACTGACTGGCGACCCGTTCAAAGTTCGCGGCGTATTGAATGCCGGTGCGGATCTCCGGATCAGCGAGCAGCGGCTTCGAACGGTTGATCCACAGGCCCCAATCGGGCCGGGGAATCTGGTTGAAGAATTTCGCCTTGTGAATGTATCCGCTCGCCACGTCCGGATGGTTGTCCGGCAGCAACTCGTACCAGTACTTCGGCACCACCGTCATTGGCAGGAAGAAATCGAGATCGCCGCGCACGAACGATTCGAACGCCTTGTCGATGTCGCGAATGACGTTGAGCCGGAAACGGTCGGGATTGTAGCGGCCGCGCCAGAAACGCTCGTCGCGAGCCCACCACTCCTTCAGTCGCGTGAGCGTGACGCTGCGGCCCTTGTCGATGTCCTCCGGGCGCAGCGTGTAGGCGCCGAGGGTGGGCAGCACGCGCCATTGATACTTTTCGATAAAGTCGGCGCCGAAATCGGCCATCGCATGCTTTGGAAACAGATAGAATCCCTGGCTCGCGCGGACGACAAAGTCGGGCCGCATTTCCTTCATCGTCAGGGCGTATACGTTTTTGTCGTACACCGTCACCTTCTCCCACGTCTTCGTATGAAAATCGTTGTACCATGGCTCGCGGATGTGCGGGGAGCGGAACAGGTACAGCGTGAAGAGCACGTCGTCGGTGGTGACGGGCTGGCCGTCGGACCAGCGGGCCTTGTCATTGATGCGGAAATAGACCGTGCGCGTGGATTGATCGGCGGCCCACTCCCGGGCGAACCCCGGGTAAACCCGGCCGGGGACATCCGGGTGTTCAACCGCTGGATACATCTCCACGTAATCCCAGAGGAACTCACGAATGCCCCCGGTCGCGTCCGGGCCGATCACGCGCAGCGTGCGCGGAAAATCCTGGATGAAGTAGTTGAACGTGCCGCCCTTTTTCGCGTTGGGGTCGGCAAACTCGGGCAGGTCGGCGCCGTTTTCCCATTTCAGATTGGCCGGCAGATCCGCCGCCGTCTTCACGACGTAAAAGTCCTTTTCCCGGGCGAGCGTGGCCGCGAGCTCGGCCGCCATCGGCCCGGAGGCCGAAGACTTTGCGGTGGGGCGGTCGCCCGTGGCTTCCTTTTGGCCACAACCCGCCAGCAGCAACGCGGCGGCCCCAAGGGCCAGGACACGGGAGTAACGAAGAGATTGCATCAGAGGAGTTACCGGTAAGTCGTGAATATCATTGGGTCAAACGCGGTTGGCCGCACGTACCCGCGCAGTCGGAACCGAAGGAGAAAAGCAAAGCTGATTTTTAACCGCGAATAGACGCGAATAAACGCGAATGGGAGGAACCGGAAGCCGACCAAGTCGCGATAACGTGGCGGCGAGCAGCCGCGATAACGTGGCGGCGAGCGCCCGCAAGTGGACGTTCGTCAGACATCCCCGGCGTGCGCGTCGGGCCACGTGGCCGCATCTCATGGCGTTTTCGAAGTAGCGCCGTGTCTCCGACCGGCGACTTGTCGCGATCGACGTACCGAATTCCAGTTCTCCGGGAAAATCCGCTGGTCGGAGACGCGGCGCTCCTCGAGCGTGTGGCGGCGTGCCTAATCGCCGCTGGGAGGTCCGCAAATCTCGTTGTGCCGGTTTCGCGTTCATTGGCGTCCATTCGCGGTTCAACTTTGGGGTTGTCGGCAGGAACTTACTCAGCGCGGTTCAGTTGCCCTTGAATTGATCAAACGCGCGGATTTGCGGCGGGAACTTCTCGCCCCGACGCCGCGCGGCCAGGGTTTGCTCCTTCGCCTCGGTGTCGATCCAGTAGAGGGAGAATTCCTGGGCATCGAGACTGAGCATCGCACTGAAACCTTCCGGCCATTTCACCCACCGCCAGTAGGCGAGCCGGTAAAACGGCAGTGCCCAGCCCGGCACCCACGCGGCATCATCATGGACCATTTGCTCGATTTGCGCCGCCAGCGGCTTCAACTCGTCCATCGTGGTCGTCTTGTCGTATGCCTCGATGAGCCGGTCGAGCTCGGGCAAGAAAGTCTGCGTCATGTTGTTGGTTTGGACGCGGACCTGTTGCGGATTTGGACTGGCTTTGCCGTCCGCCTGTTTCTCCACCGGTTTGCCGTCGGGCCCGAGGTAGGCGTCGCGATAGGCGTTCGCCCCGTGAAAGAAATCCCAATACCGCGGAAAAAGTTCGGCCGTGCGCGAAAGCGCCAGCAGCGCAATCTGGTGATTTTTCTCCTGCATGATTTTAACGCCGGTGGAGCGATCAAGAAGCTCGAGGTTCAATTCGAGCCCCGCCTTCGCCGCCTCGCTGCGCAGAATCGTCATGATGTCGCGGAACTCTGGACGGTAGGTCGTGAGCGTGAATGCCAGCCGTTGTCCGGCCGCGTTGCGCAGGATCCCATCCGGTCCCTGTTCGGTGAATCCGGCTTGGGCGAAATACTCACGCGCTTTCGCCGGATCGAAGGCGCGCGCCTTCAGCGTCGGATGTACGCGCCATGAATAGCCGTCCGAATGCGTATTCATTTGGACAGCGTCGCCCCGGAAGTACTGTTCGGCGACGAGCGTGAAGTTCGTCGCGTGTTGGATGCCGATGCGAATTTCGCGCCGATCAAGCAGTGGTTTCGACCGGTTGAGCCAGAGTCCCCAATTCGGCCGCGGGATGGTGTGGAAGAACTTCGTCTTGTGAATATAGCCGGCCGCCACATCGGGATGGCTGTCTGCCAGCGACTCGTACCAGTACTTCGGTGCGTTCGTCATCGGCAGGAAGAAGGCATCGAGATCCCCGCGCACGAACGACTCGAACGCCTTGTCGATATCACGAATCACGGTGAGCCGAAAACGATCCGGGTTGTAGCGTCCGCGCCAGAACGGCAGATCGCGCGCCCACCAGTCATTCACGCGCGTGAGGGTGACGCCGCGGCCTTTGTCGATGTCCTCCGGGCGCAGTGTATAGGCCCCGAGCGTCGGCAACACGCGCCAATTGTATTTCTCTATATAGTCAGGACCAAAGTCCGCCAGCGCATGTTTCGGAAACGGAAAGAACGCCTGCGCCGCGCGCACGATGAAGTCCGGCCGCAGCTCCTTCAACGTGAGCGCATACGTGTGCCGGTCGTAAATCGTGACGCGCTCCCAGTTCTTCGTGTGGAAATCGTTGTACCAGGGAGAGCGGATGTGCGCCGATCGCAGGAAATAGAGTGAGAACACGATGTCCTCGGTCGTGAACGGGCGTCCATCCGACCAGCGGGCCTGCTCGTTGATCCGAAAATAAACGGTGCGGGTGGACGCGTCGCCGGCCCATTCCCTGGCCGAGCCCGGGAAGACGCGGTCGGGGAAATTCGGGTGCTGGTGGGCTGGATACATCTCGACGTAATCCATCAGGTACTGGCGGATGCCACCGGTGGCGTCGGGTCCAATCACGCGCGTCGTCCGCGGGAAATCCTGAATGAAGTAGGTGAGCGTGCCGCCCTTCTTCGCCTTGATATCAGCAAACTCGGGCAGGTCGGAGCCGTTTTCCCAATGCAGCCCGGAAGGCAGGTCGGCGGCGGTCTTGAAAACATAAAAATCCTTCTCACGGGGATCGGCGCCTGCCGTCGACCGCCAACGGTGCGGTAGCCGCGGGGGGACAGGTGGGCGGTCGACGGCCGGCGCCGATCCCCCAAGCGAACCCCCATTCGAGGACGACCC
>JBBRCR010000108.1:0-19092 GCA_038204695.1 Opitutales bacterium | reverse complement strand
TTTGCCGGCGCCGACCTGGTAAGCTTCGTCGGCCTTGTAGCGGTGGATGCAGAGCCGGTCCTCGTGGGCGAAGACGGCGACCGTGCGCTGGTGCAATTCCGTCGCCGCGCGGAAAATTCGCACGGCAATTTCGCTGCGGTTCGCCGCCATCAGTTTGTGAATGGGACGCACGCCGCCGGTGGCGGGCTCGCCTGGCGCCGGGGCGGAGGACGGGTCCAACCCGGTTGGCGGGAGCGGTTTTTTGACGGCAGGGCGGGTGGTGGGTCTCGAGAGAGGCATCAGGCGTGGTCTGCGGGATTTAGGTAGAACCACGCGGAAGGGAAAGGTGAAACCGCGCGGGTCAGTGGATTCCTTGGCCACCGGGTTTTGGATGATCCAGGTTCAACCACGAATGGACGCTGAATGGACGCGAACCGCGTGCCGGCTGAAACGTGACTGCGAGCGAGTGGTCTTCCACGTCTTCCATGTCTTCCATGTCTAGCACGTCTTCCACGTCTTCCATGTCTTCCCAGTCTTCTGCGTCTTCTTCTCTCGAGTTTGGCTGGCAGTTCGGCTGCGGGCAGTCGAATGTGGCGCCGTGATCGCTTCGGTGGCTTTTCGGAACTTCAAGGCGCTGCGCAACACGCACGTTGCCCTGCTGCCATGCAATCTCGTGATCGGTCCGAATGGCAGCGGGAAAACCAGCCTGATCGAAGCGCTCCTTCGGCTGGGATCCCTGGCGCGGCTGCCCCTTGGCGCACCGTCGTCACGGCCATCACCGGCCGATGCGCCGGGAATTTCGTTTCGCTTCCTGCCGCCGCACGAGGCGCTTTCCGCCCGGATCAGCTGCACGTCCGACGACGTCTGCGATCTGCTTCAGGTGGAACCGGCCGGCTCCGTGGACTGGCCGGCACTCCAGACAAAGCTGAGCTCCATCCGGGGTTATGTGCTCGATCACACGGCAATGGGTGTCACCGCGAAACGCGACGACCGGGCGAAACTCAGCCCGAATGGGGCGAACCTGCCCGCCGTTCTGGCCGGATTGCGCGTTCAGTCGCCGGATATGTTCTCGGCCCTCGTGGCGGAACTGCTGCGGATCATGCCGGAGTTCCATTCGCTGGAACTCGTCACGCACCCGGACGATCGCGTCGAGTGGGGGCTGCGGCTGGCGGAAGGCGGCGTGGTTCCGGCGTCCGAAATTTCGCAAGGCATGCTTTATCTGCTGGCCATTCTCGCCCTCACGTTTGATCCGACGCCGCCGTCGGTGCTCTGTATCGAAGATGTGGATCGGGGAATTCATCCGCGCACGCTGCGCGAGGTGCGCGACGCCCTTTACCGCTTGAGTTATCCGAAATCGTTCGGCCTGGACCGGCCACCGGTGCAGGTCATCACGACGACCCACTCGCCGTATCTCATCGATCAATTTCGCGAGCATCCGGAGGAAGTTGTCATTTCGCAGAAGCATGGCCGGGCCGCGCATTTCGAGCGGTTGACGGATCGGGCCAATCTGCCCGAGTTGCTGCGCGAAGGATCACTGGGGGACATATGGTTCAGCGGCATTCTGGGAGGAGTGCCGGACGAGCCATGAACGTAGCCGTGTTGAGCGAATCACCGGCGGATGAGGCGGCCCTGCGGGTGCTGGTGGGAGCGGTCTTGGGCGGACCGCTCCGGCTGGTGGCGCCGGGTTTTCGGGCGCGCGGCTGGCCCAATGTCGCGCAGGTTTTGCCGGCCGTCATTCGTCACCTGCATTTCAACACCGAAGCCGAACTGCTCGCCGTGGTGGTGGATGCGGACGATGCCGTCGTGCACGCGCCCGCGCATGATGCGCCGGGTTATTTTCATCCGCACTGCCGGATGTGCCAGATGCGGGCGGTTTTTCGGCAGACCAACAAGAAGATCGCGCGGGCCCCGCGGCCGCGCGCCGCCACGGGCGTGCTGCGCGGCGTGGGGATTGCGGTGCCGGCCGTGGAAGCGTGGTACCTGTGCGGACGTGACCACACGGTGACGGAGGCGGCGTGGGTGTCGGGTCAGGAAACGGGGCGGCAGCCGTATTCGCGGGCGGAACTGAAGTATCGGGTTTACGGCACGGACCGGCCGAGCCTGCCGCTTGAAATCGACTGCGCGCTGCGGGAGGTGGAGCGCCATCGGCGGGACACCCGGCGGCTGGAATTTGATTTCCCCGGATTTGCCGCGCTGGCCGACGATGTGCGCGCGGCGAAGCGCCGAAATTCCACCTGACCCGGCTGCAATTTCGAGCCGGCTCACCGCCGCACGTGGAAAAAATGCTTTGAAGAGGCGCCGGCGGTGGTCGCATAAACGATTTTCGATTTTACGCCAATGCCCCTGTTTCGCCGGCGCTCGCATCTGCCGTTTCATCTCGAGGTCATCGCCTCGCTGATCGCGCGGGTGTTGTACCGGGTGCGGACCCACGGAGTGGAGAACATCCCGCTAACCGGCGGAGTCGTGATGATCGCGAATCATATCTCGTACGTGGATATGGTCGTGCTCCAGCTGGTGTGCCCGCGCCCGATCCGTTTTGTCGGCTACAAGGGGCTGCGACATAATTGGTTTTTCAACTGGTCGTTCGAGGTGAGCGGCTGCATCAGCGTCTCGTCGAAACCGCTGGACGGCATGCGCGCGGCGATGCGGGCCCTGAGTCACGGAGAACTCGTCCTCGTGTTTCCGGAGGGGCACATCTCGCGGACGGGCCAGCTGATGGAGATCAAGAAAGGTTTCGATCTCATGGCGCGGCAGACGGGCGTGCCGGTGATGGCCGCCGCCATCGACGGATTGTGGGGTTCGATCTTCTCCTTCGCCGGGAACAAGTACCTCTGGAAATCGCCGCGGCTGCTGCCCACGCCCGTCTTCATCGCCTTCGGGAGACCGGCGCCGGCCAGCGAGGTGAGCACGGTGTGGGGCCGGCGACAGTTGCTCGATCTCGGTGAACGTGCGTTCAACGAACGCCCCGTGCTCACGCGCCACGTCGGCCGGGAGTGCGTCCGCACGCTGACGAAACATCCCGGCCGGCTGCTGCTGGTCGACCGGACGATCGACCGGCGCGTGGTGACGTGTGTTCAGCTTTTTGCCGTCGCGGCCGCGCTCTCGCGCCGCCTCCGGACCCTGCCGGAACGCCGGGTCGGCATCGTGCTGCCGCCGGGCGTCGGGGCCTTCGTGGCGAATCTCGCCGTGCTGTGCGCGGGAAAAATTCCCGTGAACCTCAACTTCACCGCCAGTCGCGAGGCGCTCGAGGCCACGTTTCGTATTGCCGGCATCAGGACGATTCTTTCGGCCGACGCGGTCCGGACCCGGCTGACCAATTTCCCATGGCTGGAGCGCACCCTGGACCTCAAGGCCGAGATTGAGGCGTGCGGCGGCAAGCGCGCGATCCTGCCGTGGCTGCTGGCGGGATGGATTCTGCCCAACCAATGGTGCGCAAACCTGCTGCGGCTGCCGCGCCGCGGCGATCGCGAGGAGGCCGGACTGCTTTTCACCAGCGGGAGTTCCGGCGAGCCGAAGGGCGTTGCCCTGAGCCACCGCAACATCCTCGCGAATTGCGCGCAGATCTCATCGCTCTCCATCCTCCCTGAATCCGCGTCGCTGCTCGGCTGCCTGCCGGTGTTTCACAGCTTCGGATTCACGGTGACACTCTGGTACTCGATGCTCCGCTGCTGTCGCGTGGTCACGGTGCCCAGCCCGCTGGACACCAGGAAGATCATCGAGGCGATTCGGGATGAGCGGGTCACGGTGATGCTGGGCGCGCCGACCTTCATCCGGCCGATCCTGAAGAAGGCCGAACCATGGGAATTGCGGTCGCTCGATCTTGTTGTGACGGGCGCAGAAAAGCTGCCGGACGATCTCTACCGCAGCTTCCTCGAACGATTTCACATCGAGATTCTCCAGGGTTATGGGCTGACCGAGACGACGCCGGCGAGCAACATCAACCAGCCGCACCCGCCCATCGTGCCTCCCATGAGCGAACCGCAGGTGGGCAAGCGTACCGGGAGCGTGGGCCGGATGATGCCCGGCATGACCGCGCGTATCATGGACCCGGAGACGCACGCCGAGCTGCCGTTCACGGAGCAGGGCGTGGTGTTGTTTCGCGGCGCGAACGTGTTTGCGGGATACCTCGACGATCCGGGAAAGACGCAGGCCGCCTTCAAGGATGGCTGGTTCATCACCGGAGACCTCGGCCGGTTCGACGCGGACGGTTTCCTGTTCATCGAGGGCCGCTTGTCCCGCTTCTCCAAGATCGGCGGGGAAATGGTGCCGCACGGCACGATCGAACAGAAAATCCTCGAGGCGTTTGGCTGGGATCAGTTGGAGAACCCGGTGATCTTCGTGACCAGCGTGCCGGACGCGATCAAAGGGGAGGCCCTCGTGTTGCTCACGACGAACGAAGTCGCACCCGACGTGTTGCGCACGCGGCTGGCCGCGTTGGGCGTGCCGAACCTCTGGGTGCCAAAAATCGTGAAGCAGGTGGAAAAGATTCCGATGCTCGGGACGGGCAAGACCGACCTGAAGCATTGTCGCGAGTTGGCGCTCGCCGCGGTGGACGTGCGGTCGTGAGCGCGCCGCGGCCGACCTTTCACCGGCCCGGATACGGCGCCCTCTTCCTTTCCCCGATCGATTCTGCCGCTGGATGAAGATTGACGGTCACGTTCACGTGGTGGGAAACGGCACGGGCGGCACGGGATGCTGGTACCGGCCGCGGGGCGTCACCCGGTGGGGCGCCCCTCTCATGCTCCGCGGCGTGGGCCTGGACGCCGCCGCGCTCACCGGCGACCTGGATCGCCTGTATGCGGAGCAGATGCTGCGATTCGTGCGCACGTCGTCGCTCGATGCGGCCGTCATCCTGGCGCAGGACGCACCGTACCGCGACAACGGTGAAGTGATGGCGGATTCCGGCTCGTTCTATGTGCCCAATGATTTTGTGCTCGGGCTGGCCCGGGCGCATCCGGAGTTCCGGCCGGCGATTTCGATTCACCCCGCCCGCCGGGATGCACTCGAGGAACTGGAGCGCTGCCTCGCCGCGGGCGCCGTCATGCTGAAGTGCCTGCCCAACTGCCAGAACATCGATTGGAACGACCGTCGGTACACGCGTTTCCTCGAACGCATGGCGGCCAGCGGTCTTCTCCTGCTCGCGCACACGGGGAGCGAACGCACACTGCCCGTGCTGGCGCCGCACCTGGCGACGCCCCGCGTGTTGACGCGCGCGCTCGAAATCGGCGTGACCTGCATCGCCGCGCACAGCGGCACCGGGCTCATGGTATTGGACCCCGATTATTTCGACGTATTCGTGGAGATGACACGGCGGTTTCCGCGGCTTTACGGCGACAACAGCGCGCTCGCCTCCTGCAACTTCCGCACGCGACCGCGGGCGTTGCTCCGGATGCTGGGGCCGGAAGTCCAGGCACGGATGATCCACGGAAGTGATGTTCCCGTGCCGGTCACGGGCATCCTGCTCTGGGCCTTTGGGGTGATTGGCTGGCGCGAATGGCGGGCGTCAGCGGCCATCGCGAATCCGATTGAGCGGGATGTGCAGCTGAAGCGCGCGATCGGTTTCGACGAGGCCACGTTCACGCGGCTGGCGACTTTGTTGCGACCGATCAAAAATCCGCGCCCGTGAATTCGCGCTGACGGTGACGCCAGGATTTGCGCGCCGAGAGGGGCGGTAATTCCGCGGATGTTGGGAGTGAGCTCACGTGGAATCCCGCCGTGGCTCGACGGAGGGGCGACTTTCCAGTCGCCCGAGACCGGTCGGTCGAAGGTAATCCGGCGGCTGGAAAGCCGCCGTTCCGACGGAGCTCTCCCCGTCTCACACTCTTCCGCCTCTTCCCAATCTTCCCGTCTTCCCAGTCTTCCCCGTCTTCCCGTCTTCCCATCTTCCCATCTTCTCACAGCGGCCAGTATTTCGGCACGAGCCACATCGCGAGCGCGAACACGACTGCCGTGAGCGGTCCACCCACGCGGATGAAATCGAAAAATTTGTACCGGCCTGGACCGTATACCATCAGGCAGGCGGGCTCCAGTGGCGTCAGATAGGAACAACTCGCCGCCACGGCGATCGCCATGGCGAAGGCGCGCGGATTCAACCCGAGGTGCGTCGCCGTTTGCACCGCGATGGGCAGAATCACCGCGGCCGCCGCCTGGTTCGACATCGGCTGGGTAAGCAGGACGGTCAAAAAGAAGAATCCGCCCAAGAGCCACACCGGAGGAAAATCCTTCGTGGCCAACGCCACGTGCTGCGCCAGGTATGGCGCGGTACCGGTCACGCTCATGGCCTGTCCCAGCGCGAGCATGCAGGCAATGAGGATGACCACCCGCCACTCGATGTCGCGGTAGGCTTCGACCGGAGTGATGCAGCGGGTCACGAAGGTGAGAAAGGCTCCGAGCAGGACGGCCACCGCGAGCGGCAGCACGTTCAAGGTGCCCAGGAGCAGCGACGCCCCAAAGATCGCCATGGCGCGCAGGGCTCGCGGTCGTTGCGGCGGCGTCTCCGTGACGGCGTTCAACACACTTAACGCGCCGTCGCGCGACATTCTGGAGATCGACTCGTGCCGGCCCTGCACGAGGAGCACGTCGCCGACGCGAAGGAGCGCGCGACTCAATTTGTCGAGCAGGTTGCGCCCGTGGCGGTTCAGGCCGAGCACCTGGAGCCCATAACGTTCGCGAAAACCAATGCCGCGCAGCGTGCGGCCGACGAGGGGCGAACCGGGCACCACCAGGGCCTCGACGAGGGTGGCGTCCTCGCTGCGCAAATCGGGGTCGGAGAGTGTGACCTCGGGGCGAATCTCGATGCCCGCGGTTTCCTTCACCTTCAACAGTTCGTTCCGCGCTCCCTCAATCAACAGGACGTCGCGCGCGCGCAGCATCATGTCGCGCCGCGGCCAGAGGTAATGATCCGGCTCGCGCAGTACCCGGATGACGGTGATGTCGAGATCACGACCAAGATTGGCCGCTTCCAGGGTTTTGCCGACCAGCGGCGAGTCGTCGAGGATCAGGACTTCACTGATATACGAACGCACCCCAAACTCCTCCAGCAAACCCGACGTCGGGGCGCGCTGTGGAATCAGCCGCCGGCCGATGAAAAACATGTAGGTGATTCCAACGATCGCGATCGGAATGCCGACCGGGGCCAGTTCAAACATGCCCATCGGCGCCAGACCTTGATTCGTCATCAGTCCGCTGATCACGAGGTTGGTGGATGTGCTGATGAGCGTGACCGAGCTGGTGAGAATAGAGGCGAATGCCAGGGGCATCAGCAGCGATGAAGGCGACGTCTTCGATTTGGCGGCGATGCCCAGCACGACCGGCAGGAAAAAAGCGGCCGCGGCGGTGTTGCTGATGAACGCACTCAAGGTCGCGACGCCGAGCATGACGACGAGGAGCAGCGTGTTCGTCTTTGTTCCAGCCCGCTGAAGAATGGCGCGGCCGACCAGGTCCACGACGCCCGTTTTGATCAGCGCGGCGGTCATGACGAGCAACGCGAAGATCATGATAACCGTGTCGCTGCCGAATCCGGCAAAAGCGTCTTTTGGCGGCAGCAAGCCGGTGACGATCAGCGCAAGCACGAGCCCCAAGGCCACGACATCGCTCGAAACCCACTCGAACGAGAAAAAAACGAGAGCGACCAACACCAGCGCGAGCAGGAGGGCGATGTCGAAAGTCACGCCCTGATCGTGTGTTTCGACGGCGAGGGGTTCCTTGTAATGACGCCGGCCCGGGAGAGACCCCACCCGCGCAGACCGGAGGAACCCGATGAAAATCGCCCGGCGCCGCCGGAACTACGCAGGCGCCCGATGGACTGATACGGCGTTTACCATGGATTCCTCCGACGACATTGCTGCCCGAATCCTGGCATCGATCGCGGCGCTCCCGTTGCACGAGCAGGCCGACGCGATTCACGCGCTGGTCGGGAGCGCCCTCAAGCAGATGCCATTGGAGACCATTCTCGAGATGCGCTCCATAATCACCGACCAGTTCGACGAAGAGATTACGATCGTTCGTTCGACCCTCGACCTCATCGATGGTCAGCTCGCGCTGCGCGAAATCGCCGGTGGCGCAATCTGGCGGTGAATTGGCTCGGGGTGTGGGACTGAGGTGCCGGCGGCATCATTTGAACCGGCGGCGTGGCGCGCAACATTCGGCGGATTCCGCCGTCTTGCTGTCTCCGCAGTTCCTGCGCGTACCACCCACCTCCCATGCCCGGAATCCTGTCCACCGTGACTCTTGTGCCGGCAACACCGGCTGATGCCGCGGCGATTGCAGCCCTGCGCATGGCCGCCGGCCGGGAATTGACGCGTCGCTTTGGCGCCGGCTCCTGGTCCTTCGCCGCCGAATCCGAGGGCGGCGTGCGGGCCGAGTTGGTCAGCGCCTGTGTATTCGGAGTCTGGAGTCAGCGCGAATTGATCGCGACGTTGAAACTCGGAACGAGGAAACCCTGGCTGGGTGACATTGGTTTTTTCACGACCAGCGCCTGCCCCGTCTACCTCACGGCCATGGCCGTCGCCCCGCACTGGCAGCGCCGCGGGATTGGCCGGAGCTGTCTGGAGCAGGTGCGACGCGAGGCGGCGCGTCTCAATGCCGACATGATCCGGCTCGACAGTTATGACGGGCCCGCCGGAGCGGTGGAGTTTTATCGCAAGTGCGGATTGCGAGAAGTTCAACGCGCGGAGTACCACGGCACCGCGCTGGTGTGGTTCGAGACGGGCGTGGATCCGCTGGGGCGAGGCAGCCGGCTCAACCCGGCGGGCGGTGACACCGTGGCGGATTCCCGCTGATTCACGCTGCCGGGTCCGGCGACAAAGGGGATGCGCGCCTGGTGGTTGCGCACCAGAGCCGCGGGTGGAAATCGGCCGTTGACCCGTGTCCTACACGTTTGTCCTACACGGCCGGATCACCAAGCGTTCAATTTTGTGCGCGGGATGTCGCACACGAATAGGGAAATACACCGCGCGCTCGCTCCGGGCGAATTCCGGTGTTGTAGCGGGAAACGGCGGCCCACTTCGTCGCGCCGTTTTCCCATCGATGCCTCCTTTTCGTGTTCACCCTTGCCCCGCCGAGCCGCGCGAAACCGCGGCCGCCGGCCCGACGGCTTCCGCCCCGGACCAAGCGCCAACGGCCCCCGCCGGCGGTGCGGCCCCGGCCATCTGCTCCGATGTTCACTCTCGCTGACGGATCGCTGGCGCGGAAGGCGCCGGCCCGCGGGCCCCTCGATGGTGACGCGGTCACATTCACCAATCCGATCGCGCCCGGTGCCGACCCGTGGGTGGTTCAGCACGACGGTTTTTATTATTGGTGCGCGAGTGAACACGATCTCGGCGTGGCCGTGTATCGTTCGGACACCCTGACTGAGCAGGGGGAAAAAGTGCTGGTCTGGCGGGCGCCCGAACGCGGACCGCACAGCCAGCAAATCTGGGCGCCGGAACTCCACCGGCTCGACGGCCGCTGGTATATCTACGCGACCGCCTCCAACGGCCGGAATGAAACCCACCGGATGATTGTGCTCGAGTCCGTGGGAGAGGAACCGACCAGCGAGTTCCGCTTCAAGGCTGAGCTTTACACGGGCGATGAGATTGCCACCGGCCGGCGAAACTGCTGGGCCATTGACGGCACGATTCTCGAATATCGCGGCCAGCGGTATTTGCTGTGGTCCGGCTGGCAGGACGGTCGCGATGAGCAGTGGCTCTATATCGCGACGATGGAGAATCCGTGGACCATTTCCTCCAATCGCGTCCGCCTGTGCGCAAATAACGACCACGCGTGGGAACGGGTCAACGAGACGGAGACATCGCGTGGCTTGAACGAGGGGCCGCAGGTGCTCGTCCGCGACGGCCGCGTCTTCGTCGTGTACTCCGCGAGCGCGTCATGGGAAATCACCTACAAGCTCGGCCTGCTCGAACTCGCGCGGGGCGCCGATCCGATGGACCCGCTGGCGTGGCGCAAGCATCGCGAGCCGGTGTTTCAACGCACCGCGCGCACTTGGGGAGTCGGCCACAACTGCTTTGTCAAATCGCCCGACGGCCAGGAGGACTGGATTGTGTTTCACGCGAAAGTGGAGCGGAAGCCGAATTGGAAGCGGGTGATCCACGTGCAGCGTTTCGGGTGGGATGCGGCCGGCCGGCCGGTCTTTGGCCAGCCACTCGATGCGGGCGTGGCCATCCTGCGACCGGGCGGCGAACTGCAACCGGAAATTTTCCTGCCGATTCCCGCTGGGCGAATTGGCCATGAAGTTGCCTTCGGCCGCGCCGCCATGCTCGCCGGCGTGGGAGACCAGCCTGTGCTCGAGAGCGTGACAGTGGTCGAATGAGGAAAGGTCCGAGTGAACGAATTCCGATTCCGTGGCTGCGAGCGCCAGCGAGTGGATGGTCTCTTCTGCGTCTTCCCTGTCTTCCCAATCTTCTGCGTCTTCCCCCCATCCACTCGCTGGCGCTCGCAGCCACTAAACGCCCGCGACTCAGAGACTGAAGCTTGAACTCACGATGAACTGCCGTGCGCCGGGTGCGCGACGGGAGAAGATGACTTTTTGGCCCGTGCCGTCGTCCTCCGCGGTCCATGGCAGCAGCGTGCGATCGTCGAGCGCGTTTTGCGCGCGCAGTTGCGCGACCCAGCGGACGGTCCGGTTCATGGCGGTGAAGGAACGGCTGTATTCGATCCACGCATCAACGTTCGACGACGGGATGGAGTAGTACGGCCGCGTCAGGTCGAGCATCGCACCCTTGCGCGCATAACCGATCACGGGGGCATTGCGCCAGCGATACGCCGCGCCGAGCGCGAATCCTTTCGCCCAGGTCCCGCGGTCGAATTGATAACGGCCGACCACGTTGGTCTGCCACTCGTAGACCCGCGTTTGCCGAATCCCAATCAGCTGCCGATCGTCGCTGGCCTGGGCCTGGATCCGTCCGACGAGTTCGGCGACGGTGCGCCCGTCGTTGCTCACCACGGGCGTGGCGCCGCGGGCGAGCCAGTCCGGATAATTGGATTCCAGATACGCGAAGGTGTAATGGCCCTGTTCCTCGAGCACGCTGATGTTGCGACTGGCGTTGGCCATGAGCCGGAAGTTTCGCGTGGGATTTGCCACCACCTGAAATTCCCAGCCGTCCGTCTTCTGCGCCCGCACATCCCCCCAGCTCGGATCGATCCGCCGCCGCGCGTCGAGCGCATCCCAAATCGCGTTGATCCAGTTCGTCTTGTTCCCGCGAATCGTGGTGTCGTTGATGTTCTGCTGCTGCGTTTCGAAGTAGCCGATCGAGCCGGTGATCCGCTCGCCCAGCAGCGAGAATTTCAGTCCGGCATCGAATCCCTGACCGCGGCGCGCCGGCAGCAGCTCGTTCGCCAGAGTCCGGGTGGACTGGTTCACCGCCTGGTAATTGGTCGAGCGATTATAGAACAGGCTGGCGTTCTTGTGCACATTGAGAACGACCCCGATCAAGTACGGCCGGCCGACGCCGCGCGACGCGGGCAGCGGCTTGCCGCTCCACGGCCCGCTCGAGTAAACGCCCCGCGCGTCCGGCGTGTATTCAGTTTGTGACAACACCGACTCGTCGCGGCGCAATCCGCCGGTGAGCGCGACCAGATCATCGAGGAGCTTCGCCTGCCCGGCAAACACGAGCGACTCCGTCCGCGCGAAATTATTGCGGGGCGCCACAACCGGCAGCCAGGCGGAGCGGATGCCGTTTTCATTGATCGGGGCCCAGTCGGAGGCGAAGTAATCAGTCGCGCCCGGCGTGAAATACCAACGCCGCCGGATCGCATTGCGCGAATCGCCGAGGTCGGTCACGGCGCTGAGCGGCGTCTCGTTTACCTCGAGCAGAGTTTCGAGCCAGCTGTGCGTGGCTTCATTGCTATAGAGACCGGCGACCGTGAACTTGCCGAGACGGCGGCCAAAGAGCTTCACCTGCCGCAGGTCTTTCTCGTAGCTCAGCGTCGCCCGGAGTTGGTTGACGTCGCTGCCGCTCTTTTCCCACTTCGGCGCCTGCTCATTATAGGGCAGGCCGACATTCGGGTTGGGCCGGCCATTCGGGAGCTGGGCGTTGGGATCAATCTGGATCGAGAACCCGAATCCGTTGCCGTCAAAATTCTCGCGATAGCCGTGATCGTGTTTTCCGCCGACTTCGAGGTGGAGCCCGTCGGCGAGCTTGTGCTGGTAGAGCAGCGTGTAGTTCTCGTTATCGAAATCGACATGGTCGGCGTCGCCCGCCCAATAACGATCGAGGGGCAGCACGCGGTTCGGCGTGCCCTGGCCGAAGCTGTGCGACATCGTGGCGGTCGTGCGCGTGGTGCGGTTGAGCGGGCGGGCGCCGTAACCCATCCGGCCCCAGTCCATCGCGCCGATGCCGGCAATATAGAGCGGATAGCCATTCGCGCTGAGGAACTCGACGCCGTTCGTCGTCGTGGTGCGCTGCGCCGCCGGAATCACGGGGCGGCCGGCGTTGATCCACGTGTTGACCCAGTCGAACGGGGCAAACGTGCGGGGCAATTTCTGCCGCATGTGGTTCGATTCGATCTCGGCGTAAAGCGTTCCGTTCCTCACCGGCTGCCACGTGAGTGCGGCGTAGATCGAGTCACGGCGATTTTTCGAGGGCTTCAGGTTGTTGCCGCGATCATCGTGCAGAATATCCAGCCGGAGGGCGGCGCGGTTTTTGACGAGGGGGAGATTGGCGTCGATCGATCCGCGGAGCCCGTCGAAGGAGTCGGCGCGAAAATCAAAGCGATAGAAATTCTGGTTGAGCGCGGCCTTGTTCGTCGTGACGTCGAGAGCGCCACCCGGATTGCCGATGCCAAACAGGATCGAGTTGGGTCCGCGCGTGAACGTCAGCCGCGAAGAGTTGTAGGCGTCGGCGGGCGTGAACGACGTGAAGAAATTCGCCGACAACGAATCGGAGCGGTATCCGCGGACGACGAAGGGCGTGCCGGTGCGGCCGCCATTCCCATTGGTGTCGTTCTCGTTCGTCGCGTAGCTCGACGTGCTCGGCATGAAGTTCACGACGTCGTTGTAATTGAGCGCCCCGATGTCGTTCATGAACTCGGTCGTCACAATCGTCATGGCCGACGCGACGTCCTTCGCTTCCGTGCGCAGGCGGGTGCCGGAAAGCGTCTCGGTCGCGAGGTAGCCGGTGTCGTCGCTCGCGTTGATCACAAACGGCGAAAGCTCGACGGCCGGTTCGGTGGTAGTCGTGCCGCTTCGCCCGGCGTTCTGGGCCAACAGCGCCACGGGAAGAATGCAGAACGCAAGGGCAGGGAGGAAGGGGCGAGCGATGGAAGCCACGGGGCCGCGATCACTCGCAAGCTCGCTGCCCGACGCAAATGCAAAAGCCATCGGACCGGCACGCCCGGCCACGCGCTGGGGCAGCCGCGGGGAGTGGCGCCGGTCTTTGACCGGCGTTCCGCCAGTCGGAGACTGGCGCTACGGGCGAAAACGCGCGCACAGGGTGCGAAATTTCCCGGCTATGGCCGCACCTTCCGGGATGCTACTTCAGCAGCTCGGCGAGTTTCGCCACGTCCCTGCCGCCGCCCATGGCGAAATCGGGTTTGCCACCGCCCTTGCCGCCCAGCTTCTGACACAGCTCGTTGACGAGTTTGCCCGCCTGGTGGCCCGCCTTGATCGCCGCCGGTGAACACATCGCGACCACGGTCGCCTTGTCGCCGAAGGAGGCGCCGAGTTGCACGACACCTTCTCCGATCTTCGCGAGCACTTGCGAAGCGAGCGAGCGCACGGCCTCCGGGGTATCGACACTTACCACGCCGGTGACGAACTTGAGCCCGTCGCGGGCGACGGCTTTGGCGGCGAGTTCGCCGGCGAGCCCGGCGGCGGCCTTCTGTTCAAAGCTCTTCAGTTTTTTCTCGAGCTCCTTCTGATGCGCCAACACCGAGTCGAGCTTTTGCACCACATCCGTGATGCCGGCGTTGAGCCGCGCATTGATGCCGGCGAGGGCGGCATCGCGTTGCGCGACGAATTCATAGGCGGCCTGGCCAGCCACGGCTTCGATGCGGCGGGTGCCGGCGGCAATCGCCATTTCCGCGACGATCTTGATGAAACCAATTTCACCCGTCGTGGTGACGTGGGTGCCGCCGCACAGTTCGCGGCTGTAGCCGCCAATGTCGACGACGCGGACAATCTTCCCGTACTTGTCACCGAAGAAGGCGAGGGTGCCTTCCGGCTTCTTGTCGAATTCGGTCTCGTAGGACTCGACGCGCGCGTTGTCGATGACGCGCTCGTTGACCAGGCGTTCGACTTCGCGCAACTGGTCCGGCGTCATCGCCTCGTAATGCGAAAAGTCGAAGCGCATCCGCTCGGGCGTTTTCGAGGTGCCAGCCTGCCGGACGTGGGTGCCGAGGGTTTTCCGCAGCGCCCAGTGAATCAGATGCGCGGCGGAGTGATGGCGGGAGATGGCGCGGCGCCGCCCGTAATCAACCGTGAGTTGCGCCGCGGAATCGCGCCAGTGATCGAGGTTTTCGGTTTTGAGTTTCGGGCTCTTCGTCAGGTCCACTTTGTGGAGGTGACGCCCCGCCTTGTCCTTCATCGTGTCGCCAATCGTCAGGGTTTCTCCCGCGACCACGGCGAGGCCGGTATCACCCGCCTGGCCGCCCATCTCGGCATAAAACGGCGTGCGATCGAACACCAGGAACACGTCTTCGCCGCTGCGCACCACGTCGGTGACGATGGCCTCGAGCGGCTTCTCCGTGTCGATAATGTATCCGGTGAAAAGTGACGCTTCGTAACTCGCCGCGGCCTCACCCTCGGTCGCCGCCACGATGATTTCCTTTTTCTGCGCCGCGCGCGCGCGCGTCCGCTGCTGCTCCATCTCGACCGCAAAGCCGTCCGTATCCACCGACAACCCACGCTCGGTCGCGAGCAGCTGGGTCATGTCGAGTGGAAAGCCATACGTGTCGTAGAGTTCGAACGCGGCGCTGCCGGTGATCGCGCCCCCCGCGGCCGCCTTGTTGAAAATCTGGAGCCCGCGATCGAGGGTTCGGCCGAAGCTTTCCTCCTCGCTGCGGATGACGCGGCGAATCACGTCCTGTTGCTGTAATAACTCTGGAAATACGCTGCCGAGTGACGCCACGACCGGCGCCACGAGTTGCTCGAAGAAGCCGGTGCGCAGTCCGAGTTTCTTGCCGTAGAGAATCCCGCGGCGAAGAATCCGACGGATGACATAGTTGCGCGCTTCGTTGCCGGGCAGAATGCCATCCGCAATCGCGCAGGCGACGCAGCGCGCATGATCGGCGAGGACGCGGAAGGCGACATCCGTGTTTTCCTGCTCGCTCAGTCCTTCGCGCGACTTCGGCACCGTGCCGTGGTACGTCTTGGCACTCAGCTTCGCGACGACGTCGAAAAGCTGTGCGAACACATCGGCCGCATAATTCGACGGGTCCTTCGCGAAATCCGTGAAGCCGCCCGTCGTCGCATAAATTCCCGCCACGCGCTCGAAACCCATGCCCGTGTCCACATGCTTCGCCGCGAGCGGCGAGAACGTGCCGTCCGCGTTCGCGTTGAACTGAATGAACACGTGATTCCAGATCTCGATACAGCGCGGCGAACTCGCATTGACGAGGTTCCGGCCCGCGGCTTCGTCATCGGCCGGCAGCAGGTTGAAATGAATTTCGGAGCACGGGCCGCACGGACCGGTGTCGCCCATCATCCAGAAATTGTCCTTCTTGTTGCCGTGGACGATGTGCACCGCCGGATCCAGGCCTTCGCTCCGGAAGATGGCGGCCCAGATGTCATACGCCTCCTGATCGAAATCCGAGGGATCGCCCTTCGTCTTGTCCGGCGAATACACCGTGGCGAACAGTCGCTTCGCCGGGATGCCCCACACTTTCGTGAGCAGCTCCCAGCCCCATTCGATGGACTCGCGCTTGAAGTAGTCGCCGAACGACCAGTTGCCCAGCATCTCGAAGAGCGTGTGGTGATAGGTGTCGAATCCCACGTCCTCGAGGTCGTTGTGCTTGCCGCCGGCGCGAATGCATTTCTGCGTATCCGCGGCGCGGGTATCCTTCGAGGGTCGCACGCCGGCCCATTTCGAAACGTCGGGCGCTTTGGCTCCCAGGAAGATGGGCACGAACTGGTTCATGCCCGCGTTGGTGAACAGCAGTCCGGGCGAATCGGGCATCAGCGATGCCGACGGAACGATTGTGTGGCCGTGTCGGGCAAAGAAATCGAGGAAGCTCTGGCGAATCTCGGCGGAGGTCATGAAAAAGGACGGAGGGCAGAAGACAGAGGTGGCGCGGGCGGTTAGCAAGTGGGGAATTGGCGGGCGGAAACGGGTGGGGCTGGGCTCCGCCTCGTTCGTTCTCGTAATCGTGCTCGCATTGGACTGCCCGCGGCGCCGCGAAGGGTCCGGCGCGGGTTCAGACGGCCACGAAAAAGGGGCCACGAATAAGGGGTCAAACCCTAATGTCTGATATCCGTCGCAGGAGCTTCGCGGCTTCCGGGCGCTTCCCCTGCCACAGTTCACTCACATACCGGCTGACTCCATCCGGATCGCCCATGTGCAACTTCTCCGCCAGCCAAGGATTCTTCACGATCGATATCTTCCGAAGGTGCGCGGCGATGGCCACCTTCCACGCCACTGCCTTCGGCTCTTTCGCGGTTTCGGCCCCCGACCGTCCAAGCCGATCCAAGCACGCGGCCAGAGCGTTCTCCCCCGCCCGCTCTCTGATTTCCGCGAGGTCCGCCTCAGCCAGATCCAGATGTTCCAAGGCCCCCTTGTGATCTTCGATCAGCGCAACCTTGAACTCCTTTGAGCCCATCGCCCAACCCTTGCACATGCGGTCGAACGCGAACGCCTTTTGCGCCGGCCCGTCTTCGTGCAGCCAGGCGAGGAAATCCAGATAGGCGGCGTGACCGCCCGCAGTATCGGGCAAGGCTCCGGCCGCGCTCAGCGCTTCGCCAAGCCGCAGCCACGACGGCCGTGCCTTCCGCTTTGGCAGGAAGTGCAGGCTGCTCCAGCGGTAATCGGTCGCCTCGCGAGCTGGAACGATGTGGGCCCGCACCGGATTTAGATGAATGTAATGAGCCACCGCGCCCAAGTGCGCTTCATCTTCTACGAGGATCGCGTGATACCGCCCTTGAAAAACATGGCCGTGCTCACCTCGAAGCCGATTGAACCGGTTCGCGTACGTCGACTGCAACCATTGCATCCCTTCAACCAGGTTCGCCTTCGGCGTTTCCAACGCCAGGTGGTAGTGGTTTCTCATCACGACATAGCCGTGAACCCGCCAGCCCGTCTTCTCGCAGGCCTCGCCCAAACAGTCCAGGAACGCCTCCTTCGCGCCATCGGTCTCGAACACATCGGCCCGGTAGTTCCCACGGTTGATCACGTGGTACAACGCTCCGGCATATTGGATTCTCAACTTTCGCGCCATGCCGCACCTTCTGTCTCCGCTTTTCCGCGACGTCAATGACAGACATTAGGGTTTGACCCCTTCTGCCTGCCCCGGACCAGAAGCACCTTCTTCCGCTGCCGCAGATCGTCAGCAGTGGCGGGAGCGAGGAAACGTCGGAGTTACGTTTCAGAATGGTTTTCACGATGGGGAGCACCGGCCGGATCAAAGTTTGTGCTTCGGATCGGCATGCGGCAGCGAGGAGGGATCGTCGGGCACTCCGGTCACCAGGACCATGCTCCCATCGTACCCCGAGTACGCCTGGAAAACGAACTCCATCCAGTACCCCGGGAACTTGCCGTATTTCAGGTGCTCGCGCAACGATTGCTCGGCCCCGGTGGTCGCCGTTGCCCTCTGCCGCTGAAAATACTCTTCCCATGGGGCGCGACTGCCCGGCCTGAACACATAGGGCGTACCTAGTGTAACCCACCTCCGGGCGCCCTCGGCAAACGGCGGCAGCAACCGGACGTACCAGATCTCCCCTTTGCGGCCCGGATATCCGCTGCTGTTCCAACACGGGAATTCTTGTTGCTCAACGATGTCCCGGAGCGAGACCCCAGCGGCGCCGACCGCCGTCACCTCGTAACAGGAGCAATAGGATTCGTGCAGCGCGGCTATGGCCCTTTGGAGGCAAGAGAATTGGCCCGTTCGCTGGAGGTAATGAAGCAAAATTTCACCAAGCGTGGCGCCGGTGGCGGTGTCCCGCACATCCAACACCATCCAGGCCGCAAAAAACGCGGAGGTCACCGGGCTCATGGGCGGATAACTCGGCATGTAGTTCTCCTGAATGTCCGCCAATCGGTTGTTGAAGGGAATCAACTCCCGGATATCCAGGGCCTCAGCGGCGAACTCGGTCGTCGTGTTAAGCGCGGCCGCGTAGGCGTGAAAACTCGCGTTGCCCGGCTTGGTGTGGGCGTAGGTGCCATCGGCGATGGAGCAAAGCAGCTCCAGGTCGGCCTGGCTGCCATCGAGGGTGAAATGGGCCCGGAGGACGTTTCTCAGCACCTTCGCCTGTTTGGAAGTTTGTTGGTTTGATCCGTTGGGCATTGAGCTTCTCCAGTGGTGCAGCTTCGGTGCGCGCAGCGCGGCGAAGCAATACAGAATCCGGCCGGCCGAGGCAGACACCAAACACCTCAGGCCTCACCCTTCACCTTTTGAGGTGCCGGTGCAATTGCCAGCGCCCCCGTGTGTCCGCGCATCCGTATCACTGGCTGGGTCACTTGTCCCTTCGACACCTGCCAAAGGTGAATGGTGAGGCCTGAGGTCTTCGGCTCCTTCCCTTGAGGTCTTCGGCTCCTTCCTTCTCCGCCTTTCCGCGACGTCGATGACAGACATTAGGGTTTGACCCCTTCTGCCTGCCGACCCCTTCTGCCTGCCGCCTTCTGCCGGTTCATACCGAGTGAGTTGGATGTAGTCGCACACCATGCCCAACGCCGTCCCGGCCTGCACCGGCAACGCCTTGTGGCGTCCCTGAAGAATCGACCCGTGCCCCGCCTGCCCGCGCATGCGATTGTAGCGGTTGGTAAACGTGGCCTGCAGCCACTGCATCCCCGCGGCGAGGTTTCCCTCCGGCGTCTCCAGCGCCAGGTGGAAATGGTTCCCCATGATCACATAGGCGTGAAGCACCCACTTCGACCGGACGCAGGCCTCGAACAGGCAGCGCTCAAACGCGTCGCGGGTCTTCGCGCCGCCGAACGGCCCGACGCGGCGGTTGCCCCGGTTAATGAC
>JBBRCR010000107.1:0-19190 GCA_038204695.1 Opitutales bacterium | reverse complement strand
AACCGGAGTCAGGTGTTTCGATTGCGCCAAGCCGCCGGTCGGAGACGCGGCGCTACCTCAGACACGGGCTCACGCCAAGCCGCCGGTCGGAGACCCGGCGCTACCTCGGACACCGGGCTCACGCCAAGCCGCCGGTCGGAGACCCGGCGCTACTTCAGACACGGGCTCACGCCAAGCCGCCGGTCGGAGACCCGGCGCTACCTCGGACACCGGGCTCACGCCATTTCCATGGCAATTGGAGGTCTGGCCTGCGGATCCCCCCTGATTTCCTCAGCGAGGTACCGGCGTCGGCGACAGCTTCCAGATGTCGTTCGCGTATTCTCGAATCGTTCGGTCGCTCGAAAACTTGCCCATGCGTGCCGTGTTCATGATGGCCATCCGCGCCCAGGCCGCCCGGTCGCGATAGGCTTGGTCCACCCGGCTCTGGCAATCGGCGTACGACCGGAAATCAGCGAGCACCATGAACGGATCGCCGCCCGCCAGCAGGCTGCCGTGAACCGCGCCAAACGCGCCGTGCTCGCCCGGCGTGAAATAATCGCTGCCGAGCCAGTCCACCACGGCCCGAAGCTCCTCGTCGCCGTGGTACACTTCCCACGGACGGTAACCACCGGCCCGCAGCGCCTCGATCTCCTCGACCGTCATGCCGAAAATGAAGATGTTCTCCTTCCCCACCTCCTCGAGAATCTCCACGTTTGCGCCGTCGAGCGTGCCGATCGTAAGCGAGCCGTTCAGGGCCAGCTTCATGTTGCCGGTACCGGAGGCCTCCTTGCCCGCGGTCGAGATCTGTTCGGACAAATCGGCGGCCGGAATGATTTTCTCCGCCAGCGACACGCGATAATTCGGCAGGAAAGCGACCTTCAGCTTTCCGCCGACGCGCGCATCGGTGTTGATCCGCGACCCGATCACGTTGATCGCGCGAATAATATTCTTCGCCAGATCGTAGCCGGGGGCCGCCTTCGCCGCAAAAATGAAAACGCGCGGCACGATATCGAGCCCGGGATTCTGCAGCACGCGGCGGTAAAGCGCGATGATGTGGAGCAGGTTCAGGTGCTGGCGCTTGTACTCGTGCAGCCGCTTGATCTGCACGTCGAACATCGCATCGGGAGAAACATCCACGCCGCACTCGCTCCTAATCACGGTTGCGAGATCGACCTTGTTGGCTCGCTTGATCGCCATGAACTCCCGCTGGAAGCCGGCGTCGTTCGCCACCGCATCGAGCGAGCGCAACTGATCGAGATCGCGCACCCAGCCGAGCCCAATGCGCTCGCTAATCAGGTTCGAGAGCCGGGGATTCGCCTTCAACAGCCAGCGGCGGGGCGTGATCCCGTTCGTCTTGTTCTGGAATTTGCCCGGATACAGCGCGTCGAACTCGGGAAAAAGATGCCTCTTCAGCAGCGCCGTGTGCAACGCCGCCACCCCGTTGACCGCATGCGAACCGACCACCGCGATGTTCGCCATGCGCACGCCCTTGCCCCCGCTCTCCTCGATCAGGGAGCAGACGCGTTTCTTTTCGTTGTCGCCGGGCCACTGGATTTCGATCGCCTGCATCAACCGCGAGTTGATGTCGTAAATGATCTGAAGATGCCGCGGGAGGACGCGTTCGAAGAGCGGCACGCCCCACTTCTCGAGCGCTTCCGGCAACAGGGTGTGATTGGTGTACGCAAACGTGCGGACCGCGATGTTCCACGCGCTCTCCCACGCGATGTTCTGCTCGTCGAGCAGGATTCGCATCAGCTCGACAATCGCGACGGCGGGGTGCGTGTCGTTCAACTGCACCGCCACCTTATCGGCGAAGTTGTCCCACGAATTGCCGGGCGTGCGAAAATGCCGGCGCAGGATGTCGCGCAGCGAGCACGCCACAAAGAAGTACTGTTGCACGAGCCTCAGCTCCTTCCCGTTCTCCGTCTTGTCGTTTGGATACAGCACCTTCGAGACCGTCTCGCCCACGGCCTTTTCGCGCACGGCTTCGACGTAGCCACCGCTGTTGAACGCGGCGAGGTCGAAGTCCTCGTTCGCCTTCGACGACCAGAGCCGCAGCAGGTTCACGGTCTGCGTGCCATAGCCGGCGATCGGAATATCGTGCGGCACCCCGAGGAGCGTCTTCGTGTCGACCCAGCGCGGCCGGTAATTCCCCCGATCGTCGAACACGTTGTCGACGCGGCCGTAGAGCTGGACCTGCGTCGTGTATTCGGGCCGCACGACTTCCCACGGATCGCCGTAAAGGATCCAGTTGTCGGGATGCTCGACTTGATGGCCGTTGATAAACGCCTGCCGGAAGAGCCCGAATTCGTAGTAGATCCCGTAGCCGAGCGCGGGGTAGTCGAGCGTGGCGAGTGAATCGAGAAAGCACGCCGCGAGCCGGCCGAGGCCGCCGTTACCCAGACCCATGTCGACCTCGGCGTCGCGAATTTGATCGAAATCCTGACCCAGCGATTCCAGCGCCGCCTTCGCGACGTCGAACAGGTCGGTCGCGAGCAAGTTGTTTCCAAACAACCTTCCCATGAGATACTCGAGCGAGAAGTAATAAACGCGCCGCACGTTGTTCGCGTTGTGGACCGATTGCGTCGCAATCATCCGCTCGTGGATCCGATCCCGCACTGCCAGTGACGTGGCCACCCACCAGTCGCGCGGCGTGGCCGAGCCGGTATGGCGCGCCAGCGTGGACACGAGGTGTCGCTGAATCAGCGAACGCAAGATGTCAGTGGGGGTGTCCCCTTTCGCATGCGCCCCCGCCGTGCCCACGAGCGGGGCGAAAGGCGACGTGCTGGACAGGCCGGCCGCGCTCGAGTCGGCTGAACCGGACCGGTTTGGAAGGGCCGGCTGATTGGTGCGGGCGGTGCTGGGTTGTACGACGGGCGGCATGAGAAAAGATGAAACGCTAAAGTCGGTTCACGGGCAGCGCGAGCGCGCGATGTGATTTTTATCCGTGGCCATCACCCCATTGCGGGGTCATGGCACGCACGCATCCTGGCTATCGCTGGAACCGGCGCGCAAGTTCGCCGTGATTGAGCTCGATGTAGGTCGGTCGACCGGCGGGGTTCGTGAGCGGCGTGCGGGTGGCGAACAACTGCGCCACCAATCCACGAAGCTCCGGTTCGCCGACCACGTCGGCCAGCCGGATGGCCTTGGCCGCCGCCAGCCGCGCCAGCTCATCGCGCGCCAACTCCGTGTTGTGATCGGGAATGAGCCCCTCGCGAAATGCACCCAGGAGGTCGCGCAGAAATGGCTCGGCATCGGCCGGCTCCATCCACGAGGGCACCGCCTCGACGCGAAAAAAGTTCCGGCCGAATTCCGCGATCTCGAACCCGTGCTGGTTGAGAAACGCGAGCCGGTCGAGCAGCAGCGCGGCGGCGATGGCGTCGAGTTCGATCGGCACCGGCAGCAACAGGCGCTGGGAGGGCACGACGCCGGCGCGAAACTGTTCGCGCAGCCGCTCGAACCAGACGCGCTCATGCGCCGCCCGCCGATCGAGCAGCACGAGTCCGGACGCCGTCTCGAAAAGCGCAAAATTACCATGCGCCAGCCCGACATAGCGCCAGGCCGGCGCCGGCGATTCCGACGAGGGTGACTTGCGCATGGCCGATGCGGGTGGGGCCGGTTGCGAAACCGGATTTTGGATACCGGGAACCGGAGCGCCGGCCGGCGGTGAAACCGCCCGGCCGATACCGGAAGCCGGAAAGACGGCCGATTGCGAAGGGGCCGAAAGCGCCGGCCCGACCAGTATCCTCAGGTCGGCGCGGTGCAGCGCGGGACCGGACCCTGCGGCGCTCATCGCTTCGGGCCTGATTCCCGCGGTCGCGCCGGCTTCCGGCTTCTGAACCCCGGTGGCCGGTATCGCGCGATCCGCGAGTTCGCGGAGTCGCTGGAGCACGGCGCGAATCACGAAACTGCGCACCTGTTGCTCACTGCGAAAACGGACTTCGCGCTTCGCCGGGTGGACGTTGACGTCGACGCCGGCCGGATCGCATTCGAAAAAAACAAACGCCAGCGGATAGCGGCCTTTCGGCAGCGACTCGTGATAGCTCTCGATCAACGAATAGTTGAGCGTGCGGCTGTCGACGGGGCGGCCGTTGACAAAGACGATCATCTCGTGCCGCGTGGCGCGCCCCATTCCGGGGCGGCCGATCAATCCGCTGAGTCGCAGCCCCGGCTCGACGGCCTCGATCGGCACCAGCGATTCCGCAATTTGCCGGCCAAATATTTCGGCGACCCGGCCCTCGAGGGTCGGGCATTCCGGCGAGCGAAACACGACCCGGCCGTCCTCGATCAAGGTGAAGGCCGTCCGCGGACACGCCAGCGCATACAGCCGCACGCAATGGACGATGTGCGCGGCCTCGGTCTGGTCGGTCTTCAGGAACTTGCGGCGGGCCGGCACCGAGTTGAAAAGATGCGTGACCTCGATCCGGGTGCCCACGGGGCGGCCGCATTCGTGCACGTGCACGAACTTGCCGCCGTTCACGAGAATCTCCGTGCCCGCCTCGCCGGCCGCCTCGCGCGTCTGTAACAGGAACCGCGATACGCTGGCGATGGAGGGCAGCGCCTCGCCGCGAAAGCCATAGCTGGTGAGATGATCGAGATCGGCCGCCTCGGCAATCTTGCTGGTGGCATGCCGCTCGAGGGCGAGCAGCGCGTCATCCCGCGACATGCCGGCGCCGTTGTCCTCGGTGCGCATGAGCGAGCGGCCGCCGTGGCGGAATTCCACCTCCACGCGGGTGGCCCCGGCATCGAGCGCGTTTTCCACCAGCTCCTTCACCACGGCGGCCGGCCGCTCAATCACCTCGCCAGCGGCGATCTGGTTGGCGACCCGGTCGGGAAGGATGCGAACTTTGGCCATCGCCGGTCAGGCAAACATGGAAACACGATCGGACGGAAGCGTGGAATCACGATTCCCCGGAACTCTTCGGATCGTCCGGTTTTTCGCGGTTCGGCTTTCGGACCTCGATCAGGTTCACGAGATAGGTCATGGCCCGAAACGGCCGGAGGATGGCATTGCCAATCCACACGGGCTGCACGGGTGTTGTCGTATCCTCGGCCAGCCGCGAAATGAGGTAGAGCAGCAGGAGCGCGCTCACGAAAACGCTGACGAAAAACCACTGGAACACGGGGATGTTGATGGCGCGCGACGATCCATCACCGGTCTTGAGAAACAAACCCCAGACCACCGGGGAAAGGCCGCCGATAAACGCGGTCACGGCGCCGTGAATCGAAACGGCCAGCGTCCGATCGTCCTCACTCATCGTTTTCGGCAGGAAGTTCAGGTTGGCGATTCCCCACGTGGCCGCCGCCAGGCCCAGGAAAAAGTAGGCCGCGGAAATGCCCGGCGCTCCGCCCAAGCCGTTTTCCAGGAAGAACCACCAGTAGGCCGCCACGGCCGCCTGCACCCCCAGCGCGAGCAGAAAGAACGGCTTCGCCCCGCGCACGTCGATGTGCCGGCGAATCAACCACGCCGCCGTCATCACCCCGGAATAACGCAGCACTTCAAAAAGCATGATCTGCCCGGCGGTATACTGGGGTCCCACTTTGAGAAAGTAAGCCAGGAAGGGCGGCAGCGGCGTCGAGATGACCGCGCAGCATACCGCCAGCCAGACGTAATGGCGAAATGGAGACGGCGTAAACAGGTGGCGGGGCGTATCGCGCAGCACGGTTTTCAGGCTGATGGCCACCGGCCGCTCCGGATCGGGCAGCTGTTTCAGGGAAAAGTAGCTGATCGTCGAGCCCGCCAGCGCGATGAAGTACTGGAGGAGCAGCGCCACATAAACCGGGAGCAGGGCGAACATGGCGGCACACGCCAGCAGCGTGCCCACGCCGGCGACGGCGGAGAGAAATTGATCGCTGGCAAAGTAGCGGCCGCGCACCGATGCCGGCAGAATGGCGTAAAACCACGCGACCCCCGAGGCCGCCCCAATCGAACGGAAGAGGCAGAAACAGAAAACACTGCCCACGAGCGCATGCACCATCCAGGGTTGTTCCCCCCCGCGAAGCGCGGCCACGGCGAGCACCAGCGGCACCCCGAGGAAAAAGCTGCGCGTCCGCCAGCCGCCAAGCATGACCGCCTTGAAGCCGTACCGGGGCAACAGAACTGTGGATACGACCTGAATCGGCGTGAGGATGAAGACGAACGAATAGGCGAGCCCGACCTGAAAGGGCGACGCGCCGAGTTGCTCCGCAAACAGCACCATCGGCGTCCCGATTCCGATCTGCCAGGCGAGCGCGTTGAAAAACGCGAACACCAGCGCCGGACGAAACGGCGCGAGTTCGGGATCGGATTTTGCCGTGGGAAAGATCATGACATCGAGAGGTGGCCGCGTGAGCGGACCGACGGGCCGGTCCGATGCAGCCGCGACGGCCGCTCTCCGATCAACGGTTGCTACCGCAACCGTTTCTTCCAGCGCGCAAACTGCGCCGCCACCTGTTTCGGTCCGGGCATCCCGGTTCCCTTACGTTTGGCGAGCGCGCGTCTGAGGTCGAAAACCTCCGCCCAGTCATCGCGAAACGCCGGATGCACCGCCTGCACATCCGCCATGCCGAGGTGGTTCAGCGCGACGCCGTTTTCCTCGGCCAGCCGCACCACGGCGCCGACCGCATGATGGGCGTCGCGAAACGGCACGCCCTTCAACACGAGGTAATCAGCCAGATCGGTGGCGAGCAGCGCGGGGTCGCTGACCGCAGCGGCACAGCGCTCCCGGTGGATCGTCATGCCGCCCAGCGTGCCGGCGAGCACCTCCGCGCAGAGCGCCGTCTGGTCGAAGCTGTCGAACACCGGCGGCTTGTCCTCCTGCAAGTCGCGATTGTAGGTGAGCGGCAGTCCCTTCGTCAGCGTGAGCAGCGTGTGCAGGTTGCCCTGGAGCCGGGCCGACTTCCCGCGCAGCAGTTCGCACGAATCCGGATTCTTCTTCTGCGGCATCAGCGACGAACCCGTGCAGAACGCGTCGGGCAGTTCGACGAATTTGAACTCCGCGCTGCTCCAGAGAATAAGATCCTCGGCGAGGCGCGAGATGTGCACCCCAAAGAGCGCACACGCCGTGGCGAACTCGATGAACAGATCGCGATCGGCCACGGCGTCCATCGAGTTTTGCGTGACCTGCGGCCGGCCTTTCGCATCGACAAAGCCGAGCGCCTTGGCCGTGAACTCGCGATCGATCGGCAACGTGGTGCCGGCCAGCGCCCCGGAGCCGAGCGGACACCAATTGGCATGATCGGCGACCTCCGCCAGACGGCGCCGGTCACGCTCGAGCATTTCGAGCCAGGCAAACAAATGGTGCGCCAAAAACACGGGTTGAGCGCGCTGGAGGTGCGTGTAGCCGGGGATGAGCACATCGCGGTTGGCGGTCGCGACGGCGAGCAAGGCACGCTGCGCGCCCAGAATTTTTTCCGCGAGCACGGCGCAGGCGTGTTTGAAGAACAGCCGCATGTCGGTCGCGATTTGATCATTGCGGCTCCGCGCGGTGTGGAGCTTCGCGGCGGCGGGCACGCGCGACGTGAGCGCCTGCTCGATGTTCATGTGCACGTCCTCGAGTTGCGGGTCCCACGTGAACGTGCCCGCCTCGATCTCGGACTGAATCGCCGCGAGCCCCGCATGAATCGCGGCGCGCTCTTTCGGCGTAATCAGGCCGACGTGCGCGAGCATGGCGGAGTGTGCCTTGCTGCCGGCGATGTCGAAAAGGGCGAGCCGGCAATCGAACGAGACGGACTCGCTGAACCGCAGCATCAATTCCGCGGGGCCTGCGGAAAACCGACCGCCCCATGTCGCCTGCGAAGCTTTGGCCATAGCCAAAAAAGATGACGGCCCGCCGTCGGCCCGTGCAACGTGTTTTTGGATGACCGCAGGCGGGCCGAAGCGTGGCCCGTGCACCGGGGCGAGTCGCCGGGCGGAACGCCATAACTTTATACCCATCCTGGGCGGGACGCCCAATGTCACGCCGGACACCGCGGCGCTCCCGGCGAACTGCCGGACCGTTCACCGGTCTGCCCAAAGGCACGAATGCACGTCACCGTCGTCCTCAATGAAAAAGCCGGCACCCTGGCCGCCGGCGGCAATGGCTCGCCCTTCACGCTCGAGGCGATCCGCGACGCCTTCCGGCACACCGGCGTCACCACGACCATCCACACGTGCCGCCCGGACGAAGTCGCCGGGCAGATTCGCCGGGTCGTCGCGGCACCAAACGGCACCGACGCCATTGCCGTCGGCGGCGGCGATGGCACGCTCAGTTGCGCCGCCGCGATCCTGGCGGATGCCGGACTGCCGCTCGGCGTGCTGCCGCTCGGCACGCTGAATCATTTCGCGAAGGACCTGGAAATTCCGGCGGACGTGGCGGGCTGCATCGGCGTCATTGCGGCCGGGCAGACGCGTTCGGTTGACGTGGCGGAGGTGAACGGCCGCGTGTTCATCAACAACTGTTCCATTGGCGCCTATCCCGACGCCGTGCGTCGTCGGGACGCGCTGCGCCGGCAACATGGAATCGGCAAATGGCGCGCGATGCTCGTGGCCTCGTTCGAGGTGCTGCGGCAGTTGCGCCGGCTGCATGTGGACATCGAGGTCGGAGGTGAGCGGTATTCCCGGCGCACGCCCTTGGTGCTGGTTTCGAACAACCGTTACTCGGGCCAGATTCTTTCGCGGCAACTGCGCCCGCGGCTGGATGAAGGGCAACTCTACATGTACACGACCCGCGCCCACCGGTTCGCGCCATTGCTGCGACTCGCGTGGCGGGCACTCACCGCCGGCATCGACGCGGCGGGCGAACTTGAAACTCATTGCGCCCAAAAACTCACGATCACAATCGGTGAAGTGGCGCCGGCCATTGCGACTGACGGCGAAGTGGTCGAGGCTACGCCACCCCTGCGTTTTCGCGTTCGGCCCGCCGCCCTGCGCGTCCTCGTCCCACCGCCGGGAAAACAGTCGTGAGAACACTTGCCCACATTTCCGATCTTCATTTTGGCACCGAGGATCCAGCCGTTGCCGGAAGCCTCCTGGCCGACCTCGGGCGGGAAAAGCCGTCGCTCATTGTCATCAGCGGTGACCTGACGCAGCGGGCACGAGGCGCGCAATTTGCCGCCGCGCGTGATTATATCCAGCGGCTGCCCCAACCCGTGGCGGTCATCCCCGGCAATCACGATGTGCCGCTCTACGATGTCGCGCGGCGCTTCCTCCGTCCGCTGGGAAGATATCGCCGCTACATATCCGAGGAGCCGAATCCAGTTTTCATGGACAACGAATTGCTGGTCGCCTGCCTCAACACCGCGCGCTCGCTGACGTGGAAGAATGGCCGGATCTCGCTGGAGCAAATCGCCCGTTTGCGCGAGGTGCTGGCGGGTGCCGGGGACCGGTTCAAAGTGGTGGTCACCCATCACCCGTTCATCCCGCCCCCGGTGAGCGAGGGCACGGGCATCGATCTCGTCGGGCGCGCGGTCGAAGCGCTCGAGGTGCTGGACGAATACAAAGTCGATCTGTTGCTCGCGGGACACCTGCACCACGGCTATGCGGGCGACACGCGCACGCACTATCCCGCGGCGAAACATTCGATCATCGCGGCCCAGGCGGGCACCGCCATTTCACGTCGACTGCGGCACGAGCCCAATGCGTACAATTGGATCACGGTCGATGACGCGCGGATCAGCATCGAGGTGCGGGTATGGGATGGCACCGGGTTCCGATCCAGGCAATGCACTCACTATGCACTGCGGGGCGGCGAGTGGATGGCCCGGAATCCGGAGACCGAACGAACGGTCGAAGCGCCGGCAGCGCCGGCATCTCAATGACCGCTCGCGGATGCGAGCAGCGCGCGGGGCGCTTGGCCTGCGCTTGCCCCACATTTTCAACGTACGCACAGGGCGACTTTGCAGGAGCGGCGAGGTCCTCGTCGCCGGACGTGGCGGCAGCCACGCCATCCCGGGGCCCTGACGGGCGTAGGGCGACGTGGACGTCGCCCCTCCGTCAGAGCGGTCGTTCTGTCGCGAATTTGTGGGCAAAGGGCTGCGCTTGGCCGTCGGCAGGATTCAGTTCGTCGCCACCGGCGACGACGCTACGACTGCTTCGGCGCGCAGCACGCGGGCCAGGTTCGCGGCCCGCGATGCATAATCGCGAGCGGAGGCGGGGGCACGGCCCGTAATCGCCGCGGTCAGCCCGCCATTCCAAGCCAGCGCGATCGTGTACGGCGTGGCCGCCATCCGGGCAGCTTCGAGCCCCCGCTTCAGCCAATCATAATGCCTGATCGCAACGTGATCCGAGACCGCCCGGTCCAGGGCCCGTGAAAACGGCTCGCTTGTATGCATACTCCAAGTACCTGCCCGAAACTGATATGCGCCCAATTCTCCCCGGGGGCCGGCCCGCGTGACGTTGCGTGGGTTTTCGAGTTGGTGAATAGCCTGCAGCGTCACGGCGCGATCGGTGCCCACGTCCGCGGCAACCTCCGACACGGAAGCGAGTAGCACGGAAACGACGAACGGGAGGCGTGCAGCTGAGACGGTCCGGGAGGGCATTTTCACAGCGGGGGACGACCCCGGAAGTCGGGAGGAAGTGCATCGGGAGTTCAAACTTTTGGAGAAGTATTCATGGAACCCTCCGGTTAGCCGCTCGCGGGCAGGGGCTTTCCCACGATTTTAGAATGTGCTCCGCGCACGCTGAAAAGAGTCGGGATCGGGCGTTGCATGCGAAACCGTTGGGATCCTTCTTGGGAGATGCTTCGTCTGCACCTCCCGCCGAACCTGGTGGCCGCGGCCGCGCGGGATGCCGTGGCGGTGCGGGTCGACGTTGATCTGTCCTCTCCACCGCCGTTTGAAGTCATGCCGGCCCTGGCGCTGCTCCAACGCTGGTGCGGAACGCCGCAGCCGCCGAAGTTCATCCAGTTGACGCGTTCCCAGCTGCGGGAACTCACGGACGTTCTCCGCGGCCAGGCCGTTTTCGTGGAAGCTGGCCGGACGACCGAGTGGACGCATGCGGAGCTCGTCGCAGCCCCGGCGCCGGCCGCAACGAACGAGGTCGCGCCCGTCGCCTCGCCGAAGTCACGAAACGTCCCGGGCGTGCCGGCGCTGATCATCGACGGCTCGGAGCATTTTCTGGCGATCATGCTGCCCTCGCGCGAACACCCGCGCTACGGCGACGCGCTCGCGCTGGTGAAGGACAATGGGTTCGTCCTCGAACTGTCGAACCGGAAGTGGTGGCTGCGCGATCGCCACAAGACGCTGAACTTTCTAGCGACGCACGGTACGCGACTGCGGGAGGTGTTTGGCGCCGAGTTCACGCCCAACTTTGAGCAGAACACGCGTCATCTTTTGCCGGCAGAAGTGGCCGCGACCGTCGATGAAACGGCGGGCGAGTTCGCGGTCACGGTCGCGCTGCGGGCTGGCAACGCGGATGACGCGACGTTGCGATCCGCGCTCGCTGCGAACCGCGGTTATCTCGAGACGAACGGACGCATTTTTCTGCTCGATGCGGCGCAGCTGGCGAAATTCGGCAAGGCGCAGCGCGCACTCGCCGGTGATCCCGCGGCCGCGCTGGCGCCGCGCCGCACGCAGCGGGTGTCGCCCGCGCGCGCCGCCGAGGCGCAGGAGATTTTGGAGGAGCTGTCACCTAACTTTCAGGCGCCGGAATCCTGGCGGGAGCGCAGCACCGCGTTGCGCACGCTCACGGCTCTGACGCCCGCGCCGGTGCCGACCGAACTCGACGGAAAGTTACGGCCGTATCAGAAAGTTGGAATCGCGTGGCTCTGGCACCTCCAGCGGCACGAACTCGGCGGCATCCTGGCCGACGAGATGGGGCTCGGGAAAACGATTCAGGCGCTCGGGCTGCTGGTCGCGGCGCGACCAGCGGTGGTTTCGCGTTCCGGGTTTCGGGTTTCGAGTTCGGGGACGACAACCAGCCCGAAACGCGAAACTCAAAACGCGAAACCCGAAACCTCGGCCGCCCTCGTCGTATGCCCGGCGTCGCTGCTGGAAAACTGGCGGCGCGAGGCGGCGCAGTTTGCGCCGCAGCTGCGCGTGTTTGTCCATCATGGCGAGCGACGGCTGGCGTCGGCCGGAGAATTTGCGACCTGCGATGTCGTGATCACGAGCTATGGCACGCTCACGCGGGATCAGCTGCTGTTCTCCGAACTGGAATTTGCGTGCATCATCGCGGACGAAGCGCAGCACATCAAAAACCGTCGCTCGCAAAATGCCGCCGCCTTGCGCGCACTGCGGGCCCGCAGCCGGTTCCTGCTCACGGGCACGCCGCTGGAAAATTCACTCGAGGATCTGCGTTCGCTTTTCGAGTTCCTGCTGCCGGGATATCTCACGCGCGTGCCCGCCGGGCTGCGCAGCGACGAGCGCGCGTGGCACGACGAGCGGTTGAAGGCGCAAACCGCGCCCTACATTTTGCGGCGGACCAAGCAGAGCGTTGCCCCCGAGTTGCCGGAAAAGCTGGAGCAGGTGATCTGGTGCGAACTCGCGCCGGCGCAGGCCGCCCTCTATCGCGAGACGCAGGAGCGGCTCGAGCGGGAACTGTTCGACTTGGAGGCCGGCGGTGCGAGCGAGTCGACGCTGAAGTTCACCGCGTTGACGCAGCTTCTGCGGCTGCGGCAGATCTGTTGTGATCCGCGGCTGGTGTTGCGAAAGACCGGCGTCGCGGAAGAGGCGCTCGCCGCGGCCGATACGCCGGCGCCGGCCGCAGGCGAAGCCGGATCAAATGAACGCCGCACCAGTCCAACATCGCCGCCAGCCGCAGCGGCGGCGGAGTCGTACGCTGATTCCGCAAAACTCGATGCGTTTCGTGAGCTCCTCGATGAGGCGGTCGACGATGGCCATCGGATTCTCGTATTTTCGCAATTCACTTCGCTGCTCGCGCTGCTGCGGGCAGAACTCGAGGCCCAGCAGCTCGCGCATTGTTATCTCGACGGTTCGATGCCGGTTCGCGCCCGCCAGGCGGAGGTGGACCGGTTTCAGGCATCGTCCGAAATTCCGCTGTTCCTGCTGTCGCTCAAGGCCGGCGGCACGGGCCTCAATCTCACCGGTGCTGACACGGTGGTGCATTTCGATCCGTGGTGGAATCCCGCGGTTGAGGCGCAGGCGACGGATCGTGCGCACCGGATTGGACAGCGGCGCGTCGTGACCAGCTACAAGCTCATCGCCTCCGGCACGGTCGAAGAAAAAGTGCTCGCACTACAGGCCGAAAAACGCGCGTTGCTGGCAGGGGTATTCGAAGCCAGCGATGCGGTCGCGGCCCGGTTGTCGCTGGGAGATTTGAAGTCGTTGATGAAGTGAGCCGCGGAAAAGTCCGCCCGTGGCTGCGAGCGCCAGCGAGTGGATGAATTACGAATCTCGGGCTCCAGTCCACTCGCTGGCGCAGCAACGGGGCGCACCGCCACACCGACTCGCAGCCACGGTGTTCGCAGCCACACCGTCTGCTTTTCAGCCATTCTCCAACTCGGTCTAACGTAACTTGCTGGCGCCCTGCTCCCGCGCTTGCACTCCTCCGCGCAAACGCTTCGTAATAGCGCCGCCAGTCTGCAACTCGGTCCGCTTCGTTTCCCGTCCGTCATCTCTCCCCTCTTTTATCGCATTCCCATGCCGAACTCGGTGCTCGAACTCAAAACCGTCACATCAAACGTGCAAAGCCTCGTGGAGGGCGCCCTGGCAGACAGCGGCGGCCTGCTCCGGCTCGCCCCCTGCTGGGTTCCGCGCTCATTTCTCCAACCGGGGAAACGGCTCAAATTGCACCCGGACGATCTCTACGCGTTCGGACTGAACCGCGGTGGCATCGACGAGCGCTGGTTTGCGTCGACCACGCCGGCAGCCAACGACAATCGCACGCCCGACGAAGGCCTCAGCTACGTCGTCGCCGGCGGGAAGCGCTTCACGCTCGCACAGGCGGTCGCCGAATCCGGCGCGGCGCTCATCGGCAAATCGATCTGGAAGAAATACAAAAAGTGGCCCGTGTATTCGAAGTTCTTCGACAACATGGGGCCGATTCCGCACCACATGCACCAGTCGGCGAAGCAGGCGAAGCTCGTCGGCCAGGAGGGCAAGCCGGAGTCGTATTATTTCCCGCCGCAGCACAACAACGTCGGCAACAATTTCCCGTACACGTTCATGGGGCTGGAGCCCGGCACGACAAAGGCGCAGGTGCGCACGTGCCTCGAAAACTGGAATCGCGGCGACAACGGCATCCTCGATCTTTCGCGCGCGTACCGGCTGAAGCCCGGCACCGGCTGGCTGATTCCGCCGTGCGTGTTGCACGCCCCCGGTTCGCTTTGCACGTATGAGCCGCAGTGGGGTTCGGATGTGTTTGGCATGTACCAGTCACTGGTCGAGGGCCGCGAAGTGCCGTGGGCGCTCCTCGTGAAAGACATGCCCAAGAGCAAGCACCACGACTTGGATTTCATCGTCGACCAACTCGATTGGGACGAAAACACCGATCCGAATTTCAAGGACAACCATTACCTCGAGCCCGTGCCCGTCGCCGACACGCGCAGCGAAGGTTACGTCGATCGCTGGATCGTTTACGGGAAGGTCAAAGGCGAGCAGCTGTTCACCGCCAAGGAACTGACGATCGAACCCGGCGCGAAGTGCACCATCAAGGACGGCGGCGCGTATGGGTTAATCACCGTGCAGGGCAAAGGCCGGATGAACAACCTCACGCTCGATTGCCCGAAGCTCATCCGCTTCCACGAGCTGACCGAAGACGAAGTCTTCTGCACTGAGGACGCGGCGAAGGCCGGCGTCTCGTTTGAAAATACAAGCACGGTCGAACCGCTCGTGATGCTGCGGTACTTCGGCCCAGAGGTTAACCCGGATGCTCCGGCGCTCGGCGCGTATCGGAAAAACAAATTCTAAATTTCGGCGGTGCACGTGAGCGTTTGCGTGCAGGCGCATCCGCTCACGCGTGGCGCGACACGACGCGCAGCCGACCGTTCACCCCTTCTCCCTCACTCCCGCACTCCCTCCGTCCCTCAATCCTTCACTCCTCCACCGCCATGCCTGAAAATAATTACCCGAAACTACACAACGCCATGTGGCCCGGCCTCGTCGGCAAAGGCAGCCCCGGCGCCGAACCGTTCATCGATCTCGACACCATGCTCGACATGACCGCGAAGGCGGAAGTGAACGGCGTGAAATTCGATGGCGTGGATCTGTTCCTCTACAATCCGCACGTCGACATCGACATCACGGATGACGGAATCAAGCAGCTCGCGGACAAGATTCGCGCGAAGGGTTTTGTCGTCGGTTCGGTGGTCGCGCCGGTCTGGTTCGATGCGTCGGCGATGGGCGACGAAACCAAACGGGCAAACTGGGTCACGCATGTGCGCAAGGCCGTGGGAATCGCCGCGAAACTGCGCAAGCTCGGCATTCGCCCATATGGCATCGTACGGATCGATAGCGCGGCGCCGGTCAAGGACTGGGACCAGGATCCGAAGGGCAACACCAAGCTGATCGCGAAGACGTTTCGCGAAGCCGGGAAGATTGCGAAGGGCGAAGGCGAGCGGCTCGCGGCCGAAGGTGAGATTTGCTGGGCCGGCATGCACAGCTGGAAGAACATGGTCCGGCTGCTCGAAGAAGTCGGCATGCCGAAGGTCGTGGGTTTCCAGGCGGACATGTCGCACACGCTCCTCTACATGCTGGGCGAAAACGCCGAGGAGCACCGGATCGTGCCGAAGAAGTTCAACTGGGAACCGGACGCATTTCACACTGCGATGAAGAAACTCACCGCGGCGCTGCGCCCGTGGACGATCGATTTCCATGTCGCCCAGAATGACGGCACGGTGCACGGCACGGGTAGCCATGAGAAGACCGGCCGCCACTGTCTCGCGACCGATCCGCGCGGCAAGCTCAACATCGCGCGCGACTCCGGCTACTGGCTGCGCGATGGCAGCGGCAAGGTCACGAAGAAGTTCAAACACATTTGCTGGGATGGTTGCATGTTCCCGAACGAGGTCATGTCCAAGCAGCAGACGTGGAATGACATTCTCGCGGCCATGATCGAGGTACGCAAAAATCACGGCTGGGTCGGCTGAGCCGCGTGGGGCGCGGCAGTAGCGAGTAGCGAGCATTACGCAGACGATCGCTTTTTCTATTCAACACCTGCGACTCGCTACTTCGCCCTTCGGCACCGTCCATAATACTCTCGGCAACTCCTCGCTCCTGACTCCTCGCTCCTGACTCCTGATTCCTGATTCCTGACTCCTGACTCCTCCCTCCTCACTCCTTCTTCCGAAATGAAACCACTCAATGTAGGCATGATCGGCTACGGCTTCATGGGCCGGGCCCATTCGAACGCGTTCCGCAAGGTCAACAATTTCTTCCCGCTCGACCGGCAGCTCGTCCTCAAGGTCGCCTGCGGCCGGGACGCGGAGAAGACCAAGGCGTTCGCCGACACGTGGGGCTACGAGTCGACCGAATCCGACTGGAAGGCGCTCATCAAACGCGATGACGTCGACCTGATCGATATCGCGGCCCCGAACAACGTCCACGCCGAGATGGCGATCGCCGCCGCCAAGGCTGGCAAGATGATCATGTGCGAAAAGCCGCTCGCGATGAACGCCAACGAGGCCAAGACGATGGTGAAGGCGGTGGAGAAGGCGAAGGTGCCAAACATGGTTTGGTACAACTACCGCCGGATTCCCGCTGTCACACTGGCCAAGCAACTGATCGACGAGGGCCGGCTCGGGAAGATTTTCCATTATCGCGCGAAATTCCTGCAGGACTGGACGATTTCGGCCGACGTGCCGCAGGGCGGCCCCGGCACGTGGCGGCTTGATGTGAGCGTGGCCGGCAGCGGGGTGACGGGCGACCTGCTCGCGCACTGCATCGATACGGCACTGTGGCTCAATGGAGGGATCGACACGGTCACCGCGATGACCGAGACGTTCGTGAAAGAGCGGAAGCATGCGCTCAGCGGCAAGAAGCAGAAAGTCGGCATCGATGACGCGAGTGCGTTTCTCGCGCGATTCAGCAATGGCTCGCTGGCGACATTCGAGTCCACGCGTTATGCGCGCGGCCACAAGGCGCTCTACACGTTCGAAATCAACGGCGAGCACGCGTCGATTTTCTGGGACCTGCATGATCTGCACCGGCTGCAGTACTTCGATCATCGCGATCAAGGGATCGTGCGCGGCTGGCGGTCGATTCATGTGAGCGACGGCGATCATCCGTACATGAAAAACTGGTGGGTGCCGGGTCTGCAGATCGGCTACGAGCACTCGTTCGTGCATCAAGTCGCTGACTTCGTACAGGGGCTCACGGATGGCAAGCCGGCGGCGCCGACGTTCCGCGATGGGCTCGCGACGGATTTTGTCACCGATGCCGTGCTCAAATCCGCCAAGACCCACAAGTGGGAAAACGTGAAGAAGAGCTGACCCGCCACTTCACCTCCACACCACCATGCCAAAACTCGGCTTCAACCTCCTCGCCTGGACGGCCTCGATTTCGGACGACTATTTTCCGCACATCGAGCGCCTGAAGAAAATCGGTTATGACGGTATTGAAATCTGCATGGGCCAGCAGGACCCGGCCGCCTACAAACGGCTGAAGAAGCTCCTGCACGACCTCAACCTTGGACTCACCTGCGTCACGATTCTGGGCGCCGAGGCGAATCCGATCAGTCCGGACAAGGCGATTCGCGCGAAGGCACTCGACCTGCTGAAGTGGAATATCGATCGGACAGTCGACTGTGGGGCGACGCTGTTGTGCGGTCCGTTCCACTCGGCCTTTGCGACCTTCACGCGGGCGGACATCCAGCCGGATGAATACCACCGCAGCGCCGAAGTGCTGCGGGCCGCGGGCGATTACGCGAAGCAGGCCGGCGTGACCCTCGCCGCGGAAGCGCTGAACCGTTTCGAATGTTATCTGTGCAACACGATGGCCCAGTTGCGCCATTTGCTCGAGCTCACGAACCACCCGAATGTGCGCGCGATGTTCGACACGCACCACGCGAACGTGGAGGAGAAGAAGCAGACCGAAGCGATCAAGACCATCGCTCCGTATCTGGTGCACGTGCACCTCAGTGAGAATGACCGCGGTACCCCCGGCAGCGGGCATGTCGATTTCGGCGAAGCGATCCGCGCGCTCAAAGGCGTCGGTTACGATGGATGGATGGTGATCGAAGCGTTCAGCCGGTCGGACCCGGCGTTTGCGAACGCGATCAACGTCTGGCGTGAATTCTCGCCCGCGTGGGACATCGCCGAAAGTGGCCACGCCTTCCTGCGCAGGGAAATCACGGCGGCAGGTTATCGCTGAGGACGGCATCGCCAGCGTGAGTGCCGGTTACCCGCACCGCGCTGGACACTCCTTCCAATCCTGAGCGACAAGCCGGCCCTCACGCCGCCCAATCCGTACACAGCAGTTCGGCCTGCGCCAGCACGGTCTTCACCGCCGCTTCCTGCAAATCCGGCGGGTAGCCGTGTTTTCTCAGGATGCGTTTCACCATCACCTTGATCTTTGCGCGCGCGCTTTCGCGCAGGGTCCAGTCGATGGTCACGCTTTTCCGGACTTGCGTGACGAGTTCAGTCGCGATGACACGGAGTTCCTTGCTTCCCATCGCTTGCACGGCGCTTTCGTTGTCGGCGAGCGCGTCGTAAAATGCGCGCTCCTCATCGGTGAGGCCCGAAGCTTCGCCGCGCTGGTCGGCGTCGCGCATGTCCTTCACGATCTTGATCAATTCTTGGAAATAGGCGCTTACGATGGAATGGCACTTCAGCAGCGCGACGACCGCCTCTTCCTGATCGATGGCGGTTTCGCCGTGGCCGCCACTTTCGGTGTAGGTGGCGAGTGCCAGCTTCAACTCGTGAGCGAGGCCGAGGTAATCGACCGGTTCCACGAGCTAATCCGCCGGCGTCCCGACTACCAGCGCCTCCGCGTACCCTTTTGTTAAATTGTGTGCGCTGAGCATCAGCTGAACTACCTCTACTCGTTGCGCGACGAATCGCTCGAACCATTCGACTCCGTGCGGGGCGCCTTCTGGGAGGGATCGCCGCTGTTCGAAGGCTCGCGCATTATGGACAAGACGCACATCCAGATCTGCGTCCGAGACCAACGCAGCATCCGCGGATATTTTCGCCCCATCGCCGAATCGGTCTAGGCCAGGCCTGCCCTTTGCCCACAAATTCGCCATCGCGTATGGCGTCGCGCCAAGGGCGCGGTTGACCGGAAGGGCGACTTTCCAGTCGCCCGAGACCGGTCGACCGAACGTACTTCGGCGGCAGGAAAGCCGCCGCTCCGGTGCG
>JBBRCR010000106.1:0-19230 GCA_038204695.1 Opitutales bacterium | reverse complement strand
AGTAGAGCAGGTCGCCATCGGGGTCGGTGGCGCTCGCGTTGAACACGAGATTCGTGCGGGCCTGGACCGGGCCCACGGGTGCACTGGCGATCAGCGCCGGGTTGCGATTGCCGTCGATGGCGCCAAAACCAAGCTGGACGTCGATATATTCATTGGGCGCAGCTCCGCCCACGGCCAGCGGCTTGATGGTGATGCCGGCATCCGGATCGATCAGGGTTTCGCCGATTCGCAGCGCCGCATCGCTGGCCCCGGCGGACGAGCGCGGGGTGGCATCAATCAAATACGATCCGGGACCCGTTGTGAATCGGGGGGCTTTTCCCGGTCCCCAGTGCAGCAGCAGGCCGTTGTGCAAGCGATCGGACTGCGAGGCCGACATCGCCGTCGGGCCGAGTTCCCGGTGCTCGAGCCAGAATTCGTACTCCACGTTTTCGGGCGCGATTCTGACGGCTCGCACACCCGCCGAGTCAAAGTGGTCATGCCGGGTGATCCGATAGGTGCCGGATTGCGTGATGGCGCTGATGTCGGCCCCGGCGAGATAGCCGAGTTTCGCCTTTTGTGGAGCGCTGAAGAAGTTATTCGCGCTGCTGGTGGCCGAACCCATTGAGTCGAAGACGTCGCCGTACTCGACGTGCGCGCCGGCGGCCAGACCGGAAGCGCCCGAAGGCAGCCAGTAATGAGAGTGGTTGAGGCTCTGGGTGTGGCCAAGCTCGTGGGCGACGACGCCGGCCGTGATGGTCCCATTCATCCTCACTTGCGGGCCGCCGATCTGGGCCTTTCCCGCAAACGTGTGGATCGGAATCTTGCTGAACAGCACGATCCAGCGGTCATAACGGTCGGGATCAAAGTCACCGGTGCCCCCGTTGGCGGTGTCGTACTGCTTGGCGCGTGTCTTGGCGGCGGCGACCAACTCGCTGTCGCTCGTGTTGAAGCTGTTGTAGTACGCCTTGTCTCTCGGCAGTCGGAGCACCGCGGGCAGAATGTTGAACGTCATCACCGTCTTGCCATACGACGTCGCGCGATAGAATTCGCTGACGGCCGCATTGGAGGCGCCGATTTCCTCATCCGTGGCCACGGCGTCCGTCGAATCGGCAAAATCAACCTTCACCCAAAGCACGCGCTTCTCACCAAAGATCCAGCTGGGCGGTGAGGTCACGGCGGCGGTGGCCGGCTGTCCAATCGTATCGGATACATCGGAATTCGCCTCGCTCCACGGGTGCGGTCCCGGCACCGATTCGGCGGCGAGCAGCCGATCAATGAGCTGCTTGAGCTCCCCGGTGGATGCCAACCGAACCGGCTCGGCACCCACCAGGACGACTGTCGCTTCGGGATCGAGCCCGCGACTGGATTTCTCCATTGAGTCGAGCTCGCGAAACGGCATCGGCTCGAGGGCGAGCGAACGATCGATCGCGATGCCATGGAGGGGCAGGCCAAGCTTGGTGGTCTGCTGGTCGCGCCGCCCAAAGGTGTAAGCGGTGTAACTCCGCCCCTCGATCACCGCCGTCCGTTCCGTATGCGAGGTGTGTTCGTCCCCTCAATTATGCGCAACGTCACAGCGAAAGGTATCACTCGAATTCGATGCCTGCTCAGCGCCGGCGCCACTTCCCGGCCGCTCTCTATAACCGAACGCGCCGGGGGAAGTTCAGCCCGGTTTGCTTATGGCAACGATCGAGCAACTGCCCACCGATGGCTCCGAAAGGCACGCGCCGCGCCGGTGGACAACCGGTCCGGATCGATGCGGCCAGTTGAACGGATCGACTTTTGAGGGCGTTGCGATAGAACCTTCGCATGGATTCAACATGCGAGGCTGATGGCAGGTATGCTGCCTGCGGCCCGTACATCGACTGCCCATGAAAATTCCGTTTACGCCCGCTGTATATGAGCACGCCGCCCGCTTCACCGGACGCACACCGTACGAAGTCTCTCGTGATCCCGAGTTGTTGTACGCCGGCCATCGCGCTGCGTATCTGGAATACAAACACCGGCCGATCGCCGTCGGCATCGATATCTACAACCTCGAGGCCGAAGCTTACGGCGGTCGCATCGAGGTTCCCACGGGCGCGGGTATTCCCGCCATTCATGAACCGTTGTTCGACCGGCTGGAGGACGGCCTGCATCTGAGACCATTCGATCCGCAGCGGGATGGTCGAATTGCCATGGCCATCGAAGTGGGCCGGCGTTTGCAGCGCGAGTTTCCGGAGGCGGACGTGCGCATCCCGATCGCCGGGCCGTTCTCACTCGCCTTCAATCTTCTGGGTATAAGCGAACTCTGTGAAGCCGCCGCGCTTCAACCGGAGGAGACCGCCGCGTTTTTGATGCGCCTGGCGGAAAACCAGGCGGGTTTCTGTCGGGCCGTGGCGGCGGCCGGGCTGGACATCGCATTTTTTGAATCTGCCGCGTCGCCGCCCATGCTTTCGCCGCGGCAGTTCCACGAGATCGAGTTGCCCGCGCTGAACCGGATTCTCGCCATCGCCGCCGAATGTGTGGGCCATGCCCTGCCCTGTATCATGGGCGGGAATACTTTTCCCATTTTAAACGACCTGCTGGACACCGGCACCAGTTTCCTCGTGAGCAATGTCGAAACGAATCAGCCGGCCTTCGTCGAACGCGTCGGGCGTACGCACCCGCACGTGAAGGTGCGGGTGAACATGGATCCGGGCATTGTGGTCTGCACCAACCCGGCGCGGATCTACGCGGAGATTGAGCGCATTCTTGCGTTTGCCGGAGGGCGGCCCAACTGCCTGTTGGGGACGGGAGCGCTTCCCTTCGAGACGCCGCCGGAGAACATCAAGCTGATTCGCGACTACGTCTCTTGACGGGCTGGTGCTGAGGCAAATTCCTCAGCGCCGCCGGCGGCCCACTTCCTCGAGCACGGCCACATCCTCCGGATGAAGCGAGCCATCGGGCAACGGGCCGACGTTCAGCAGCAAGTTGGCGTGGCGGGCGCCGGCGTCACCGAGCATGTCCATCACTTCGTCGGCGGTGACATGGTCCGCGCCTTCGAGCCAGCCCCAGAGATGTCCTTTCGGCGCCCTTGGACTGCGCTTCTGCATCGTGCGGCAAATCTCCATCGGTTTGTCGGCGCGATTCTTTTCAGCCGCCGCAATCTGCGGCTGCTCCGGCGCCAGGAAGTCTTCGGATTCCGGATACAGGCCGGACTTGTAGCAAATCAGCCCCTGCGGTTGGAGTTGCCGAATCCGGGCGTACAGCTCCAGCACCCGAAACCGCGCCCGATCGCCACTCATGGGCACGGCAATTCCGTCGAGCCACACACCGGCGAGTGGACCATACTTCGAGCACAGCTCGCTCACCCCGTCATACGCGTACTGCACATAGCGGTTGAAATCGTAGCTGTCCTTCGGCGCGTAGAATGGATCTGGCCGATCGTAAGCGGGACGCACCGCCTTGTGCTTCCAGTCCCACGGCGCGGGCCCGTGCGGATGCCGCCAGTCGAATCCGTGCTCGTAGAATACAAAGAACCCCAGGCCTCGCTCGCGACACGCGGAGGCCATCTCCGCCACCAGGTCGCGTCGCGCCGGGGAGTTGACGCTGTTGAAATCGGTGGTGCGCGTGTCCCAGAGGCAAAAGCTGTCGCAGTGTTTGCAGACGAGCGTGACGTACTGCATCCCCGCCGACTGGGCGACAGCCGTGATCGCACGGGCGTCGAACCTGGCCGCGGTGAATCGATTCTTCAGCTTCGCGTATTCCGCGATCGGCATGCGCTACGTTGGCCCGCTGAATTTCGCGCGATTCATGGCAACTCTGCCGCCACGGCGTCTCGAGTTCGCACCCCAGGCTCCGGAGGGCAGGTCTTCGCGAAGGGAATTTATGCGCATTCGCCATCGCGCTACCTGTTCGCGCTCGCCGGGAAATGGAAAACGTTTACCGCGACTGTGGGGCTTCGCGATGGGGCCCACCAGCAAGGCTCCGCGAAGTTCACGATCCGCGGAGATGGACGCGAGCTCTACCTCTCGCGGATTCTGCGCGTCGGTGCCCGAACTGAGATCAGCGTGGATGTGAGTGGCGTGAATCAACTCGAGCTCATCACGGAGGGCGGCGAAGAACACACGCATTTCTCATGGGCGATTTGGGCGAATCCATGGCTCGAACGGTAGCGACCGCTTCAGAGCCACACCGCGCGTCAATCGCGTTTCAAGTAGCGCCGCGTCTCTGACCGGCGACTCTGAAACCGGACGCCGCAAAGCGTTCAAACGCGACAATCGGAAATGGAGCGCCACAACCCGTTTCGGAGAAGCCGCGAAACTGATTCACCCGCGGCCGAGGGATAAGAGCCGACGCACGTCGCGGCGTCCGCATCGAGTCCAGCGGCTTCCCCATTGACCACCTGCGGCGTCCGTGGTTATCCCAACGTCAGTCCATGAACCTCCGTCCAGCTATGTTGGTTGTCATCGCCGTGAGCGCTTTACTCACCGGCTGCGCGACAAGCGGTAACGAACTGAGTCAAAAAGATCGCGACCGGATGGAGCGGGAGAGAGCGAGAGAGATCGAGCGGCAAAACCGCCAGGAAGCCCAGCGACAGAATAATACGATGCGTTCCCAAACCCAGCGGAAAGGGCTCCGTTAGCGCCGGGAGAGACTCAGACCTCGTATCGTGGGTCTTGATACCAGTGCGCGCGTAAAGCGTTCCCACCCCTTCTTGCTCAAAACCGCTCAACGTGAAAGCCCGGTCTCGTGTAGCGCCTGCTCCACTACCTTCCGTTCTGCGTCGTCCAACGGTTTGAGTGGCGGACGCACCAGCGCGAATTGAATCCGGCCCAGCTTGTCCAGCGCGTATTTCATCCGCGCGTGCGCGTTTTGTCCCGGCCGGTAGAAGGCGCGCACGAGCGGCAGCATCCGCTCGTTGACCTGGCGCGCCGCCGCGAGATCGGAACGCCAGACGGCTTCCGCCAGCGCCACGTGCCAATCTGCCGTCACGCTCCCCATCCCCGATAAAATTCCGTCCGCACCCGCGGCCAAATCCGCCAGCAGCCACCGGCTGTTCGTCGACCAAATCGCCAGGTCGGCCCGGGCGGCGCGCAATGCCTGCAGATTTTGCATGAACATCGCGGGATCCCCGCCACCCTCCTTGATCGCAAAAACCGCCGGGAATTCGGTGAACCGCACCAGCGTTTCGGTGGCGTAGGCGGTGTGATACACGGCCACCGGCAGATCGCTTGACTCGAAAACCCGGCCGAACCGCCGGCGCGCGCCCTCCCAGGTCAGGTCTGCCTTGTTGGCTGGCGGCATGATCATCAGGGCGTGCGCGCCTTCCGCAGCCGCGTCCTTCGCCAGGGCACCGAGGTCCGGATCGCCCTTGAGTTCGCGCACGGCTGCAATAATGGGCGTACGATTGCCCACCGCGGCGACGGCTTCGGCCACCAATGCACGCCGTTCCTCGCGGGATAACGCTGCGTCCTCGCCGGCGGCGCCGTTGACCATGATTGCGGTGACCCCACGCACCGCTGAAAGCGCCGCCAGATGGCGCCGGAAATCTCGATGGGAAACCTGCTGATCGGCGGTGAACGGCGTGAGCGCCGCCGGGATGACGCCGCGCGCTGGAATGGGGCGCGGGCCAGTTCGCAGCGTGGCTGCGCTGATGCCTGGCGCGACCGCGCTGATGCCGGCACCGAGAGAGAGGAGGAAAGATTTTCGGGTCATGACGTTCGGGCCGGAGGGCCAACTTCAGGGTTTCAAACGATAACTATACGCGTCGTACCGAATCTCGCTCCACGCGAGTTCGGGCAAGGCGCGGCCGGGCAGGAGTGGGATCGCGAGCGGGGTAAACCGGATTCGTATCCGCAATTTGGACGCTCCCGCCGTCAAAGCGCGGGAAAGCAGAAACTCGTCGTCGCGGAACCGCCGGTTGGACGTTTGCACCACGTGCTGCGTCGGCCCGACTTCGCTGCGCGGATTCGAGAACAGGCAGGTATTGCTTCCCGCGAGATACCACGAACCCGCGGCGGCAAACTCCCCCACCCGTCCACCCTCCACGCGCGCCACGAACACATCGGCCCGCTGATGGGGAAACTGGTAATCGAGTTTGCGCCGCAGGAGCACGCCCAGGTTGTCGGGGGCAACTTCGATGTTGAATTCGGAAACACCGCCCGTCCGGCGCCCGCGGTCCGGGTGGGTGGGATAAATTTCGCGACCCCCGAGGTGGTCGACGCCCCACTCGTAGCGCGATTCGATCGCATAGGGTTCAGACGCATCGGGTGAAACATACGCGTGCGCCCGCTCACTGGCTTCGTCACCAATTTGGAACGAATCCGTGCGCTCCAGGGTGGCTTCATTGCGGCCATACCAATACGTCACCGTCTCGTAGTGCTCCGTCGATTCGTTCGTCCCGCCGTGCTCGAGCCGGATGACCGCATTTTTCCCAAACGGCATGAGGTCCGCCAGCAGGAATCGATACGCGGAATGGATCAAGTCCTCCGGGTCCTTCGCCTCCTGCGGCGTGCGGGCGCCACCGGGATGACCGGCCAGCGGCAGCGTCATGTTGCGCCCGCCCCAATAATCGCCGCCTCCGCCCCACTCTTCCGTGCCGGTGCCATGGGCTTGCGGCGTCTGGCTGTCGTCGAAAAAGAAGCGCGGGTCGCCCTCCAGCGTATTCAGAACTCCCCGACGCGTGAAGATGAACGACGTGCCGACGAAATTCCCCGACCAGTCGCCGCCCCCGTGCACGGTGCGGGTGTCGAGCAGCACGAGGTCTTCGCCGGCGACCGGGTTCGCGTGGTCGCGATAGGTGGCGTGAAAATACCCCTGGTGCGCCATCGGCGAATGCGTCGGACCGGTGCGCACCGCCCAACGCACATCGTCCAGCGCATTCGCTTCCGTGTTCACCAGTTCAATACGCGCACTCCGGGCGAACGGCATCGGAAAGAAACACGCGAGATGCACCCGCTCCGCATCGAACCGGATATGAACCGGAAACGCCTTCACCAGATACTCGCGGTGGTCGCGGTTGTAGAGCGTGCCCGCGCCGAAGAAAAGCGCCACCGGAGCATCGACCGACGCATGCGGCTGCCCGTCCCACGTCAGCCGCAGCCGGGCCCGGCCGAAAGCGATGGCGTCGGCCCGTGGCACGGACAGCTCCAGTGCCCGAACCACGGCCGGTTGCCCACCGGCCGCCGCCAGCGAAGCCACCATCTGCGGCCCGCCCTTCGCGGACAGGTCAACCCGGCCCGCAAGGGCCTTGATTCCTGCCCGACGACCGTCGGCGGAGTCCGCGGGCGGGAGGAGGTCCGTGCCCGAACGTCGCAGGATTTCAAGTACGTCATCGCCGGGCGGGGTGCGCCCGTCCCACGCTCGCAGCGGTTCCGAGAGTCGCGCCGCAGGATCGATGAGATGGTAGATATAGTAGCCGGTCCCGTAGAACGTCCGACTGTACATCATCCGAAAGGACCGCTCGAAGGGAATGGGCACCCACATGAGATCGGCGCCGTGGCTCGTGGCCCAGGTCCACGTGAGCGGATTCGGGAAGATTTCGGGGGGCAGGAAAACGGAGCCGGGGGTCGGATAAAGCGGATCGGCGGACGTCGACTCCGCGACAAGGTGATTCACCCCGTCGACTTCGTAGTGCCACGGGCTGCCGTGCCAGTGGTTGTAGCGTGCAAAATACAGCACGCCCCGGCCGGCGACATCGAGCGTCACGTTCCTGTCCTCGGCGAGTTGATACAGAAAATGGCTCGCATCGGCGCGTTCGTTGCCGCCCTGGCGATCGTACGTGCCGCGCATGTAGGCGCGCACCCCGATGCGCAGCTCTGGCCAACGCTCCCACTGCCGGTAGGCATCGAGCCCAATCGGGATGACAGGCGGCCCGGTGGCGGCAGCGCCGGCCCCGCTCGCGAGCAAGATACCGGGACCGATTGCCAACCCTACCGTCGCAATAACCAGCAGAGCGCAACGGAACCTATGCGGATTTGTGCAGGCACGCCCGCCATGGAAGGAGCCGCGGCGGTGGCGAAGACGAAAGAAGATCGGGAGCATGGGAGCGAGGAGGTTTCGGGCATGCCGCCGTCGCGTGGCGTAAAAATCGCGCCACCGCGCCGCGGGACAACCTCAAACCAATCCCAGTTTCGCCGGGACGTCACCGCAGCAGCGTCACGCCGCCATCGATATCATACGCTGAACCTGTAATAAACGCCGCCTCGTCTGAACAGAGAAACGCCACCAACGCGGCGACTTCGTCCGGCTGGCCCATTCGCCCGATCGGCTGAGCGGCCGAAAGCTTCGCAAGCATCTCCGCCTCCTGGCCGGCGTAATTTTTCGCCAGGAAGCCGTCGACAAACGGCGTATGGACACGCGCCGGACAGACACAATTACAGCGGATGCCCCGGTCGACAAAATCTCGCGCGACCGACAGCGTCATGGTCAGGACGGCGCCCTTGCTCATCGCATAGGCGAATCGATCCGGGAGCGCGATTTTGGAGACGATCGACGCCAGGTTGACGATGGCGCCGCCGCCGCTCGCCAGCAGCTTGGGGACTCCGAAGTGCAGCCCGTGATAAACGCCTTTGACGTTCACCGCGTTAACCCGATCGAATTCCTCGGGCGACGTCGTGACCACATTTCCGATCGACGCCACTCCGGCATTATTGACGAGCACATGCAGGGCCTCGATCCGGTCGAAAACAACGCGCATCGACTCGGTGTTCGTGACGTCGGCCGCCACGACCTGCGCCGCCCCGCCCGCGTCGCGGATTTCTGCCACGGCGGCTTCACCCAATTCCAGACGCGGTTCGACGATGGTGACTCGCGCGCCTTCGCCGGCGAACCGTCGGGCCACGGCCCGGCCAATGCCGGATCCGCCGCCCGTGACGAGCGCGTGTTTGTTCGCAAGGCGGGCGGGGAACGGCGTCATGCGCCATGCATTGCGAGGACCAAACACGCGAATGCAATCCCGCAACGCGGAAGCCCCGGCGTCACGCCCACCCACGGAGGAATCCAGGCTCGAGGGCCGCGCCCGCAGATGCGTTCACCGCACGAGTGTCACGGCCATCAATCCGATGACGACTTCATTGGCCAGCGTACGAACGGTGAGGGACTTCAACTCCCTCTGCTCATCCAGCGAAAAATTCAGGACGGTTGCCGCGCCGCCCGGAACCCGCCCGCCCTTTCCCTTGAACGTGCCCGGTTCGAGCATGCGCACGTTCCCGGTCTTCAGGTCCACGCGGATCGGCAGCGCCGGTGCTTCGATGCGGAATTGAAAATCGTCGATGAAATAATCCTGCTCGATGGGCCACCACGTGGTGGGATTCTCCAGCGCTAATCGCCGCGTCGAACCATCCGCATAAGCGACCACGATCTCGCCATTTTCAAAGCGGCTCTGCATGTGATTCGTCGAGCCGGCCATCAGCAGGAACACGGGGCGTGCGTGCCCCGACAGCGGGACCTTCACGTGCAGTGGATAATTCTCCCATTGGGACGTGAACGCGATGTTGCGCGCACCGGGCTCGGTCGGCGTCACAAAAGGTACCTCGTTCGGCAAAACGATTCGCCCCGCGTTTTTCAGCGCGGCCGCGCGCAAGCCTTCATCGTCAATCTCCGCGCTCGCGTTCACCCCCACCCGCCCAGCCGCCGATGCCCTGTTTCGGAATCGCGAACGACACATGGGGCGACCGCGGTGAACGGTATTCGTGCTGGAAGATGCGCGTGACGGTGTCGTTGAATTGTGGTGACAAATCAACCGGATCGAAACGCGCGGCCGGCGGCAGGGGCCCGCGACCCAGCCCATCCACCGCCATTCCGCCGCGGGCCACAGGCGAGATCGGATCGTCGATCTCCGTCCAGCGCATTTCCCCCTGGCTCCGGCGAACGGGGCGCGCGCCCCGCGGCTGCGGCGCTCGCAGCGCAATCGGATCACCGGACCATTGGACCGCGATTTCCGTGCGTGGCACCACGGCCGTGAGCACCTCGATCTGCGGCGCCCCAACGGCGCTCTCAATCACGTGCCAGGGCGCCTTTGCGCCGTTCACCATGACGGAGTTCATCGTCCCGACGTTGCCCGGCGTGATGCCCATGAACATCGAGGCGAGCAGCGCACCCCTCAGCCTCCGCCACGCCTCCTCCGCGCGGCCCGCCTCCCAGAAGCCGAGGGCCGTGTGCGCCACCTCGGCCATCACGACGTTGTTGATCGACCATCGGTACGACATCCAGTTTGTCGTCGAGGCCACCTGAAGCCCTTCGGGGACCCCCGGACCGCGCACGGGCAGGTGTGGCACCTCCCGCTCTATTTGGCGCGTCATCTGCCACGACTCGAGCGCGGTCGGCACCTCCACACTCAAACCAATCCAAGGCATGGCCACAGAGCGCCCCGGATGAAGAACGCGAGACTCGGAAGAACGCGAGACTCGGAAGACTTCGGAATCTTCCGCGTCTTACTTCTCTTCCCCGTCTTCCGCGTCTCCCATGTCTTCGGCCTCCTCCCCCCGTGACCTCTGTGTCTAATCCAAACGTTTCCTTTGGTTGCGGCGCCGGCCGCAGTGCGAAATTTCCGGGCTAGACGTGATGACGGGCGGCCGGGGACGCCGCGAGACACTCGCGCACCTCGTCATCGGACACGGGCGTGAATCGTTCGTACCACCGGCTGATCGCGTGAAACGGCTCCGGCTGGAACGGACAAAGCGCCAAGTCCGCCCGAACGGACATTTCCTCACACGCCTTGGCCGCTCCGACCGGGACTGCAACCAGCAGGCGGGCGGCGCCCTGATCCTTCAGCGCGGTGAGGGCCACCCGCATCGTCACGCCGGTGGCCAATCCGTCGTCGACCAAAATCACTTTGCTCCCTCGCACGTCGATGGCGGGACGACCCTCGCGGTAAACTGCTTCGCGCCGCTGCAGTTCGTGCATCTCACGATCCGCAATCGCCGCAACGTCAAACTGCCGGACGCACCACTGCGTCAACAGCGAATAGTTCAACACCTCGTAGCCGCCGGATGCGATCGCACCAATCGCCAGTTCCGGTTCCTGGGGAGCGCCCAGCTTGCGCACGACAAAGACATCGAGAGGCAGGTCGAGCGCCCGAGCCACTTCGAGGCCGACCGGCACGCCGCCCCTCGGCAACGCCAGCACGATCGTGTTGCCGCACCTGAAGGATTCCGGGATGCACGTGGCGAGGCGCTTGCCCGCCCGGGATCGGGTGGATGCGCTGATCAAGTTGAACACGGAAACGCTCGCGGCGGTGAAGCGCAGTTTGATGCTCAACGAGGAAAATCTCGATCGCATCGAGCGGTCTGCCCCCAATGACGCCGGACCACCGGCGACGGGCATGGCCGCGCCAACTGAGTGAGACGGCGCACTCATTAGTGACGGCCTTCGCCGAGGCGCTGACGAAACGCGACGCGCGTCACAGCACGTGCATCGTCCGCTTGCTGGCCCTCCCGGGAGCGTCGGAATCCGAAGTGAGTGTTGCTGACGGAAGCGGCCCGTCATTCTGAGCGCCGGCTTCGGCGGCTGATGGTCACCGGGACGCAATCACGCTCGCCGTGGGCGGACCGGCTGTTATTTGTGCGATGGCTCGACCTGCACGGCGAATCCCGTCGTCACCAGTTTCTCAGCGAAAGCCGAAACGTAATCCATCATGAATACATCGACCATGAACCGTCGGCAATTCCTGGCCACCACGACGGTGGCCGGGGTGGGAATGACTCTAACGAATGCGTTTGGCGGCGATGCCGCCAGACCTGCCATTCTCGGAGGAACACCCGTACGCACGGCCGCGTGGCCCAAGTGGCCCGTCGCGAATCAAGTGGAGGATAAGTTCCTGTTGGAGGCCCTGCGCAGCGGAAAGTGGAACCGATACGGCGGCAAGCAGGTGAAGGCATTCGAGAAGGACTTCGCCACGCGCGCTGGCGCCAAACAGTGCGTCGCAACCAACAGTGGCACCAGCGCGCTATATACATGCCTCGGCGCCTTGGGCATCGGGCCGGGAGATGAAATCATCCTGCCGCCTTTCACGTTCATCGCCACGTTCAACGTCATCACCCTGAACTACGCGCTGCCGATCTACGTCGATGTGGATCCGGCAACTTCGCAGATCGACGCCACGAAAATCGAGGCCGCCATCACCCCGAATACGAAGGCCATCATCCCGGTTCATATCGGCGGCAATGTCGCCGATATGGACGCGATCTGCGCCATCGGCAAAAAACACAACATACCGATCATCGAAGACGCCTGCCAGTCACACCTCGCGGAGTGGCGGGGACGAATGGCCGGCAACTGGGGCCTCGCCGGCTGCTTCAGCTTTCAGGCGAGCAAGAATCTCAACTGTGGCGACGGTGGCGCCATCATCAGCAATGATTCCGATTTCGCGTTTCGGTGCGAAAGCTTTCAGGACCAGAGCCGGAACAAGGGGCCGTCCAATCTGACGGCCGGCTGCCGCGCCGGCAACCTGCGCATGACCGAATTTCAAGGCGCCATTCTCAACGCCCAGCTCACGCGCCTCGAGGAACAGTCCAAACATCGGGAGGAGAATGCGGCGTATCTCACCAGCATGCTCCAGGACATCCCGGGCATCATCCCGCAAAAGACCTACGCCGGCTGCACGCGGCTCGCGTGGCATGTCTATGCGTTTCGATATAAGAAGGAGCAGTTCGCGGGCCTGGGCCGGGAGAAATTCATGCAGGCGCTGAAAATGGAAGGCATCAGCGATACCGCCGGCGGATATACGCCCTGGAACAAGGAAAAGCATGTCAGCGAACTGGCGAAGAACCGCCACTATCAACGGCTATACACAAAGGAAACGCTCCGCCGTTGGCAGCAGCATCGCGAATGTCCGCAGAACGACATTCTTTGTGCCGAGAACGTTCGCTTCACCCAGACCATGCTGCTCGGCCCGCGGTCGGACATGGAGCAGATCGCCGCGGCTATCCGGAAAATCCAGCGGCACGCGGGTGACATCGGGCAGACATGAGCCGGTCGACTTTCAATTGCATCGCGGCCGCCCCGCGCTGGAGACCTTGATGGCGGAAATACAACCGCAGATATCGCAGCGCGGCGCAGATGATGAAATCGGATCTGCGGTTATCTGCGATATCCGCGGTTAAAGTCTGTCTCGCGCTCCGGCCCGCTGCCTTTATAAATCGGGCATACACCGTCCCACCGGTGCTCCCGTTGGCTTCGCCGTTCTGACCCCACCTCCCCCACTCCCCCATGAAACGCACACCTTTCTTTGCGCGGGTCGCCTGTTCCTTCTTCCTCGCGCTGGCTTCACGTGCGCTGGCGCAGCCAACTGACAACTCAAAAAACACCGGCAGGATCGAGGGCCGGGTGCTCGACGCAGCGCGCGGCGACTACGTCGAAGGAGCGCGGGTCGCCGTCGAGGGCGCCGGTCTCGAAACGTTCACCGATGCCGACGGAAGTTATCGCCTCACGAATGTTCCCGCGGGCAGCGCGCGTGTAAAGGTGTTCTATACAGGTCTCGAGTCCCAGACCGAGGGACTCACCGTCTCGGCGGGACAGACTCTGCAACATGACTTCAGCCTTGCCGGGCCGGATGCAACGGCCGGCGCCGTCCCGGATGGCGGCGTCGTCAAACTCGACGCATTCCTGGTGGCCGCGGCGAGGGAGATGAGCGCGAGTGCCATCGCGATCAACGAGCAGCGCTTTGCCCCGAACATCAAGACGGTCGTGTCGACGGATGATTTCGGCAGCGTCGCCGAGACGAATGTGGGCGAGTTCCTGAAGTTCATGCCGGGGCTCACCGTTGATTATAATGGCGGCAGTGCGCGCGAGATTTCGATCAATGGCGTGCCCGCCAGCAACGTGCCCGTCACGGTGGGCGGGTTCAGCCTCGCCAGCACGGGAGTCGGCACCGCGCGGGCGCCGTCGCTGGATTTCGTCTCGATCAACAACGCGTCGCGAATCGAGGTGTCCTATTCGCCCACTCCGGAATCGCAGGGTGCCGCGCTCGCCGGTTCGGTGAACATCGTGCCGCGCAGTTCCTTTGGCCGCTCCCGTCCGGCCTTCAATTTCAGCACTTACATCAGCATGCGGGACAACGCCCGCGATTTCCACCAGACTCCGGGCCCCAGGAAGAATCCCACGCGCAAGGTGCATCCCGGCGCTGATTTTTCGTACGTGAGGCCGGTAAACGACCGCTTCGGATTTGCGATCACGGGTGGCACCTCCACCGCGTACCAAACCCAGGCGTCGGCCCAGGCCGAGTGGCGTGGCGTGGGCGCCGCTACGAACGGCAACGCTTTCCCCCACACCACTCCTGATCAACCCTATCTCACCACTTACATCGTGGGCGACGGCTCGAAGGAATCGACCCGCAACTCCTATGGCCTGACGCTGGACTATCGGCTCACTCGCAACGATCGGCTTTCCTTCGCGTACCAATGGTCGTCGTTTTCCTCGAATCAGATGGGCCGGTTGCTGACGTTCAATGTAGGCCGGGTGGCGGTCGGGAACTTTACGACGCGTTCGACGCACGGAGCTTCGGCGGCGGGATCACTCCAGATTGCGAATGACGCCGGCATCGATCGCGTCAACCGCACCTACATGCCGACGTTGACCTGGAATCACGATGGTCCGCTGTGGCGGGCGGAGGCCGGCGTGGGACTGTCCTATGCGACCAACCGCATTCGCGGAGTCGACAAGGGGTTTTTCAACCTGACCTCGGCGCAGCGCTCGGGTGTGACCGTGTCGTTCGACGACATCACGTATCTCCGTCCGGGCGTGATTACCGTAACGGATGCCGCGGGCGCGCCGGTCGACCCGTATCGACTCGACAGCTACGTGCTGACTTCGGCGACGGCCCAAAAGAGAGATCCGACCGACCTTCAAAAAACCGCTTACGCCAATGCGCGCCGCGACTTTGTCTGGCAGGTGCCCGTCACGATGAAGGGCGGCCTCGACGTACGGAAGTCCGTCCGGGACATCCGCAATTTTGGCGCCCCGTACGCCTTTGTCGGACGCGACGGCCGCGGGTCCACGTCCCCGGCGGCCGGCAGCGATGACAGCGCCGTTCCATTTCTGGATGAAAGTTACTCGCAGCGCACGCCGCCGTCTGGTTTTCCGCGCATTCAATGGGTGAGCCCCGAGGACGTTTGGGAAGCGTACAAGGCCGCTCCCGCGCAGTTCGTCCTGAACGAGACCAACGAGTACAACAATCTGGTCAATGCGTCCAAACGCGCGGAGGAACTCATCACGGCCGCCTACCTGCGCAGCGACGTTCACCTGCTGGATCGCCGGCTCAAGCTGGTTGGCGGGCTGCGCGCCGAGCAGACCAACATCGTGGCCTTCGGGCCGCTCAACGACCTGACGCGAAATTTCCAGCGCGACTCGCGCGGCGCACCGATTCTGGGTGCCAATGGTCGTCCGCTCCCCGTCACGAATGATGCGCTCCAGGCGCGAAAGCTCACCTATATAGAACGGGGCACGCGGGCGGAAAAAGAATACCTGCGTCTGTTTCCCAGCATCAATGCGAGCTTCAACCTGGCCGAGAATCTGATCGCGCGCGCCGCCTGGTATACGTCGGTCGGCCGACCCGATTTCAACCAGTATGCGGGCGGCCTCACCCTGCCCGACTCGGAGAATCTGCCCGGCACCAGCAATCGAATCACCGTGAACAATATCGGGATCAAAGCCTGGAGCGCCCGCACGACGAAGGTTCGCTTCGAGTATTACTTCGGCGGAGTCGGACAGGTTTACGTGGGGGCGTTCCGCCGGGAATTCGAAAATCTTTTTGGCGGCACCGTGTTCAAGCCAACGCCCGAGTTCCTGTCGCTCTACGGCCTGGACCCGGCGGTTTATGGCGTGTACGATGTTTCCACGCAGGAAAACATTGAGAGCACCGTGCGGATGGAGGGGCTCGAGTTCAGCTACAAACAGGCGCTGACTTTTCTGCGGGGCTGGGCGCGCGGGTTCCAGGTGTTCGCCAATGGCAGTTCGATGCGCGTGATCGGCGATCGGCTGGATCGTTTCACCGGGGCCAATCTCATTCCGCGCACCGGCAGCTGGGGCATCAGCCTCACCCGGCCGAAATTCAATGTGCGGATCAACTGGAATTATCGCGGCCGGCAAAGAGAAAACCTCGTCGCCGCCAGCACGAGCATCAGCCCGGGCACCTACAACTGGACGGGACGGCGCTATTCCTACGACATCCTCGGCGAATACAATCTCGGCAAGCGAATCGCGGCCTTCGCCACGTTGCGGAATGTCAACGACGCGGCCCTCGTGCGCGAAATCGCGGGACCGAATACGCCCGCGCATACTCAACTCGACCAGCGCGTGGAATACGGCGCGCTCTGGACCTTTGGCATCAAGGGGGCGTTTTAACGTGACGTGCTCGACGCAGAGGCGCTTTTCCCATTCCCCTACGATACTCCGGCCTTCTTCGCTGCTTTCGCACCAACCATGAAATACTCAAACTGGCTCCTGCTCTCCTGCTTGCTGACCCTGACCACGTTTGCCGCGGAAAAACCGGCGGCGAAGGGCAGCCCGAGCTCAGCCGCGACCGGGTCGATCAAGTGGATCGCGTTTCCCGATCCCCAACTGGAGCTGCGCGGTCTGCCGTGGTTCGCGGAGAATTCCCCCGAGTTGTGGCGGCTGCCGAAGTCGGCCAAAACGGCGGTTCCGAAGGGCGTCTGGGCCAGGGCGATCGCGCCCGACGGCGGCCGCATTCGTTTTTCGTGCGCCACGTCGCGGCTGATGCTTCGCATCGAGGTGATCTCGACCCAGAAAAAACTCGCGTACTTCGATGCCTATATTGGCGACGAATTTGCCGGCTCGGCTGGATCGCCTGGCCCCAAGAGAAACGAGTTCGTGCTCTTTGCCGACCGCGACCAACGACCGAAAGCCATCACGATCTACCTGCCCAACACGAGTCAGGTGCGCGTGCTCGCCGTTGGCATCGACGAGGGTGCAACGCTGAGCAAGGCTCCGGCATTTGCCGCAAGCGCGCCGCTCGTTTGTTATGGTTCATCCGTATTGCAGGGCACGGGGGCCGAGCATCCGTCGAAGACGTACCCCGCAGTGCTGGCCCGGCGATTGAATCTCGATTTCATAAATCTCGGATTCGGCGGCGCCGGGAAAGCTGAACCCGGCGTGGTCGCGTTGGTGAATCACCCGCCGGCGAGTGGTTATCTTTTCGATCTCGGCAAGTCGTACGGCAATCAGCCCAAGGAGCCCTACGCCCAGATGTTGGCGGACATCCGCAAGACTCATCCGAACACGCCGATGTTCTGCGTGACCCCCATTTATTCAACGAACGAGCCGATCCAAAAGGAGTATTTCGAGAAGTCCGTGCGACTGCGCACTCTGATGCGCGAAGCCGCGGTGGAGCGCCGCGACGCGGGCGATCGGAATATCTATGTCGTCGAGGGGCTCGAGCTGTTTGGCCCCGCGGACCAAAAGCTCTTTCGCGATCCCCAGCATCCCAACGACGAAGGCAACGAGCGGATGGGCGACCGTCTGGTCGGACTGGTGAAATCGGTGGTGCTCCCGCGAAAATGATCACGGGCGCCATGATTAACTTCCGGATACGCCTGCTCCTCCCGGCCATTGTACTGATTGGTCTGCTCTCTGCTCGCGCCGCCGAACCCCCGCGTGACCTGCCTTGGAAAGCCGGCGCCGCGGCGGTCGACATCACGCCGGACGGGCCGGTGTGGCTGGCCGGCTACGGTGCCCGCACGCGACCCAGCGAAGGAGTTGCCCAGAGGATTTTTGCCAAAGCGCTCGCCGTCGAGGATGTGGCCGGTAGCCACGTGGTGGTGTTAGTCACGATGGATCTCATCGGCGTGCCGCGCGAAGTCCGGGCGGGCGTCGAAAAATCCGTGGCAGCTCGCCACGGACTGGGACCGGAGTCGATTTTGCTGAATGCTTCGCACACCCATTCGGGTCCGGCGCCGTATGCGTATGGAGTTCCCGACCCAACCTTTGCCCGACAGGGAGAAGCTTATGGTCGCGTACTCGGGGAAAAGATTGTCGAGGTGATTGGCGCCGCCCTGGCGCGGCGCGAACCGGCCCGGCTGAGTTATGCACGAGCCCGGGCCGGTTTCGCGATGAACCGGCGATTGCCCGCCGGAAAGGAGATCCGCAACGCGGCCAATCCCGATGGCCCGGTCGATCATGACGTCCCCGTCCTGCGCATCACCGACCGCGCCGGAAAAATCAAGGCAGTACTTTTTGGATACGCGTGTCACAACACCGTCACCGGGTTCTATAAGATCAACGGTGACTATGCCGGCTATGCGCAGGCGTTCCTGGAAGAGAACCGGCCGGGCGTGGTGGCGATGTTCATGATCGGCGCGGCGGGGGATCAGAATCCCTATCCGCGCCATGTGTCGCTCGAACAGGCGGCCCAGCATGGCCGGACGCTCGCGAATGCGGTGGAGGCCGCCCTGGCGGTAACCGTCCAGCGGAGCGTGCAGGGGCCGTTGCGCAGTGCCTATGGATTTGCGGCGTTGCCCTTCGCGCCGGTCAGCCGGGCGGAACTCGAGCGGCGGGCGCAAGGCAATCGCGGCGTGGAAAAGCTACGCGCAGAAGAATTGCTGCGCATGCTCGATGCCGGCGGCACGCTGCCGGAAAGTCATCCGTGTCCGATTCAAGTCGTGTCCTTCGGGAGTGACCTGACGCTGGTTGCCATTGCCGGTGAACCGACGGTCGAGTATTCGCTCCGGCTGAAACGCGAACTCGCGGGGGCCGGACCAGCCATCTGGGTCGCCGGATACTCCAATGAATCGCTCGGGTACCTTGGCAGCCGGAAAGTCGTTCTCGAGGGCGGCTACGAGGGATATTCGGCGAACCTTGGCCGGCACGCTGCACCGTGGACGCCGGAGGTCGAGGACCGCGTCATCGCGCGCGCACTCGAACTCTTCCGCTCGATCAATCCGCCGGCAGCAGCGAAGGCGCTCTCGAAACGCTGAGCGGGAATTTCACACCCTGTGCGCGCGTTTTCGCCCGTGGCGCCAGTCTCCGACTGGCGGAACGCCGGTCAAAGACCGGCGCCACTCCCGGCGGCTGCCCCAGCGTGTGGGATTTTATCATAGAAGCTGTGAATTTTCCGGGCTAAGTCTGCGCTTGCCCCAAAAATTCGCTACCGCGTATGGCGTCACGCAAAGAGCGCGGTTGACGGGAAGGGCGACTTTCCAGTCGCCCGAGACCGGACGACCGAACGTACTTCGGCGGCTGGAAAGCCCCCGCTCCGGCAAATGCCGACGTGCTTGGCAGGAATTGTGGGGCAAGCGCAGGGCTAAGTGGCCGGAAGTGGATGACCTGAACTCCAGC
>JBBRCR010000105.1:0-19262 GCA_038204695.1 Opitutales bacterium | reverse complement strand
TCAGCAACTCGCCCAACGGCGTGCGAGTGCAAATATGGGCCGCTTTGTGCGCCTACCTGCTTATAGCGATCGCCAAAAAACAAAAGCATCTCGCCGCCTCGCTATATGAAATTCTGCAAATCGTCAGTATCTGCCCACTTCAGCAAATGCCGTTGGAGGAATTGCTTATGAACGTTGATACAAGAGATGCTCGTATTGATATACCTAAACAGTTGGAGATCAACTACTCATAACTGGACAGCCGTGGCCCGGCACCTACTCGGGGATGAAGGAAATTTGACGACCACTTACAATATAGTGAACCGGGGGGTGGAGGTGTCGACTTGGGTGAACGTGAGCAGGAATCTCACGGGAATGCTGAACTTCTCCTACACGAGTTCGAACCGCTCGGAAATCTTTCCTGAGTTTGAGGGTTGGTTCGGGCGGGAGAGTGCCTTCTGGAACCGCACGCCGGGGGTGGAGGATCTGATCAACGGCACGTCAGGCAGCCGGGTGGAAGAGGAGGTCGCGGCGATCGAGGAGGCGGCGCACGGCATTCGGGAGTATTACGGTTTCAGTTACGGAGAACGGTCCTACAAGGCGAACGCCAGCGGCCGATACTCCTTCACCGAGGGTCGATTGAAGGGCCTGTTCGTCGGAGGCGGCATTCGCTGGCAGGGCAAGTCGAGACTCGGGCGCGAGGTCACTGGTACGGCTGCCAATGGCCGCAGGACCTACGGCGACATCCTTTATGGCCCGGAGGACTTCAAGGCCGATGCCTTCGTGGGTTACCGTCGAGAGCTTTCCGTTCGCGGGCGTAGCCCGGAACTCACCGTGCAGGTGAATGTGACCAACCTCACGAACGAAGACGAATGGATGCCCTTGCGATACAATGCCAACAAATCGGGACTGACCCGGGTGTTGTTGTTCGAGCCTCGGAAGGCGCGTTTGTCCGCGACAGTGACTTTTTAGACAGACCGGGCCTCGACGGCGAGGATCGGGATTCTGGCTCTGGTCAGTTTAATCCATACAAATGAATACAATGATTATCACCTCTGGTAGAATGAGTGCCGGGTCGCGTGTTTGCTGCTGGTGGGGTTTGGCCACCATGTTCTGCTGTACTTTCTCGCTTTGGGCGGCGACACCCGAGGTCCGCCGGGATGCGACAGGCATCGAGGTGGTGGTCAGCGTGCCGCGGGAAGTGCGGGCGGTGGAGTTGCAGGTGGAGAGTTTCCGCAACCGTCCCGTGGGGCGCCAATCCGATCGGTCGCCCTTGGCGCCGGCGAGTTGGGTCGACCGGCCTCCCCGTCGGCCGGGCCAGGAGCTATGGTTTCCGGTGCTCGACATCATGCCGACGGAGCGGATGCAGGGCGTGGCCGAGTTCGCGGAGGTGGCGTCGGGTTGCCGATACGTATTCAACGGGATGTTCAATCAGACGGTGCGTGCGCTGGAAAAGCGGGTGATCGTTCCTGCGATGGAGTTGCTGTACTGGGAGAATCTGCTGTTCGTGGAGGGAGGGGAGGCGCGATTGGCGCGCTTTTATCTGAGCGAGCGTGTTCAGGTGCGGGACGGTCGCGCCCGCTTCCGTTTGCACCCGCTTTCAGAAAATTGGCGCGGGCGCATCGCCTGGCGCGATGCGGCTGCAGCGCCTGGGGACGGTGAGTTGGGGAGCATCGAGGTGGGAGAGGCGGAGCCGGAGAAACTGCTTCATCCGCTGCTTTCCCTGGACGCCGCTCCGGAACAGCCTCCGACGCGCGGTCAACTGGCCGACTTCTTGCGCGACTCGGTGGGTTTCCTGCTCCGGGCGCGCGACCAGAACCCGGCCAGCCCGACCCGGGACGGTTTTTTTCTGTTGTATGATCTGGATGCGGCGACTTACCGGACGAGCCATTGGATGTGGGCCTGGGGAGTAGACATCCGGATGTTGCTGGAGGCGTCGCGGCATCCGGAGGTGGCGCAGGCATTCGATGAGGATCTGAAGTCGGTGGCGGTTGCGGCAGGCCGGCGTTCGCTCGACTTCCAGTGGGACAAACCCGGACATCCGGCCGACGGGCTTGTCACTGTGCGCTGGAATCCCGGTGCGCAATGGAAACATGGGGCCCAGGAATTTGTCGCCACGGCCGACGCACTGTTTTTGGCCGGGTGGGCGTGGGCGCCGCTTTACGAGGCGACGGGCGATCCGGCGTTCCTCCGAGGGGCGCAGCGTTTGTGTGACTCCGTGGACAGGCTTTCCCGCGAGCATGCGCTCACCCCGCAGGACTGGCTGCCGGCCGAGAACAGCTGGCGGCGCACGGTGCTCAACGAAATCGGATTTGGCGTGGAGGGTTTCGCGGAGCTGCACCGCGTGCGTCCTGACTCGCGGCTGCAGGCCGCGGGCAGGCGCTTCATCGACCCGCTCATCGAGCATCTCGAGCGCGATGACGGGTTGTGGAACCGAAACTTGGCGGAGCGAACGAGCAGGGAGGCGTCAGGCGAGCACCGGCACACGCGTGGCCAGGCGTGGGTGATGGAAGGGCTGCTGGCTGCGCACCGACTTGCTCCGGAGGCCGGATATCTGCGCAAAGCCGAGAGGCTGGCGGCCCATTTGATTCAGTCGCAGCATCCGTCGGGCTGCTGGTCCTTCGAGTTTCATCGCGACCCGGCCGAGGCCGGCATCGCCGAGAAAGGCGCCGCCGTCTGGAGCGTGCTGCTGTATCGGCTTTACGAAACCAACGGCGATCCGGCCGCGCTCCGGGCTGCGCGGCGGGCCTTGTGGTTTTGCCTGAACAACCGCTATCGTGGCTCCGATTCCAACGCAGCGGGTGGCATCTTCACCTCCAGCCCCAACTCGGGGATCGTTTATCGATATTGGTATCGGATCGCCTGCACCTACACCTCCGCGTGGGCCGGACTGGCCGCCCTGCAGGAGTGGAAACTCCAGACTCAATCGCCGTCCGGTCGTTCATCGGCTGCAGCCCGGCGAGCTCCTTAGCAAATGGAAGACCCGACCTGCCAGGACAATTTCCCGAACCAAATCTTGTCAAAGAAAGTGAATTCCCTGCCCCCAATGGAAAAATACCTGCGGCTTTGTGCCTTGCTGGCTCTGGCCAGCCCGGCGCGCACGATGGACGCGGTGGAGTCGCTCAACCTCGGCGCGATGATCCGCCCGTTTGCCAGCCACAATGTGTTCCGAGAGGACGATTACTTCGTCTGGTGCCCGCAGGTCTTCAAAGAGGAAGGCGGCCCCTACCATTTGATCTATTCCCGCTGGCCCCGAAGCTCGAAAATCGGAGGTTGGCTGACGCAGTCTGAAGTGGCGCTGGCGGCTGGCGAGTCGCCGGAAGGCCCCTTCCGGCACGTCAAAACCCTCTTGCGGGGCGCCGGCCCGGGCCACTGGGACGAGTTGATGGCCCACAACCCCAAGCTCTATCGGTTCGGGAACAAATATTATCTCTACTACATATCGAGCCGCTCCGGCCCCAGCCGGGGCCATGTGCGCGACAGCCAGCGCACTGGCGTGGCGGTGGCCGATTCGATCCTCGGCCCTTATAGACGATCGGAGCAGCCGATCGTCGAACCGGCGGCGCCGGTGTTCAATCTTACGGTCAATCCCGCAGTCACGCGCATGACGGACGGCCGATACCTGATGATGATCAAGGGCGACATTACGCCCAAGCTGCCGACGGAACCGATGCCGCAGCGTGTACAGGGACTCGCCGTGGCGGATCGGCCCGAGGGCCCGTATGCAATCCGCCCCGAGCTCGCCATTCGTGATATCGATACCGAGGATGCGTCACTGTGGCACGACGCGGTGCGGCGGAGCTACTTCGCCGTGTTCCATGCCCGTAAATATATCGCATTGATTGAGTCGGCCGATGGATTCAACTGGCGGCGGGCCGAACATTACCAGGTCACCCAAGGAAACACGCTGCCCCGGGCGGACGGAGGCATTCTGAGCACGCAGGCGCCGCTGCAGCGGCCTGATCTCTTCATCGAGAACGGGAAACCGTGCGTGCTCGCGCTGGGCATCCCGGAGGAGAACAACTGGCATTGTGTCATGGTCCCCCTGGCCCCGAAACGCAAAGGTCCGGCGACCGCGGCCGCCTCGTCCCACTGAGGCCGCATCATGAGGGCTTCGACCCCGGCACTGATTTTCACGCTGCATTTCCTCCCCGCGTTGGCTGCGGCGGCCGTCGCCGACCTTCCCAATATCATCTTCGTCCTTGCCGATGATCTTGGGTTGGGCGATGTCAGCTCCTACAACCCGCAGTCGAAGATACAAACACCCCATATCGACCATCTGGCCGCGGGGGGAATGTGCTTCACCGATGCCCACACGGCGAGTAGCCTGTGCACACGTCCCGTTATGGTGTGCTAACCGGGCGCTACGCGTGGCGCACGTCGCTCAAGTCAGGTGTGTTGGGCGGCTGCTCTGCGCCGCTCATCGAGGCGGGGCGCGTGACGGTGGGTTCACTTTTGCAGCGGCGGGGTTACCGGACGGCGGCAATCGGGAAGTGGCATCTGGGAATGACCTTCGCCACCACAGACGGCCAGCCGTTGGACGATCGCAAGGCGCAGCGCCACAGCGGAGTCCCCGCCAACGTGGACTGGCAGGCGCCGATCCGGAACGGCCCGCGGACGGCGGGCTTCGATTACTATTTCGGCTGTGCCGCGTCGTGGGACATGCCGCCCTATGCGTGGATCGAGAACGACCGTCTGGTGGAACCGAAGCTGGTGCCCGCGTCGAAGGAGGACGGGTTTGGGCGCGTGGGCGTGAAGGCGCCGGGCCTGAAGCCGGAGGACGCGCTGCCGGTGCTGGCGCAGAAGGCGGTCGAGTATATCGAGGCGGCCGGAAGCCGGCCGCGCCCGGAGCCTTTCTTTCTCTATTTTCCGCTGACGTCGCCGCACACGCCCATCGCCCCGAGGAAATCCTTTCAAGGCCGCAGTCGGGCGGGGGCGTATGGTGACTTTGTGATGGAGACGGACTGGGTGGTGGGCCGGGTGATGGATGCGTTGGAGCGAACCGGACTGGCCGGCCACACACTGCTCATCGTGACCAGCGACAACGGCCCGGAGAACATCATCGACCGAAACCGCACGGAGTATGGGCATCTCAGCGCGTCGACTTTTCTGGGCCGCAAGCGCGACAACTGGGAGGGTGGACATCGCGTGCCGTTCATCGCGCGCTGGCCGGGCCGGGTTCCGGCCGGCGTGGCAAGCTCGGAACTCGTTTGCCTGACCGACCTCCTCGCCACCTGCGCTGCGATCACCGGCGTGGAGCTGTCCGCCGCCGACGGGCCCGACAGCTGCAATCTCCTGCCCGTGCTGCTCGGCCGGAAACTCGCCGCGCCTGTTCGTGACGCCGTCGTGCATCATTCCGGCCTCGGGGAATTCGCCCTTCGCGAGGGCAGGTGGAAACTTCTGCTCCACCCCGGCTCCGGCGGCACCACCTACCGGGCGCGGCCGGAATATGCCGCCTATTACCGGCACCCGATCCAACTCTACGATCTGGAGGCGGATCCCGGTGAAACGAGAAACCTCGCGCCGGCGCGCCCGGAGGTCGTCGCCCGACTGACCGCCCGTCTGCGGCGTTATGTGCTCGAGGGGCGAAGCAGGCCGGGTGTCACGCAGGCCAACGATCCACCAAACGACTGGAAGCAGCTGGCCTGGATGGAGCAATAATCAATTCATGAATACACCAACCCGCCGTCATTTCCTCCAGACCGTTTCCGCCGCCACCGCGGCCATCCTCGCCCGGCCCGATGCTGCGCGCGCCGCGGCGCCGGCGGTTCGCCGGGGGCGCAGTGTGGCCGGACTGCGGGCGCCGCGGCTCGAGGTCGTGCGCTGCGGACTGATCGGCATCGGTTCGCGTGGAACGGGGACGCTGCGCGAACTTCTCGTGCTGGAGGGGTGCGACGTTCGGGCCCTGTGCGATAATCACGCGCCGTCGCTGGCGAAAGGCGTCGCCGCCGTGGCCAGGGCGAAGCGTCCCGCTGCGGCAGCTTTCGGCGGGAGCGACGAGGCCTACAAGCGGATGCTGGCGCGCGACGACATCGACGCGGTGTTCATTTGCACACCATGGCGGTGGCATGTGCCGATGGCGGTGGCGGCGATGCAGGCCGGCAAGCACGCCTTCATCGAGGTGCCCGCGGCGATCACGATGGAAGGTTGCTGGGAGCTGGTGGATGCCGCGGAGGAAACGCAGCGCCACTGCATGATGCTGGAAAATGTGTGCTACGGCCGGGAGGAGTTGATGGTGCTGCGGATGTGCCGCGAAGGCGTGTTCGGTGAGCTGGGGCACGGCGAGGCGTCCTACTTGCACGACCTCCGGGCGCAGATGAAGCAGGTCGAGCACGGATCGGGGAGCTGGCGAGTTCGCGAGCACGAGCTGCGCAACGGCAACCTTTATCCCACCCACGGACTGGGACCCGTGGCCCAGTATATGGGCATCAATCGCGGGGATCGCTTTGACCGCCTGGTGTCGTTCAGCAGCCCGACGCTGAGCACGTCCGACTATGCGGCGCGGAACTTCCCGGCCGGCCATCCGCGGCGGAAGACCCGCTATATCTGCGGCGACACGAACACGTCGGTGGTGAAGACAGCGCGCGGCCGCACCATCCTGGTCCAGCACGACACGATGAGCCCGCGGCCCTATTCGCGCCACAATGTGATCCAAGGCACCCGCGGCATATTCGCCGGTTATCCCAACCGGATATACGTCGAGGGCCGCAGCCCCGCGAATCACCAGTGGGAAACGGATCTCACGAAGTGGTACGAGGAGTTTGATCATCCGCTGTGGCGGAAGATCGCCGCGATCGCGGCACAGCTTCCCAAGGAGAACACCTCCGGCCACGGCGGCATGGATTTCGTGATGCGGTGGCGGATTGTGCAATGCCTGCGCGAGGGACTGCCCCTCGATCAGGATGTCTACGATGCAGCGGCGTGGAGTGCCGTCGGCCCGGCCAGCGAGTTCTCCGTCGCGCAGGGCGGCGCGCCGATCGAGATCCCCGATTTCACCCGCGGCGCGTGGGAGCGCACGCCGCCGCTCGGAATTGTCTCGTGACAGGGCGGCCTCAAATCGGCGGGGTCCCGTGATCGATCCGCAGAGGCGTCGAAAGCGCGGCGCTCAACCGTGCCGAAGTCTATTTCACCGACTCCGCCATCGCCGCCAGCAACTCGCGTCCGAACGCGAGGCGGTGTTCCGCCGTCGGCGAGCCTTTCAGTTTTTTTCCCGGCGCGATGCGCGTCTCGATCAGGGCCATCGGCACATCATAAGCCACCCACCAGGGCGCGGCCGCGCCTTCCGGGCGACCGCCACCCCACGGCCGCACTTGAAACGGCCGCGCGGGGTCAAACTGGGATTCAGCCACGAGCAGATCGAAAAGGCGCGGCAACCGCGGCACGTCGGTCGCCTTCGGCGCCCGCGCCGACATATGTTCGGAGATCGTGTTGTGCAGATTGATCATCAGCGCAATCTTCCGGCCGCTGCCGACGTAGTCGCGAATCGCCTTCTTGAAATACCAGACTTCGGGGAGCCGCTGCAGCCACACCGGATCGCGCAGATCCACGTTGTCCCAGTGCCGGTTGAGATCCCAGCCGTTCGCGTTGAAACGAACCCGACCCAGCGCGCAGCCATCCGGATCCACCATCGGCGTAAAAACGAAGACGTTCGTCTCGCGCAACGCCCGCGCCGCCGGCTCGGCGCTCATGTGCGGCGCCGGCCGGTCGTTGTATTCGCCGGCAGATATCCCGTCAGCGTGATCGTGAGATCGCGATCGCGCACATTATCCATCCGGAAGTAATACCACGTCGCCTGCCGGTTTCGGCCGCGCTCGTCCTGCTGGCCGGGCACGTGCACCCGGAATTCGGTTTCGCCGACCACGTCGACCCGACCCAGGGCCGCTCCCTCGAAAGCGGTGTTGAAGCGAACCGCGCCGCGCGCGGGCGATTGCGCGCGCGAGGACGAAACGCACGCGAGCAGGGCGAGCAATGCCAGCGCGGAGAGGTGACGACTCATCGCAAGGAACGGAGGTTGGTCGGAGCGCTCCGCGGTGGCATGGAGGCACGTTCCGTTCCGCCGGAAATCAGAACTCAAACGTGTTGGAAAACGCCCAACTCGGCGGCTCGCGAACTCACCCCGGCCGAAGCGGCAAGGCTCGAGGCCCGTGAGGCGGACTTGCGGAAACAGCTCGCCCAGGACCGAGCCGCCAACGGTGGCAAATTGACGCCGCAGCAGCGCAAACAAGTTCAATCCGAGCTGGACGACCTCAGCGCGAAGATTGCGAAACACAAACACGACAAACAGAAGATCAGCCCCAGGGCGAAGTCGAAGGTGGGGAAGCGCGAGCGCCGGCAACAGGATCGAATTGGGGAAGGCGTCGTATCCGGCCAGTTGACGCCGGCGGAAGCGGCGAGGCTCGAGGCGCGGGAGGTTGAATTGCGCCGGCAAATCGCGGAAGACCGCCCGGCGAATGGGGGCAAGCTGACTCCCGAGCAGCGAAAAACGGCGCAGGCCGAGTTGGACGAGTTGAGCGCCCGGATTGCCAAACAAAAGCACGACGCCCAGGCGAGACTGCCGGCCAAATAGGTCACGCCGACAGCCGTCAGTTCAGTCCGTGATCAGCGTGGGTGGCCCGCCGCCCACGCTGATTGTTTTAGGGGATTTCCAGCAGATTTCTGCTGCATCCAACGCCCCCGTTGATTCGTCTTGTTGGCCATGTGCTCTTCCCTTTTCCGGCTACGAGTGGTCAGTTGCATGGCAACTCTGATCGCTCTGTTCTGCGCCCGCCTTACCGCGGCCCAACCGGCGAAACCCAACGTCCTCTTCATCGCCGTCGATGATTTGAACCACTGGGTCGGTTATCTTGGCCGCAACCCACAGACCAGGACGCCCAACATGGACCGGCTCGCCCGGATGGGCGTGGCGTTCAAGAACGCCTACTGTGCGGTCCCGGCGTGCGAACCCGCTCGCGGTGCGCTGATGGGCGGCCGGCGGCCGTGGACCACCGGTCTTTATTACAATGGCGACAAGTGGAAGACGATCCTCCCCGAGGGCCAGGGACTGACCGTACCGTTTCTCACGGCTGGATACAAAGTCTCCGGTGCCGGCAAGATCTATCATGGCGACCAATATTTTCCTTCGGAGTGGAGCGAGTATATGGACTCGAAAGGGCTCTCAGCCGTCGGGCACGGCGTGGGCAAGAACGATGGTTTTCACCTGCCGAACAACCACGACCTCAAGGACGAGGACATCATGGACTGGCACACGGTGAATTACTGTATCGAGCGTCTGAATCAGAAGTCCGCCCAGCCGTTCTTCGTGGCGTGTGGCCTGCACAAACCGCATCTGCCCTTTGTTGTGCCGCGGAAATATTACGATCAATTCCCCCTCGAGACAATTCAGCTGCCCCCTTACAAGAAGGACGATCTGGCGGACATTCCCCCGGCGGGCGTGAGGATGGCGAAACCCGGTGGCGATCACGCGCAATTTATTCGTGACGGAAACTGGAAGAACGCGATCCAGTCCTACCTCGCCACCGTCGCTTACACAGACATGAACGTCGGTCGCTTGCTGGATGCCTTCGACCGGAGCCCGAATCGCGACAACACGATCATCGTGTTCTGGGGCGATCACGGGTGGTCTTTCGGCGAAAAGGATCACTGGCGGAAATTCGCGCTGTGGGAGGAGCCGACGCGGGCACCCTTCATCGTGGTGGCACCAGGGCTGACGAAACCAGGTGGCATCTCCACGCGCCCCGTGGATTTCATGTGTATTTATCCAACGCTCTGTGAACTCGCGGGTTTGCCGCTGCCCAAACACGTCGAAGGCCCGAGCATCGTGCCGCTCCTGCGGAATCCCAAAGCCGCCTGGGATCAGCCGGCGATCACCACGCATGGCTACCAGAACCACACGGTCCGGACCGACAAGTATCGTTATATCCGATACGCCGATGGCGGCGAGGAGTTCTACGACGAAACCAAAGATCCGTACGAGTGGACAAATCTGGCGGGAAAGCCGGAATACGCCGCGGCCAAGGCCGAACTCGCCAAGTGGTTGCCGACTCGAAACGCACCGCACAAGGGCGCCGGCAAAGCCGACGAGGGCGACGAGCCGGCGCCGGCGGCGAAGAAGACAAAGAAGAAAACCGCCAAGCGGTGAAAGGGGCGATTGGGCGGCGCTGACCGCAAGCGAAGTTCGAAATGGCGGAGTGTCTCCGGTTGGCGGTGAGTTTCAGAATCCACTGCCAGTCGGAGGCGACATGCGCGACCTGCTTGTTTACGCCCGTGATTTGAGCCCGCTCGAAATCGGGTCGCTCGCGAAGGCCCGGTTCCAAGCGCAGCACGTCCGCCCTTCGGTCACCAGCCGTCGACTTGCCTATCGCTTGGGCGCCTTCGCTTTTGTTTCGCGGGGTTTCGGCTCCACCGACTCCGGTGCGAAAGAAGCGAGATCCGGCAGCGTCGTTTGCACGCCCGTCGCCGGCACCTCGAGTTTCGCTGTCCACGCGACGCCGTTGAGGATGAAGCGCCGCAGATCCTCGTTTTTCCAGTTGCGGTAAAAATGGGGCATGACGATCGCGAAGCCGCGGCCGGTGTCCCGCCGTTCGATCGACCACGCCACGATTTCCCGCTGGGGCTTGTCCGGCGGCAGCATCGACGTGGCGAGCGCGGTGACGCCCGGCCTCAACCGGTTGCCCTCGCGGCCGAAATAATTGTTGTAGTACGGTTCTTCACTCAGCGTGAACTCACGCCAGCCGCGCGCGATGGGGTGGGCAGCTGCCGCGGGCGAGATCGTCACGGCGTCGAAGATTTTCGCGACCGACTGGTGGTGTTTGCACCGGGTCGCGAAATAGCCGCCGGTCCAGTGAAGCAGCGGATGCTCGCCGTCCTCCGCCACATCTTCGGCGCGAAGCCCGGTGGAGTAGTGCACGCACACGATGCCGCATCCTCGCGCCATCATTTCGCCGAGTTGCGCCAGGTTGCGTTGAGCTTCAGGGAGCCGCATGGCCGGAAACGTATCGCCGAGAAGGATGACCGTGAAAGCGGCGTCCCGCAGGGCCTTGTCGGTGGGCCATTCGTAGACGAGATCGGCGCGCGCACCCGGCAGATTGGCCATGTGCTCAACGCAGTGTTTCAACAACCTGCCGCTGGCGGCGACTTCGTGCGAACCCGGTGGATGATTGCTCGGGCCAACAATAATGAGAACGCGGGTGGTCGAGGCAGTCGGTGCCGCCGCGCCGATCAAAACAGCACTGGCGAGACCAAGGGTGAGCGTGACGAGCGGGCGCAGAAGGTTCATGAGGAAGAGCAGGGCGGCAGCATGGAGAACAACCGCGAACTTGGCGCGGAAAAAATGCCGGGTGCGGAGGTGCCCTGCGCCAGTGACTGCGAGCGCCAGCGAGTGGATTTCGTCCATTCGCCGGCAGCCACCCCGTCAAGCCATCACAGGCGATGCGTCACGACAGCCACCTTTGCAGCACTTCCGCCATCTCGCTCCACGATGCCGAGGGTTCCATAATGAATCGTCTTACTGAAGGGCGCGCGTCGCCCCATCGGTGCGCCAGGGGAGGCGCGAGGGCGTCATCGAGCGTGGCCGGTTCGGGCAGTCGCTGTTCGACCGCAAGCGTGCGACTGAGCGCCAACGTCGCTTCGAGCAACGCCGCGCGCGCTTCCTCACCGAGTCCGCCGTCGCCGAGCAGCCGGGCCATTTTGAGTTTGCGACTGGCCAGACTGCGGAGTGCCTGGGCCTTGATGCGCTCGGCGTCCGAGAGCGGAACCGGCGGCGCGTCCGCCGGCGGTTCGGGAAACAAAGGCCGCGCGCCTCGCGTGGTCATCGTGAGCAGACCCGCGGCGGCCAGCCGTTCGAGCGCTTCATGCGTCGCCCGGTCCACCACCTCGAGCCGCACCGGAGCGAGCGGATCGGTTTCCGTGCGCCCGAAAAACTCCTCGCGCAGACCCGCCAGCGTCTCGCGGTGCTGAGCGGCATCGCGATCGACCACCACGTAAAGCACCGAGTGCATGCCCTCGGCGGGATAACGTTCCTCGCAACACACCAGCGCGCCGTTGAGCCGGGCATGCGTCCTCCGGGCAAATCCCAACGCCCGATCCGCCGGCAGCGACGGTTTGCGCCCGGCCGAAGTGACGTCCCCATCCGCCGCGTCCGCGGCGGCGGCTTTGGCCGTCATCAACTGCTCCAGCCGCGCAAGGAACTTCTGTCCGCCGCTGCGCAATTTTATTTCGCGGAAGTCGCCCCGCCGGTCGAGCACGCCGTCGGCGAGCGCCTGTTTCTGGGCCAGCGTCTCGAGCATCCGGTGCTCGATGGTGTTTTCCGCCACGAGATTGATGACCGTCACCGCACGGGTCTGGTGCTTGCGCCAGGCACGCGCGATGCGTTGCTCCAGCTTCGCGGGGTTCCACGGGAGATCGCAGTTGATCACCACGCTCGCGACCTGGAGGTTGAGCCCGGTGGCGCCGGAGTCGGTGCTGAGGAATACGCGGCACTGGGGATCCGTCTTGAACGCGTTGATCTCATCACGCCGCCGGCGCTGGGGCACGGTGCCGGTGTGCCACGCGAAACCCAGCCCCATCCGGCCGCACCGCTCACGCACCAGCTGAAGCATCCGTTCCCATTCGGAAAACACGATGACCTTCGCGTCGTTGGCGCGGCACGTCTCCAGCACCTTCTCGAGCTCGTCGAGTTTGGGGCACTCCTGATCCTCCGGATCGAGAATGTAATTCGTGTCGCAGACCATCCGCATCATCGCGAGATGGCGCATCAGCTTGTCCTGTTCCGGTTGTGAAAGCGGCCGGCGCCGCGCTTGCGACGAAAGCTTGGCCACGACCTCCTGGTGCGACTCGTATGCGGTTTTCTGATTCGGACTGAGCGGCACGAAGAGATTGCGATCGGTGCGGTCGGGCAGCTGCGTCTCCACCTCGGCCTTCCGCCGCCGCAGCAGATACGGGCGGATTCGCTCGTGCAACCGGTCGAGATTCCGGTAGGCGGCGGGGCGGCCGCGGTCGTCGAGCTCGTAGTATTCGCGGTTGAATCGGAAGAGCGGACCAAGCACGGCCGGGGCGAGAAAATCCATCAGTGAGTGCAGCTCGTCGATACGGTTCTCGATCGGCGTGCCCGTGAGCACGAAGGCATAGCGGCTGCGGAGCCGCTTGATCGCCTGCGTGGTCTTTGCGCTCCAGTTCTTGATCCGCTGAGCTTCATCGAGGACGATCACATCGGGCTGCAGCTGCGCGTTCACCTCGGCGCCATCGGCGCGCATCTGTTCGTAGTTGACGATGGTGAAAAACGGCGCGGCCGTCGGGTCATAGTGGCGGAGCCGCTCGTGCCGCGCGCCGAACACGAGCTGCAAGGGCAGCGCGGTGAAGCGGAGAATCTGCTCCTCCCACTCGGTCTTGAGTGACGCCGGCGTGACGACGAGCACGCGACGGGCCTGGCCAAGGCGGTGCAGCAGCGCGCACGCGGCAATCGCCTGGATGGTCTTGCCCAGGCCCATTTCATCAGCGAGCAGCGCGCGTTCGGTGAACGCGAGATGCAGCATGCCTTCCCGTTGATAAGGGAAGAGTGGCACCGTCGTCTCGTGCGCCGGCCACTCGCCCTGCTGCACCTTGAGCTCGTAGATGCGGCGGAGTTCCTTGCGCTCCACTGCCCGACGCTGCTCTTCGAGCCAGGGGGCGACTTCCTGCGAAATCCGAAGAGTGGGGAGCGCCATTTCGCGCAGCTTGTCCACGGCGCCGGCGAGCTGGGTCAGATCGCCGTTCACGAGCCGGCCGTTGACATCGAAGTGCGCCCGCACGGCCGCAGGCAGCGGCTGGCGGGATGGGTTCAGCAGCCGCAAGACGCCGGGTGCGCTGTCGGGCACGAGATCCAGGCGGGTGGAACCGTTTTTCCCGGCGGCGGCGAAGGCGCGCGGATGCCGCGCGGCGATGTGGCCGAGGACGGCCTCCACATGTTTGCAGGTGCCGAGCCCGTTGATTCTGAAATCCACACAGTCACACGCGAACTGCCGGCCGCGCAGGTCCCGAATCTCGACCGAGTAGGTGAGCCCGCTGCGCGAGGCGACCCGGAAAGTGGAAAAGATCGGGTGATCCGCGTCGGCATTGGTAATCCGGAAATCCTCGGCCCGGGCGCGCAGCCGGCGGCGCTCGATTTCGTCGTGATCGCTGGTGCGCCAGTTGTGCGGGGTCGTAATCGTGGACTTGGTTGGAGGTGGCGGCATGGCGGGCATGGGCGATGCTTTGTTTTGGCCCGCTGCAGAGTCAATGTCGCCCGCGGGGGGCACCGAAAGCCGCGGCCAACGCTCCAAGGCAGGAACGTCCAATCGCGGTCCTCCTGGGTGGCGAAATCCGGCGACGCCGTGGCCGCGGCGAAACGCGAAACAAGCGACGCACACGTTCCCCGTAGCGGAATCGAGTTTTTGGCCGCAAGTTTCCGGCCATCAAACAGGATTGACATGCTAGCGAAGTGATATCACTTAGCTAGCACACACCCATGAATGCAATCGCTTCTCCGGTTACGATGAACGTTTCTGCTTCCCCAACCCCACAGGCTCGGAACCAGGAACATCGTGTCAGCGCTGGCAACGGCTGGTTGTTTCTTCTTATCACGATCGCCTTGTTCGCGGCAGGCATCGCACTGCTCACCATGGTCCGGCCCGCTGGCAGCGTTTCGATCCTGTTCGGAGTTGGGTGCGTGGCGCTGGGCGGCGTGATGTGTGGTGGGTTTTTCACGCTGCAACCGAATGAGGCGGCGGTGTTGCTCCTGTTCGGCGCCTACAAGGGCAGCGTGCGCGACAGCGGGTTCTTCTTCACGAATCCGTTCAACAAGAAGCTGAAGATCTCGCTCCGCGCGCGGAATCTGAACAGCGAAAAACTGAAGGTGAACGACAAGCGCGGCAATCCAATCGAGATTGCGGCCGTGGTCGTGTGGCGCGTACGCGCCACCGCGCAGGCCATGTTCGATGTCGATAGCTACGAGAACTACGTGAAGATCCAGAGCGAGTCCGCCGTCCGTCACGTCGCCAGTCGCTACGCCTACGACGAGGGTGAGGTGAATGAGCTGACCTTGCGTGGCGGCGCCGACGAGGTGTCGGCGGCGCTGACGTGCGAGCTGCAGGAACGGCTGGACAAAGCCGGCGTGCGGGTGGAGGAGGCGCGGCTGACGCACCTGGCGTACGCTCCGGAGATCGCGCAGGCGATGCTGCGTCGGCAGCAGGCCGAGGCGGTCATCGCCGCGCGCCAGAAGATCGTCCATGGCGCCGTGAGCATGGTGGAGATGGCCCTGAACGAACTTTCGGCCAAGCACGTCGTCGTGCTCGACGAGGAACGGAAGGCGGCGATGGTTTCCAATCTTCTCGTGGTCTTGTGCGGCGAATCCGAAGCGCATCCCGTAATCAACACGGGCACGCTATATAATTGAGCCGCCTGGTGCATGGCATCGGAAGACCGCAAAGCGTTTCTGCTGCGAATTGATCCCGAACTCTGGGCCGAACTCGAGGCTTGGGCGGCGGACGAACTGCGCAGTGTGAATGGACAGGTGGAATATCTCCTGCGCCAGGCGGTCCAAAAACGAAGGCGCGCGCTCGCGGCCGAGGCCGATGAGGATACGGCGCGTTAAACGGACCCGCCCCACGGCGAGCGCGCCCGAATGGATCCGTGACGGCGAGCGCCAGCGAGTGGATGAAGTGCGAGCTGCAGACTCCAATCCACTCGCTGGCGCCGCCGCCACGGAGTTGAACCGCGCGCGCTCGGTCCACGTGCCGTCGCTTCAGCGCTCGAAGTCGAATCGCTCCACCGTCGAAGCAGAAGCAGGGTCCGGCTCAGAGCACGTTCAGTGCGGCCTGGTCACCGATGCAACGAAAGGGCGACGCCCACGGCGGGGGATCGTGTCACCCTCGCATTTTTTGGCGAATACACGGCGGATTCTTGCGCCGCGCTCGGCGCATCCGGCCGGCAATGTTTTCGGGGCTTGAACTTCGCCGGGCGGGGTTGCTCGTTATCCAGCCTGAGCGCCGGGACCGATCCTTCTTACTTTTACCCATGAAAGCTCCTCTGAATCGTCGCGATTTTCTCAAGACCTCGGTCGCGGCCGCCGCAGCCGGGCTGGTGTTGCCCGGGCTTCCATCGTGTGTCTCGGCGCCGCGGATACGGCGACCGGCGCCGTCGGAGCGCATGACGATGGCGATGATCGGCTTCGGCACGATTGCCCACTCCAGTTGCATCAACTTCCTGGGTGACGATCGCGTCCAGATGGTTGCGGTGGCGGATCCCGTGTCCGACCTGCCCAACTACGGCTACAAGGGCGAGCTGCGCGGCGGCCGGCTCGTCGGCCAGCGGAAAATCGAGGAGTATTACGCGCAAAATAAGACCAGCGGCACCTACCGCGGCTGCCGCGTGTACGAGGATTTTCGCGAAATGCTCGACCGGGAGGATGTCGACGCCGTTTACATCGCCACCCCCGACCACTGGCACTGCGCGGTCGCGGTGATCGCCGCGCGCAAGGGCAAGCATATCTACGGTCAGAAACCGCTCGCGCTCACGGTCGCCGAAGGCCGGCGGATCGCCGACATCGTCAGGGCGACAGGCATCACGTGGCAAACCGGCAGCCAGCAGCGCAGCTCCGTTCATTTTCGCACCGCCTGCGAATACGTGCGCAACGGCCGGCTCGGCCAGTTGCAGGGCATCACGGTCGGCCTGCCCGGCGGCCATACCAACTGGTCCACGCTTGCCGATCGCAAGCAGCCCGAGACGCCGCCGAAGGAACTCAACCACGACCTCTGGCTCGGGCCCGCGCCGCAACGCGAATACGTGCCCGCGCTCCAGCAACTCAACTGGCGGCATAACTGGGATTTTTCCGGCGGCATGATCACCGACTGGGGCGCCCACCACCTGGATATCGTGCAATGGGCGCTGAACACGGACGCGACGGGTCCCGTGCGGCTCGAGAATATTTCCGCCACGCTGCCCCCACCGACTGAACTCTATAATACTCCGACCGACTACGCGTTCGACGTGGTCTATGCCAGCGGCATCCGGGTGAGTGTGTCGAACAAGCACCCGGAGGGCATCCGTTTCAATGGCGAGGGCGGCAAGTCGATCTTCGTCAAACGTGAAAAGCTCGAGTTCACACCCGAGACGCTGCGTACCGAAAGGATCCGGGATGACGAGATTCGGCTGTACGAAAGCAAAGTGCAGGAGTGGAACTTCGTCGACCGGGTCTACGACGGAAAGCAGCCGATCTCTCCGCCGGAAACCTCGCACCGCGGGATCACCATTTCGCATCTGGCAAATATCGCGATTCGGCTCGGTCGTTCGAGCGTCCGCTGGAACCCGCAGACCGAGCGTTTTGTGGACGACACCGCGGCTGATCGACTACTCTCGCGTCCGATGCGCAAGGCTTACGCGGTGTGAGCGAGTGCGCGGACTTGCGAATCTGGCGGGGGCACTTTCGCCTGCCATCCGGTCGTTAGCGCAATCGCGGCCGTTGTAGTTGCGCGAGGCGGGCCGTGAGGGCACATTTTGTCGTCTCTTCCGGTCGCAACTCAATCACTCCAATGAATCGCACGACTTTGACGTTCGCTCTGGCCGCTGCCGCCCTTTGGGCTGGTACAGTCCATGCCCAAGCTCCCGTGGCGTCACCGGTCGCGCAGCCTGCTTCACCTGCGCCCACCGTCACGCCAGCGCCAGCCCCTGCGGTCAATCCGCCGTCAGTGGCCGCAACGACTCAGGCGTCCGTGGTGGTTCAGGGACAAGCCGGTGCCGCGACTTCCTCGGAGTCTGCTCCAACCAGAGTCTCCCAGATCGTATATACTCCCCAATTGCCCAGTGCCGCCGAACTGACGAATGCGGCGGCGGCGCAAGGCTTCGAGGTGGAGCGTATCGTGCAGACGGCAAACCAGGTCATCGCGTTCTATCGAAATGCCAGTGGCCAGCCGACGACGGTGGCCTATCAGAACCTGCCTCCCACGGGTGTCGTGTCGACGCCTGCCCCCGCTCCGGTCGTGGTCACGGCTCCACCGCCGGCGGTGATATACAATCAGGCTCCGCGCGTCGTGTACTACGACGACTATCCGGGTTATTATTATCCGCGGGTCTGGTATCCGCCGGTGTCGCTCCGGCTCGGGTTTGGCTTCCGTTCTTTCCACGGCGGTCATCATGGTGGCTATCGCCATCGCTGATGACGCTGGGCCGCTGGTCGGCTTTTCTTCCCATGCATACATCTGCATTTCTCGTTTCTGCACTGACCGTGTGCACGCTCTTCACGGGATGCGTTGGCACCGGGCCCAATACCGAGCAAGGCGCCGTCACCGGTGGCGTGCTGGGTGCGATCGCTGGCGGCATCATTGGTAACAACAGTCGTGGTGGAGACACGGTGGGTGGCGCGGTTCTCGGCGCAGCTGCGGGTGCGCTCGCCGGCGGAGTGATGGGCAACAGTGTCGATCAGGAACGTGGCACCATCTACAGTCCTTCCCATCCGCCCCCGGGCCGCTATGGCACTCCTGATGACCGGGCGTATCGCGTCTCGCGCGCGCCGGTTATTCCGCCGCCGCCGCCAACTCCGGTGGAAAACATGCCGCCTCAACCTGCGGCGAACGCGGTTTGGGTGGCGGGTTACTGGATTTACGACGGTCGCAGCTTCACCTGGATGAGCGGACGCTGGGAAATCCCACCACCGTTCGCGCGTGCGTACGTGGCTGCGCACTCCGAGATTCGCAACGGCCAGTCCGTCTACGTTCCCGGTTACTGGCAGTAGCTCCGCTCTTGCTCGCGCGCGCTCGGCCGTTTGTCGCTGCGGGCTTCACGCTCTATTCGCGCACCTCGATCAGCGTGGCTTGCTCGGGGCCGAGCTTCAGCGTCAGTCCAATTCGGCCGTCGGCGAACCTGCTTTGCACGGTCGTGCGATCGACCAAGTCCATTACCTGCGCGTGTTGCGTCCGATGCAGCGCCGACGCATCGATGGCCACTTCGGCCGTCACTGCTTTGGCTGAGCGGTTCATGAACGAAAATCATCATAACGCGCCAGGGCCGACCGGAACTCCCAGGCGGGATCGTGTCGATAGGCGATGACCCGAAACGCGGTTCGTCCCGGCGTTGCGCTCGCCGGTGAGAGCCCGATTCGCAGCAGAATGTGCACCCCGCTCGCGTCCATGCCGGTGGACAGCCGGGTGGGGTGGGTTGGCGGCACCGCCAGAATGAGCCCGGCGCCACTCGCGCGATCGCTGACCGCGCAAATGGGATACATCGAGTTGTTGTCGCAGCGCCTGCCGGTAGCCCAGTTACTCATCCGCAGCAAGGTC
>JBBRCR010000104.1:0-19469 GCA_038204695.1 Opitutales bacterium | reverse complement strand
GCAGCCGTCCATCGCCCAGGAAATCGCGAACCTCCGTGACGACATCGAAACGCAGACTTCCGCCGATGGCCTCGGCGCCATCGGCAACCGCCGCTACAAGGCGAACCTCTTTACGCGCTACGATGTCTCCCTGCCGCTGTTGCGCGGTCTCTATCTCGGTGGCGGCTACCGTTATCAAAGCCAGATGCTCGTCGGCCGAAACCTCACGACGGGCGTGCTGCAATACACCCCCTCCGTCGTCCGCACCGACGCGCTCATCGGTTATCGCTTCAAGCTGCCGCGCAACCGCGGCCGCGCGAACGTGCAGCTCAACATCGACAACGTGCTCGATGACACCGACCCGGTGATCCTGCGCCGCACCGACACCGGTTTCGTGCGCCGCTTCAGCGTGGCCGAGCCGCGCACATTTCGGCTGAGCACGACGCTTCAATTCTGATGAAAGGCCAGCGTGTGTCCCAACGTGCGGTCCGAAAACGCCCCCTCGAACCAAGCGCGTTAGGGACAACGCGCTCCACCTCGACCCTCCCATCTCCAATCTCCGAACTCCGATCCTCCCCCAATGAAATCATCGCTGCTCCATTTCCGCTCCGTGCGGATTCTCTCGGCCCTCCTCTTGAGCCTCTGCTCCCTCGTCACCTCCGCCCAAACTCCCGCTCCCGTCATTGCCACCGGCGAGGACTGGGATTTCCCCGCGGGCCTCGACGTCACGCCGGATCCGTTTTCCGGATTTTTCCGAGGCAATGCCACTGGCACGCTGCCCAACCCCTACGGCCTGGCCAAGCACGCGCAGGTCTTCCTCAAGTGGAAGGACCTCGCGCCGACCTCGACCACGTTTGATTTCAGCTCGATCACCACGGCGCTGAACAACGCCTACGCCGGAAACTACATGGTGATCTTCCGGCTCGAGTGCTCGATCTACCGCGAGGGCGGTATCATCGGGAACCAACAAACCGTGCCGCAATGGCTCATCAACAACAACAACATGGATCCGGCGCATGTGTTCTACACGAATCAGAACGACAAATTCGACGGCGACGGCACCCTCCTTTACGCGGCGCCCTGGCACCCGGCGTTCAAGGCCGGCTACCGCGCCCTGGTCTTCGCGCTCACGGATCCCAACAACCCGGCGGCTCGCCTGGACGGCGTCCCGTTCCTCGTGCATCCCAACCTCGCAGCCATTCTCATTCACGGCTGTTCGGGTTCGCGCGGCGAGGAAGTGAGCGTCACCGGCACCTATTGGACGACCGCTTCAAATGCGCGGGAAAAAGCCGAGCTCTCCGCCGAGTCCGTAGCGGGCGGCAACTATGCCAACCTCGGCGCCGCGGTCGACTCGTTCAGCCGGGCGCGGATCACTGACTGGATCGACGCGCTCGACCCGGCGACGCGCTACTCGGCGTGGGGTTCCTACATCTACAAAGTGTGCAATCTCGGCGGCGGCCGGTGGCAGGACACCACCTATGATGGAGCCGCCGGCGACGCGGTGGCCAATTACGCCCGCAACAATGGGCTCGGCGTGCGCCAGGGCGGCGAGCGCTGGTTCTCCGGCCACTGGCTGCCCCCGCGCTGGAGCCAGGAATTCGAACAGTATAATGGCAACAGCGGCTACGTGACCACGGACTGGAACGCCGCCCTCCGCGACGGCCGCGCGGTCCTCGGCGAAAACGAAGCGAATCGCTTCTACGATCCGAATTTCGCAGAGGGGGATCTCAATCACAACCTCAGTCAGCAGCAGAATCCCAACGGCATCGGCGTTCCCGGCGCGATGCGCGATCTGACCTACCGCAGCTCGTTCTTCCGCACGGCGCAGCTCGGGCAAAATTTTCTCTGGGTGGGTCCCTGGCAGCTCCGCTATGCGAGCCACAACAACCCCACCGAATCGACGGCCTCCAAAACCATCGCCCAGTTGGACGCCGATATCCTCAGCCCTGCGAGCATGCCGCGCTGGTGGCTGGCCGTCGCCAACAAAGGGCCGGCCGCGAGCCCCGACGCCGCCTGCTGGTTGCGCGAATCCTGGGTGGACAGCGTGGGCGGCGCCCCGACCAGTCCCGTCCTATGGAAAAATATGGAGCGAATGCTCCTGCAGCGCGACATCACCGGTGCGATCACGCAGCCGACCGAATACATGGACATGCCGCGCGGCGACACCAAGCCGGACAACCAATTCAAGGAGTGGATGGCGCGCCGCACCGATGTCGGGACCGGCAACCGCAACATCGCTTTCAAGCTCGATCCCGTTTTTCGCGGATCGCTCGGCACCCAGGCGATGCAGATCAAGGTGCACTATCGAAATGCTTCGAGCACCGCCTGGACGGTGAAGGTCGCCAACGCGAGCGGCACCCCGATCGATCTCGCGCCGTCGACGGTCACCAACGGCACCGATAATCAGTGGAAGACCGCGACGTTCACGCTGGCCGCCGGCAACGGGTTCAAGCCCGGCGGCGTCGGCTCGCCGCTCGGCGACGGCATCGACTTCGTCATCAACGTTCCGACCGGCAGCAACAATCTCACCGTGCGTTACGTGCGGGTCATCCGCACGCAGAACACTCCGGCGGGAACGACGCTCGTCGGTCATTGGAAATTCGATGAGACGAGCGGCACCTCCGCGGCGGATAGCTCAGGTCTGAGCAACACGGGTGCGCTGCAGAATTTTCCGGCTTCGCCATGGACCGGTGGAAAAGTGAGCGGCGCGTTGAATTTCAATAGCGCGGACACCAACGATGTCGTGAGTGTCCCCGCCTCCCCGCTGCTCAATAACGTTCCCGCGCTGACGCTGTCCGCGTGGGTGAAACCCAGCGCGTTCGGCGCCACGAGCATGCGCATCGTGGGCAAGGGCACGGGTTCGAATCCGCCCGCCGGTTTCCGTCTGCAGCTCGTCACCGGCACGAATGCCGTCGAGGCCGCGATCGATTATTCGACGCTTGATCTCCGTCGCGTGACGACTGCGACCTTGGCGAACAATCAATGGACTCACGTTGCGGCAACATGGACCGGCGCATCCGCGTTGGCCTCGACCCTGTCGATTTACATCAACGGCACGCTGCAGACCAGTTACTCCGCCAGCGACGACGGCGGCGGTGCGCGGGGCGACGATACCGGCACGGCCGTGGTGATCGGCAACAGCAGCGACGCGATCCGCGCGTTCACCGGCGCGCTCGACGAGGTGCGCATCTACAACGGCGCCCTCGACGCCACGGCGATCGGAGTGCTCGCGGCGAATCCGCCCACCATCAGCACAACGGTGCTGCCTTCCGGTCGCACGACCATCAGCTATGGCAATCAGCAGCTCAACGTCTCGGGCGGGTTGCCTCCCTTCACGTGGTCAATCACGAGCGGCGCACTGCCGGTCGGTCTCACGCTGGGCAGTTCCACCGGCATCATCAGCGGCACGCCGACGACGGCGGGCACGGCCGACTTCACCGTGCACGTGGCCGATTCGGCGAGCCAGAGCGACGACCAGCCGCTTTCGATTTCGATTAGCGCCAACAGCGTGCCGGACATCACGACCACGTCGCTGCCCGGCGGCTCGCTGAGCACCGCCTATAATCAAACGATCAGCTCGACCGGTGGTGACATCGCGCTCGTGTGGTCGGTTTTGAGCGGCTCCTTGCCCGCCGGCCTCACGCTCAGCGATGTGAACAATCAGGTCGCAACCATCAGCGGCTTGCCCACCGCGGCCGGCACTTCGAACTTCACGCTCAAGCTGGCCGACGTCGACAGCGACAACGATACGCAGGCACTGAGCATCGTGATCGCGGGCCTGGCCGAAGCCAATGTGCAGGGCAACGCCGCCAACATCGCCGACGGCGACACCACCGCGAGCACGCTCAATCACACGGATTTTGGCACCGCGGATATCGCGGGCGCGACCGTCACGCGCACCTTCACGATCCAAAACACCGGCGCTGCGACGCTCACGGTCGGCACCACCACGCTTTCGGGCGCGCATTCGGCCGACTACTCGGTGATCGCGCAACCGGCGACCAGCGTCGCCGCCGGTGGCAGCACGACGTTCCAGGTGAGATTCGATCCGAGCGCGACCGGCCTGCGCACCGCGACGGTGAGCTTCACCAACAGCGATGCCGACGAGAATCCCTATGACTTTGCGGTTCAAGGCACGGGAACCTCGGGCACGCCCATCGTCTACGACGCCAACACGCTCACGGTAACCACTTCGTCGGGCGACACGCGCACGACGGTGAACGTGGCGGGCTCGACCGGCGGGGATTTCGTGCGCTACGATTCCAATGAGGTCGGAGACTTCATCACGTTCGATGTGAGCGTGCCGGCAACGCAGAGTTACGACGTCTCCATCCGCGTTTACAAGAATGCCTACCGCGCCATCACCCAGCTCGCCATCGACGGAACCAATCACGGCGCCGCGCAGGATTTGTATGCCGCGACGCCGGCCTTCGTCGACATCGCCCTCGGCAGCGTCTCGCTCGCGGCCGGCAACCACTCGTTCACGTTCACCGTCACCGGCAAGAACGCGAGCTCGGGCGACTACGAAGTGCCGCTCGATACGATCACGCTCACGCCGGTCGTCGCCGCCCCGGAGATCAACGTGCAGGGCAACGCCACGACGATCGTCGATGGCGACACGACGCCGACGACCGCGGACCACACCGATTTCGGCAACGCCGACATCAACGGCGTCACGGTCTCGCGCACGTATACGATTCAGAACACCGGCGCGGCATCCCTCACCGTCGGCACGGTGACCGTTTCGGGCACGCACGCGTCGAACTTCACGGTGACGACGCAGCCGGCCACGAGCGTTGTGGCGGGCGGCAGCACGACCTTCGTTGTGCGTTTCGATCCGTCGGCCACGGGCCTGCGCACGGCGGCGCTGAGTTTCACGAACAACGATGCGAACGAGAATCCCTACAACTTCTCGATTCAGGGCACGGGCACGGCGATCGCGTATCGCAGTGCGGCGAGCGCGAATTCCGGCGGCGCCGCCGCCACGAGCATCGTGATCACCAAGCCGAGCGGCGTCGTGAGCGGTGATGTGATGCTCGCGGCCGTTTCCTTTCAGACCGGCAACAACACCGTCACGCCGCCATCCGGTTGGACGCTCGTCCGCCACATCGGCGATGGCTTCGGCATGGATGTGTATCGGAAGACCGCGGGCGGCAGCGAACCGGCCAACTATACGTGGTCGTTCTTGACCGCCGATAAACTGGCCGGCGGCATCGTCGCCTTCAGCGGCGTCAATGGCACGAGTCCGATTCAAGTGGAAAACGGCATCGCGGAAGGCGGCACGATCGTGACGGCGCACACCACGCCCACGATTAACGTGACCGGCTCGGCGTCGTGGGTCGTCTCGATCTTCGGGTGTCGCGATGGCACCGGTTCGACGTGGACGGCGACGGGCCCGACGGAGCGCGTCGATACGCGCGCCACCGGCACGTCTGCCGCATCGGTTGCGATCTACACGCAAGGTCCCGTGTCGGCCGGCAACAAATCGCAGACCGCAACCGCGACCGTTGGCTCCGACAACGCCGCGATGGAGATCATCGCGCTGCAACCGTAACACTGATCTGAATGCGCCGACGGAGGCGAGGCCCAGGGCTTCGCCTCCGTTGCTTTTTCGAGCGACTTCAGCGATGACACGTGCGCAACGCTGCCCCAAGCGGCCGATGTGTGCCGCAACTCGAACCCAGCCTCCCATGAACCGTTTCTCGCAGCTCCGTGTCGCGACGATCTGTGCGATTGCGCTGTTCGGTCCCGCGGCGTTTGCCCACGATCTGCCCCACGTTTTTCAGGACTATCCCAAGGCCCCGCCTACGACCGATCCCGGACCCGACGCGGCGTTCCTCCGAGTCCGCATCATCGACGCCATCTCACGCGAGCCGATTTCAGCGACCGTGAGTGTCAACCACGGAGAACAGGAGCCCGACGATGATCCTTATCGCAAATTCAGCCTGCGGCTGAGCGCCAACCGCCAAAAAGGTCCCATCCGCTCACGGCAGATCTCCTACTATTTCTACACCGACGGCGCCTTTCAGGTGCGCGTGCCGCCGGGCGGGACGTTGCTCGAAGTGCGCAAAGGCTACGAATATCGCCCGGTCGAGCTGACCGTCTCCGCGGCGAAAAAAGAACAGATGGACGTGGAGGTCGTGCTCGAGCGCTCGATCGACATGGCCGCGCTCGGCTGGTATTCGGGTGACACGCACATCCACCTGGATCGAACCGGAAAGAACGATGATGCGCTCCTCGCGCTGACTTCGGCAAAAGATATTCGCTACGCCTATCTGCTATCGACGAACACGCAGGGCTACGATGTGGGCGGGCCGCTCTATGAGTCTTATCTCCAGGTGACCGGCTTGGGAGACAAGTCTGTCGCGCGCCGCGGACCTTATCACATCAGCTCGGGGCAGGAGTATCGCGCCAACGGTCTCGGCCACGTGACCATCGCGTTGCCCGATCGCTACGTGCCGGCGAACGGCGTCACGTCTTTCGCCAACCGGGGGCCCTCTCTCGCCGTCATCGCCGATCAGACCCACGCGTTGCGCGGCTTCATTGGTCTCTCGCACGGCGGACTCTATAACATGGAGGGCGATCGCCTGCTGCTGGAGGACAAGATGGATTTTCTCGAGCTGCTGCAGTTTGGCAGCTTTCAGATGAACTCCCCGGTGCGGAGAAACGATGCGAGCCTTGGCCTCGCCGGCTGGTATGATTTTCTGAACATCGGCTACCGGCTGCCGATTGTCGGGGCGTGCGATTATCCCTTCACGCGCGAACTCGCCAGCGAGATGACCTACGCGTGGAGCGAGACGGTGCCGACGCCGCGCTCGTATGCGGAAGCGCTGAAGGCCGGCCGCAGTTTCGCGACCTCGGGGCCGATGCTGTTCATGACCGTGGCGGGAAAGAAACCCGGCGAAATCCTGTGGTTTTTGGCCGGCGCCGAAACCAACCTCGTGATCGATGTCCGCGTGCACAGTCCGCAATATCCCGTCCGCTACCTCGACATCATCGCCAACGGCGCCGTGTTGGAGCGCCGTTTTGAAGAAAACGGCCGGTCGGAATGGACGTTGCGCCACATCCTGCCAATCCGTGGCAGCACCTGGATCGCGGCGCACGCCTACAACGATGCGGGCACCGAGGCCCACACGAATCCAGTGTATGTCTATGTGGGCGACGCGCTGCCTTTCAATCCCGACAGCGCGCGCCAGATCATCGCGCGGCTCGAAGGTTCGATCGAACGCAGCCGGGTGCCCGAGATTGGCTTGCGCTACGAGGCGCTGAGGCACGAGGTGAACAAATTGATTCGCGATCGCCGGGCCGACCTCCCGCTGCCCCGCGTGGCACCTTAAAAGATCTCAAAAAATCAGACCTCGACCCCGAACGACCGTTGAAAGCCCCGGAACCGTCATCGATTCAATCATCTCCAATGAAACTCCGCGCCCTCCTGCGCCGCGCCGCGCTGCTCCCGTTTGCGATCACCGGCCTCCGTCTCGCCGCCGCCAATACGGCACCCACCTGGCAACCGCCGGCGACGGCGGGCGTGACCCTCATCGCGCAACCCGATGGCAAGGTGCAAATCACATCGACCGCCGACGAGTTCGTGGTCGATTCGGTGGCGAGCCTGCCGGCGAAAGGTGGTGATGCGTTTGCGGTCGACGTGCGCGTGCGCGTGGGCGTCGACATGAGCGCGCAACCGGAGCTCGCGTGCTTCGATGCGCAGGGCCGCGCGGTGCCGCCGCCCGTGCCAGTGCAGGCGATGCGCCAGAGCTCCACGCAATGGCAAAGATACACGAAGACGTTCATCGCCTGGCCGGGGACGGTGACGGTGCGCGCGCGGCTGCGCGATTACGGTCGCGGCACCGAGGGCGTCGGGGACAACGCACACCAACTCAAACTCCTCACTTTTCTTCGTTGCCCCGTGTCTCAGCGACACGGGTGACAGGAACCCAACCCCCAATGAATAAACTGTTCACCCTCGTCCGCCATGCGCGGATTTTCGCGGCCCTTTCCCTAGGCCTGCTTGCCGGACTCACTTTCGCCCAGTCGACCGGCCCATCGGTGCTTCCCGGCGAGGATTGGACATTCCCCTACACCGTCGCGCCGCATCCCTTTTCCGGGCTTTTCCGCGACGGCAACCAGGTCAATCCTCCGCTACCTCCCGTAGTGGGTGAGGGGATACTCAACCACTTCTCGCATCATTTCACGTGGATCACCTTCAACGGCACGAAGGGCATATTCAACTTTTCCGCGCTCTCCGATGCGTTGAACGCGGCGTGGGATCCCGTGGCTTTGAAGCCCCGTTACTTGATCATCGTTCGCCTGGAGGTGGGCAGTTATTCGGGATGGGATGGACAGCACATCCCCAGTTGGGTCGTCTCCGATCATTCGCTCAGCCCGGCTCACACCTTTCGCACGCGCGGCAGCGCCGGCTCGTCGGACGAGATCATCTACGCCGCGCCGTGGCACCCCGGCGTGCAGACGGAGTTCAACAACCTCATTCGAGAGCTCTGCAAATCCACGCGCACGGTCAACGGCTATCAGTATGTCGCGCATCCGTCGCTCGCCACGATCTTCCTCCACGGTTGCTCGGGCTCGCGCGGCGAGGAATCGACGGTGACTGGCTCCGGCTGGACCAATGCTGGCGGCATCGACAAGGCCACGGCGTCGGCGACGTCCGTCGCGGGCGGCAATTATCCTTCGCTGGGAGCCGCCATCCAGGATGCGTGGAATGACCGTGTCGATTTCTGGAAACAGGCGCTGATCGACAACGGCAACGGCCCGCTCATCCGCAAAATCACCTCCGTCGGGGGCGGTCGCTGGGAAAACACGAGCTACGACGGCACCTTGTTCGGGAACTATGTCGTCACTTCAGGAATGGGGCTCCGCCACGGACGGATTGAACACTATTTTTATGGCAATGGGCTGCCGCCGAAAGCGGGGCAATCCTACCTCCCTTACGACTCGAGTGGTGGCTATATAGTGAACACTTGGAGCGACGCGTTGCGCGACGGCCGATTCTGGGGAGACGAAAACGAGGCGAATCTTTTCGAGAATCCCATCACCGGCGTGAACTTGAGCGAGAACCAGGAAGGCGGCGGCGAAGCCGGACCGGTGCGCGACCTGGCGTATCGCAGCCCGTTTTTCCGCGCCGCCCAAATGGGCATGAATTTTCTCTGGGCCGGCCCGTGGCAGGTGCGATACGGGAGCTACGACAACCCGACCGACTCGTTGGCTACGCCGACCGTCCAGCAGATGGACCAGAGTTTCGTGAGCGGCCGGGCGAGCTTGCCGCGGTGGTTTACGCTCGTGGCCGGGCACGGTCCCATTACCAGTCCCGACGCGTCGTGCTGGCTCCGCCAGGCGGTCGTGACCAGCATTCCCGGCGCGCCGAATCCGGCGAATTGGAAAAACATCGAGCGGATGCTCATGCAGCGCGACATCGCCTCGATCGGCGCGGTGACGGCGCCCGCGTATCCGCTTAATATGCCGAAGATCGATTTGAAACCCGACGCCAATTATTCGGAGGACACGGCCCGCCGCACCAACTACGCGACCGGCAATCGCAAGATCGCGTTCAAGCTCGATCCGCAATTCAAGGCGTCGCTCGCGTATCCCGTGCAGATCAAGGTGACCTACCGCGACACGACCTCCACGCTGAATAACGCGTGGAAGGTCACGGTGGTGAAGAACGGCAATGTGACGCAGGATCTCGGCGACGTGCCGATGACCGGCCCAGTCGGCGGCTTCACGAGCTGGAAGACCGCCACGTTCACCGTCGATTCCGCGAGTGCATTCATTTCCGCGCCGACCGCCCTCGGCACCGACGCGCAGGGCGATGGGGTCGATTTCGTCATTCAAGTGCCGTCGGCCAGCGCTGACCTGACGGTGCGCTACGTCCGAGTCGTGCGCACGAGCCCGCCGGCTTCCGGCAGCAGCTCCGGGGTCTACGATGCCAACTCCCTCACGATTTCCAACAGCTCCGGCGACGGGTCGGCCACGGTCTCCGACGCCGGCGCGAGCAACGGAGACTTTGTGCGTTACGATGGCAACGCCGTCAGCGACTTCGTGACCTTCGACCTCGTCGTGCCGGCGGTCGGCAATTACCAGATCGATGCGCGCTTCAACAACAACACGACGCGCGGCATCTACCAGCTCGCGATCGACGACGGCGCCGGGTTCGTGAGCCTCGGCTCGGCGCAGGATCTCTACAACCCGAGCTTCGCCTTCGCCTCGATCAACTTCGGCACGAGATCGCTCGGCGCGGGCACGAAGAAATTCCGTTTTACCGCGACGGGCAAGAACGCCGCCTCGAGCAGCTACAAAATCGGCGTCGACACGATCACGCTCATTCCCGTTAGCGTCGCGCCGGAAGCGACCGTGACCGGCAACGGCGTCACCATCTTCAATGGCGATACGACGCCGGAGACAGCCGACCTCACCGATTTCGGTGCGACCGATGTCGCGACTGGCACCGTGCAGAAAGATTTCTCGATCCTCAATACCGGCACGGCTGCGCTCACGGTCAGCGGCGCCGCCGCGACCGGTGACTTCGGCGTGCTCACGGCTCCGCCCGGCAGCATCGCCGCGGGCGGCAACGGCACGTTCACGATCGCGTTCAACCCGACCGCGGCCGGACTGCGCGCCGGCACGGTGAGCTTCAATACGAACGACGCGAACAACGATCCCTTTGTCTTCTCGGTGCAGGGGACGGGCACGGCCTTCGCAGCGATCGTGAATGACGCGAACAGCCTGACGATTTCCGGCAGCTCCGGCGACGTCTCGGCCACGGTCACAGATGCGCTCGCGAGCAACGGAAATTTCGTGCGCTACGACGGCAATGCGATCGGCGATTTCATCACCTTTGATGTGCCTGTGCCGGCGTCGGACACGTATCAAATCTCCGCACGCTTTAATAACAACACGACGCGCGGCATCTACCAACTCGCCGTCAACAACGGCTCCGGCTTCGTCGATCTCGGCCTGCCGCAGGACCTCTACACCGAGACGTTCACGTTCGCCTCGGTCGACTTCGGCTCGGTCGCGCTCACGAATGGCACGCGGCAATTCCGCTTCACGGCCGTCGGCCAGAACGAATTCGCCAGCGCGTTCAAGATCGGCGTCGACACGATCACGCTCACGCCGCTCAACGGCGCGACCGAGATCAACGTGCTCGGCAACGGCGCCACGATCGTCGACGGCGACAGCACGCCGAGCCTCACGGATTACACGGATTTCGGCAGCGCCGATGTCGCGACCGGAAATGTCACGCGCACGTTCACGATCCAAAATACCGGCACGCTCGCGATGAGCGTGGGCACGGTGACGCTCTCCGGCACGAATGTCGCCGATTTCTCGGTCACCGCCCAGCCGGCCACGAGTGCCGCCGCCGGCGACAGCACGACGTTCAGCGTGAAATTCGATCCGGGCGCGACCGGGCTGCGCACGGCGGCGTTGAGCTTCAGCAACGGTGACGCCGACGAGAACCCCTACAATTTCTCGATTCAGGGCACCGGCACCGGCGCACCGGAGATCAACGTGCAGGGTAACGCAACGAACATCGTCGATGGCGACACGACGCCGAGCCTCGCCGATCACACGGACTTCGGCAGCGCGGATATCAACGGCAACACCGTGAGCCGCACGTTCACGATTCAAAACACCGGCGGTTCCGCGCTTACCGTCGGCACGGTGACGATCTCCGGCACGCATGCGTCGAACTTTACTGTGACCACGCAGCCGCCCACGAGCGTCGCGGCGGGTGGCAGCGCGCCGTTCGTCATTCAATTCGATCCCTCAGCCACCGGCCTGCGCACGGCGTCGCTCAGCTTCAGCAACAACGATCCGAACGAGAACCCGTATAACTTCTCGATTCAAGGCACGGGCACGGCCATCGCGTATCGCGCGGCCTCGAATGCCAACTCCGGCAGCGCAAACGTAAACAGTCTCGCGTGCAACAAACCGGCCGGAGTCGCCAGCGGTGATCTCATGGTCGCGGGTATCGCGATCGGCAGCGAAACCGCTGTCGTCACGGCGCCTGCCGGCTGGACGCTCGTGCGCAGCATGGCCGATGATGTCCGCGTTAATGTCTACCGAAAGATCGCGGACGGCAGCGAGCCGGCGAACTACACGTGGTCGATCTCGGACCCGAACTCTGCGGCCGGACGCAAGCTGGCCATCGGTATCGTGGCATTGAGCGGCGTGAATAACGCCACACCGATTCAATCGGAAAACGGCGCACCGCACACCGATCTCATCTCGGCCGCCCACAGCACGCCCGCGATCACGACCACCGGGGCGTCGACCTGGCTCGTAACGATCTTCGGCGACAAGAACGGCACGGGTTCAACGTGGTCGTCAACCAGCCCTGCCGGCTTCACTGAGCGCGTCGACACCCGCACCACTGGTTCAAACGCGACCTCGATCGCGATCTACACGCAAGGTCCCGTGGCGGCTGGCAGCAAACAACAGACGGCCACAGCCAGCGTCAGCAGCAACTTCGCAGGGATGGAAATCATCGCGCTGCAGCCGTAATCGGCGGATTGAAATCGCGGAGGCGAGGGTCAAGCCTCGCATCCGCTCTCGTGCCCTGCGTCCGTGGGTGTCCGCCCACGGACGTTCTTCTATGAAACTATCCCCCACGCTCCGCTTTGTTCCTCTGCTCGCGCTCGCGACGATGGGCCTCGCTCCCTTCGCCGCCGCCAATTCATGGCAGCCGCCGGCCACCGACGGCATCATCGTGTCCGCGCAGCCTGACGGCAAAATCCAAATCGTCTCGACGAAGGAGGAGTTCACCGTCGACTCGGTCGCCACTCTGCCCGCGAAGGGTGGCGATGCGTTCGCCGTGGAGGTGCGCACCCGGGTCGGCATCGACATGAACGTGCAGCCGGAGCTCGCGTGTTTCGATGCGAAGGGCGTGGAGATTCTCCCGCCCGTGCCCCCGCAACCGATGCGTCAAAGCACCACGCAATGGCAGAAGTTCAACAAGAGCTTCATCGCGTGGCCCGGCACCGCCACTGTGCGTGCACGCCTGCGCGGATTCGGCCGCGGCACCGCGCTCACGGAGGCGCTGACGCTGCGTCCCACCGAAATCGACACGTATCAAACCGGCGCGCTCATCACGCGTCCGCATCCACGCACCCGCGCCGGCGTTTTGCTCGAGTCGAATTTCGGCATCGTGAATCGCGAACTGCTTTCGACGGCCGATCAGAACGGCGACGGCAAGTGGGCTCTCGTCACCGTCGATCTCGATAAGCTCACGGAGCCGGAGCAGAAGGGCGATGACTGGCGGAGCAATTTCGAGGACAACCCGAACGTCATCCTCTGGACCGACGGCGCGGTGTTGAAATCCGACACCGTGAAGGCGGATCGCGCGCCCGATCTTGCGCGCGCGCTCCATTACCGCGCAAAGGCGCATGCCGGCCCTTATCACGCGCGCCTGAGCGATCCAGGCCGGCCGGTCGCCGTGTCGCTTGACGGCAAAACGTGGAAACGCTTCGAGGGCGGCGACGAAATCGACCTCGGCCCGCAACCGATGACCGATGGTGTGATCGAGCTGTGGCTCGACGCCTGTTACGTCGATCCGATCAAGGCGGGGCCGGCGTATTTCGATTACGTGCGCTTGCTGCCGGTCGCTCACGCGCCTGACATCGAACGGTTGTTCGCCGCGGCGAAGCAGAAGCCTGCGCAAACGAAGCGCGGTCGCGCCGAGGAGACGAAGGTTCCGATTACCTTCGAAGCGCCAGCCTTCACCGGAGCGAAGCTATGGCCAGTCCGCTGCGGTTTGCCCATTCCGCAGGGCGAACTGATTTCCGCGGACAACATCGCCGTGCTCGACGCGGACGGCCGGCCGGTTCCGAGCCAGAATCGGATCACCGCCACGTGGCCGGATGGCAGCGCGAAATGGATCTTCGTCGATTTCATGCATCCGTTTGCGCGCGGCGTGACCGGCAACTACACCGTCGCCTTGGGCAACCGCGTGAAGCCCGCGCCTTCGCCGTCTTCCGTCCAGGTGGAGCGAACGGGCGCCGGAATCGAAGTGAACACCGGCGCGCTTCGTTTCCTGGTTTCCAGTTCCCGCTTCGGTTTGATCGAGAATGTCCGGCGCGCGTCCGGAGACGTCTTGCAACGCGATCCCGTCGAAGCGGAAATCGTCGAGGCCGGCGGACGCGTGTGGAGCGCGTTGGAGTTGCCGGTCACGAAGCTGCAAGTCGAGCAAGCCGGCCCGTTGCACACCGTGATTCTGGTCGAGACGAGCCTCGCCGAATCCGGCAAGCCGTCGTCGGGGTTTCATCACCGCGCACGGATCCACGCCTACGCCGGCAGCCCGCTCGTGGAGATCGACTACTTCGTCGCCAACACCGACAGCCGGCCGGCGAAGGACGTCGGCGGCTCAATGGCCAGCAAGGTGGTGATCAAATCCTTCGCGCTAAAACTGCGGCCCGCTGCGGCGATCACTTCGGTGCGGCACGACGCGGGCACGGGCCCCTCGCTCGGTTCACGCATCCAGAAGACCGAGACGATCGTGGCCGATTACCGCGGGAACGAAACGCCGGGCCGCGTCGCCGGCTGGCTGGGTCTCGGACTCGGCGACACCGCAAACCTGCACGTAGGCCTCGCCGATTTCCGCGAGCAATTTCCCAAGGCGCTGCGCTGGAATTCGTCTCAGGTGAACATTGATCTGTGGGCGGCCGAGGGCGGAAATTTTGACTGGATTGAGGGGATCGGTAAAACCCATCACGTGGCGCTCTTCTACGGCGAGGGCGCGCCCGTCGACGCGCCGCTGCTCGCGGCGGGACCGATTCTCGCGACCGCCAGCCCCGACTGGTATGTGCGCAGCCGCGCGCTCGGAAACATCATCACGGCGGCGGAGAGCGGCCTCCCCGAAGTCGAAAAATCTCTCGTCGCGCACATGAACGGACCGGTCATCGCGCGCGTCGGCCTCGGCTTCGAGAATTACGGGGACCACAGCTCGAGCGGCTACGTCAAAGGCAGCCCGCTGTGGGATAATAACGAATACGATCTGCCCGCCGCGTGCCTGGTGCACTTCGCGCGCACGGGCGATCGCGCGGCGCTGCGGCTCGGGCTCGCCAGCGCGCAGCATTACCTCGACGTCGACACGATTCACTACTCGAGCCAGCACGCCGACTGGGCGCGGGCGCAGCGTGTGCACAGCCACGGGACGTTCGGCCACCACTCGGCACAGGGACCCGACTACAATCACGCCGGCTACGTCGAGGGGTTGATCTGGCATTCGTATTTCACCGGCGAGCCGACGGGCCTCGCCGGCGCGCGCGGGATCGCCGACTGGGCCTCGCGCCGCACTCCGATTCTCACCACCGGCATGGAGCGCCTGGTGGGGCACGCGCTGATGACGTGCAACGATGTCTACGAAGCGACCAGCGACGAGAAATACCTCCGCGCCTCCGCCGCGCTCGTGGACCAGTGCCTGAAATGGGAGCACCCGGTGCGCAGCGGCTTCCTTTCGCGCATTTTCGAAACGCCTGCGTTCTACTCCGGCTCGCCGTTCTGCAACGGCGTGATCTCGTCGGGGCTGATCAAGTTCAACCGCTGGGCGCAGCTCCCGGAGGTCGACGCGATGCTCGGGCGATTTGCGCAATGGACGCTGACCGATGCCTGGATCTGGCCCGATTCGCTGGCGAGCAAGGCCGGCTCACCGCGCAAGGGCGGCAGCCCGCAGCATATCGGCAATCAGGGCCGGTTGATGGCGTATGTTTACGCGCGCACGCAGGACCCGTTGTATCTCGTGCCGCCCGCGCGGCTCGCGAGCCTCGGCTACGGCGCGAATTCGAAACCTATTCCCGGAACGCGCTCGACCGGCCTCGTCTTCAATTACCTGCCGTGGCTGCTCGCGTCGTTCCATGAGCAGGGCAACCCGCAGGCGGATGCGCAGCTCGAGATCGTCGCGAGCCGCGAACCGACGAGGCTCGCGCCCGGGAGCTCTGCGATCGTCAGCATCGCGTTGAAAAACGCGGGCACCCGGCCGATCGAGGATTTGCGCGGGTCGTTTCACATGCGGCTCGATTTCGCGGTCGCCGCGGCGCAGCCCCTGCCGGCGCGACTGCTCCCCGGACAATCCGTCGAGTTGAAGTACGAAGTGCGCGCCCCCGCGCAGGTGAATCTCTCGTGCGAGTATAATCGCAACGCCTACGCGCACTGGAGTGCGCTCTATCGGCGCGGCGACCAGAGCTGCCTGGCGCACGTGACCTTGAGGATGATCGTGGACGGCGAGGCGGGGGCGATTTCAGCGCGAGGTGAGGAGTGAGTGCCCGGGTTTTCCGAACGCGTTTTCTGGCTGCTCCCCGTCGCGGCCTCAAGGCCTGCCTCCGCGAAGTGTTTCCTGCGGTGCACGAGGCGGACGATGTCGTGCCGGAATCCTGTCTTCGGATCTGGAAAACCCGCGCTGCGACTCCGCCCAGATCAGCCAGGCGTGGAGCCTGAACGATGTCTGCGATGCGTTGCGACTGCACCTCACTGCCTTGTGCGGGATTCGAGCGGCCCGGCCGCCGGCGCGCAATACGCTCAGCCCACGCGAATAAAGTCCGCGACTGTGCTTTGGCAGAAAAACTGTTCTGGGCCACGCGGGACTATTTACAGGTCGGAATTTTTCCGGCTTTTGCCGCGGATCCGGAAGCCGGAAAAACCTGACGTGGCGCTTCCGGCGCGCCATCAATTCATATGTCGCCGGCCCGCCACATGCTGCGCCGTTCTTCCACGCCCTCGAAAATTTCCTGCTCGGCGCGCAGCCAGCGTTTCCGGTCCGCCCGCCGCGACTCCTCGCAATCGCGCGGCAGCGTGTCCGCCCGCCGGGCCACCGCCAGCTGCAGAGGGAACAACGACTCTCCCGCGATCGCTTCGCCGGAAAGATCTTTGGAGGCACAGGGCGGCAGCGCGGACGGCAGCGCCGCGGGTTCGAGCAGAAGAGCGTGATTCATGGTAAGGGCGAAGCGTTTGCGGTGCCGGAGCCGCGGAGCGTGCAAACGCCCCCGCCGCTGACAATCCACGGATCGTGAATTTCCCGCGACCGCCGCGCCCGATCGTCACACACGCGACCTGCCGGCAAACCACCGCGCGCGTGCGCCACCCTTCACGCCTCCGCCCCGCCCGCAGCCGTTTCCACTCCGCTCGACTCCTCCATCGGATGCCGCTTCGCGAACTCGCCGAACTCGATCAGCTCGAAGCGCCCATCCCAGTGCTCCACGATCGCCGTCAGCGACTCGACCCAATCTCCCGAATTCAGATAATGGATACGGCCGATCATCCGGTCGGCCGGCGTGTGGATGTGACCGCCCATCACGCCCACGCACCCGCGGCGCTCCGCCAGCTCCGAGATATGCTCCTCGAATTTCGAGATGTAGCTGACGGCCTTTTTCACCCGCGCCTTGATCGCCTTGCTCAGCGACCAGTATTCCTTCCCGCGGAAACGCCGCCAGGCGTTGTAGAGCCGGTTCAGCTCGAGCAGCGCGCGATAGCCCCAGTCGCCCAGATGCGCGAGAAACACGAAATTCTTCGTCACCGTGTCGAAGATGTCCCCGTGCAGCACGAGGTAATTTCCCCGCGGCGTCTCGTGCACGTAATCCTCCACGATGCGCAGGTTCTCGAAATCCAAGGGAAGAAAACTGGCGAGCACGTCGTCGTGATTCCCCCGCTGGTAGATCACCTCGGTGTCGCGCTTCTCGAGTTTTTTCAGCACGATCCGGATGAAGCGCGTGTGGGCCTTGGTCCAGGCCCCGCCGCGGCGCAGCTGCCAACCGTCGATGATGTCGCCGTTGAGGATGAGTTTCTCGCAGCGCGTGCTGCGCAAAAAATGATTCACCTCGTGCACCTTCGAATCCGACGTGCCCAGGTGCACGTCGGAAATGATCACGGTGCGGACGTGGAGCTTCATGGCATTTGCAGCGCCGCGCGGCCCGCCGGCACCGTTAAAGGACGCACCACGGCTCGCGACACCGCCGGGATCAGCATGCGCAGGCTGGCCGGCTGCACCTCGATCTCCACGCGGGCGCCCGTGGCGTGCGTCTCGCCGTCGGTGTGGATCAGGCCCGCCGCCTTCCGCTCGATGGTGAAGCGCGAGCCCGCAAGTCGCAGAATGTGGGGGCTGCGGTCGAGGCTCCCGAGGAACAGGCGGGGCACCAGCGTCGCGACTCCGGCGAGCCCGACCGCCTTCACCGCCACGAGGTCGAGCTGGCCGTCGTCGACGCGCGCGCCCGGCGCGATGCACGCGTTGTTCCCGTATTGATCCGAATTGGCGACCGCGATCAGCAGCACATCGAGCACCTCGGTCCGGCCCGCGGCGCGGATCGTGCAGTGCTCCGACTTCAACTCGCGCAAAGCCGAGCACGCCACCCGCACATAAGCGGGCAGGCCTCGCTGCGTGAGCCGGTTGAAACGGCGGCTGACATCCGCATCGAGGCCGAGGCCCATCGCGTTGAAAAACTGCCGGCCGTTCGCCGTGCCCGTATCCACCGCAGCCATGCGGACGCCCTGCCCGCACGCGAGCTGCAAGGCCGCGAGCGGCGCGCGCGGCAGGCCGAGATGCCGGGCGAGCCCGTTGCCCGACCCGCACGGCACCAGCGCCAGCGCCGCGGGCGTGTGGATCAGGCCCTGCGCGACTTCGTTCATCGTGCCATCGCCGCCCACGGCGACGACGACTTGATGACCCGATGCGACGGCCTCGCGCGCCAGCAGCGTCGCGTGTCCGGGACCGTCCGTCGTCGCCAGCCGGGCATCGACCCGGCGCGACGAGATGAACTCCCGGATCGCGTCGGCGAGGCCTGGCCGGCGGAGATTGCGACCCGAGCAGGGGTTGAAAATGAAGAGCGTTTTCATGCGGAGGCCGGAGTTCGTGCCGCAAATGTGGACGGCGGGCGCAGCGGCAGCGGGATCGGCTCCTCCGCACCGGCGATCCGCGCCATGAGCGCCGCCGCGATGTCGCGAGCCGCGGCTGGCCGCGAGAGCGGCTCGAGCGCGAGCCGCCAACTGCGCCACACGACCCCGCGGTTGTGAAACGCCCGGTGGAGCTCGGCGATCACGGCCTCGGGCGTTTCCGCAAGCGCGCCGATCCCGTGCCGCCGCAGCAACTCGTAGTTGCCCTCTTCCTGGCCGGGCACGATCTGGTTCACCACCATCGGGCAGCGCGCGGCCAGGGCCTCCTGCGTCGTCGCGCCGCCGGCTTTGCTCACGACCACGTGATGCGTCATCAGCAGCGAGGGGATCTCATCGGTCCAGCCCAGAATCCGCGCCGGCGCCCGGCGGGGTGGGCGTGGTGGCCGCAGTTGCCGCCGTGGCCGCGAGCAATTGCGGGATGACCTGTTCGCGCAAGGCGGCGATGAGCCCGGAGTTGACCGGCGCGGCAAGGACGTGAGCGCGCCGTGATAGACCCGGACATGGCCATCGACATAGAACACGCCCAGGCCGGGAGCGTCGGCGGGGTCGGCCGCGGCCTCGATCCACTCCTTGGCCAGGCCGCTTTGCCACTGCGCGGC
>JBBRCR010000103.1:0-19912 GCA_038204695.1 Opitutales bacterium | reverse complement strand
GGTCGGTGCCGGCTGGGATCTGATCCGCACTGGTCGTCCCCGTGGGCGACAACGTGGAATCCGTATCCGGCGTCGTTGTCGATGCGACATCGCGCGACGTATCGCTGATGCTCGGAGTCGACGGGTCAGTCACCTGACTCGAACTCGAGGCGGCCGGTGTGCTATCCTGCGCCAGAGCGGACTGCGAAGCCGTTTTGTCGGACGGCATCGTGGTGCTGCTTTGGCTCGAACCACTGCGGCTGGTCAACGACTGATCTTCCGCGGTCGGTGTCGCTGAGGACGGCGTGCTCGAGTAGGTCGGCGTGCTCGAGGACGCGATGCTGCTGCTGCCCGTACTGGTCGTGGGAGACTGGCTCGATGACGTGTTGCTCGACGGCGCGGTGTTGCTCGAGGAATAGTCAGCGGAGCGACTCTCGCTCGCCGACGGCTTGGTCGACGCCATGCTCTTGCTGTCCTGCCGGTCTGCGCTACTGGATGCCGTTATCTCGCTGCTCGACGCCGTGGTGCGGTGCGACGGTGCGGTGTCGCGACCCGTGGGCGACAACTGCTGGTCGCCTGGGTTGCTCACGCTCGACGACGGCGAGTTCGATGCCACTGACGAATCCTTGGAGCTCGATGTCACGGATGAGTCATAGGTGCTGCTCGCGGTGGAGGACTGCCCGCTGCTGCTCGGCGACGAGGCCGGCGAGTCGGGCGTCTGCGTGTCGCCCAACGCGACGGTCGACGAGGTCGATGCAGAGCTGGCTGGGGCCACGCTACTGTCCACGTTGGTCGAGGCCGTCGCGGGGTTGGTCTGGGCGCCTGTATCGGAGCCAGCCGCAACGGAGTTCGTCGCGTCCGTCTGCGTCGAGTCGGCCCCGGTCGCCGATGACGACGTATCCGTGCTGGCAACACTCGTGCTGCCGCTCCCCGCCGCGCTGCTCGTCATGGCGCTGCTTGACCCGGCCTGCGCCTGAAAGTCGGTGGGCGCGAGCGAGGATGTGATCCGGTCCTTCTTCCCCGCGATTTGGAGCTTCGCGAGCGGCACCACAAACTTCTCCTCGGACTTGATGAACTCGTCGTCGGGATCGACCAGCGCACCGGCGGTGCCCGCCGATTGATCGATTACGACCGATTCGATCGTGCCGACCTCGGTCTCACCGGAATGGATCTCGCGTCCCGTGAGATCGCCCGCGAGGACGAGATTCGATGAAATGGCCGACGTGTAAAACTCCGAACTCTGGCTCGAGGCTGTCGTACTGCCGGCGAACTGCTGTTCGAGTTGCCGCCGCTCGCTGTCTGAAATCGTGATATTTCCCTGATCCAGCTTCTTGTTGTCCATCGATGGCATTTGCTTCCACTGCGCTTCGTCGATGTTCACCGTGAATTCCTTCCCGTCGGAGGAATGCTGGAGCGTGTTAAACGGCACGAAACGAATCTTATCGCCGATGCCCAGCACTCCGCCGGAGGACACCACGCCGTAAGCGACTTTGCCGGACTGCGGGTCGACCAGGAAATCCTTGATCTTGCCCAGGTCCTTGCCGTCACTGCCGCGCACATGCTGGCCGGCGTATTTCCGCACCGTGTTGTCGCGCATATCGCTCGTCGCCACGTGCACCGTTTGCTGCGAGGAGACGATCGCCGCGGCGTGCTGAGTCGAACTCATGGAGGAAGAGCTGGGAGTCTGGGCCGTAGCTGCTTCGCCTGATTTTTCGCTGATCGACGCCGTTGCGCTCGACTTGACCGCCGGGGTGGCACCTGGTGAAGCGCCCACGGCCGAGCTTTGATTGGCGGTGGAGGAAGCCGGCTGTTCAGTCGTCGAAGCGCTCGATTGGCGGGGGAGATCCGGCGTGGAAGGGGACTCGGTTTTCGTGACGGTGGACGCCTGGTCGGTCGTGGCCGCCGCGGTATCTTGCGAAGCTGCATCCGTGTGGTGGCCGGGTTGCGGGTTGTCGCGCGTCGTGTCGTGGGTCGATTGAGCCTGGCCCGCGACCGGCACCAGGCACAGCGCCATGGCGGTGAGAGAGGTGGTCGTCAGATTTTTCTTTTTCTTGTGAGTTTTCATGATCTTTTCCGTTTAAATGATTCGACAGCACGGCCCCGGAAAAAGTGATCCTCCCCCGATACTGCGCTGCGCGTGAACCACGGGTTTGCCCGTGGGTTGCCGGTCACTGTCCCGCAACCCGGTCGAAGGTGCCGCTCAGATTAGCCGTGTTCTCGGATGGTCCGGTGGCCTAACGCGGCATGGTGTTTTCTTCCATGGCCGGCACGGCATCCCGCAGGCGATTGCGCGATGAGTGGTTGCAAGCGCCAGCCGGAGGTTCGCCCGGAACGAAGTTTCCCGATTTTTCGATTGGGTGGATCCGCGGTTGGGCGCATCAAGAGCCGTGGACCCAAACATCCCGCCCGAGGAGAAATCGCGCCCGGCCTCCGCCCTGACCCGTCGCCAGGCCTTGGGACTGCTGGGTGGCGCGCTGGCGCTGCCGCTGGCCGACGCCGATGGCGCGACTGCGGCAGCCGAAGGCCTCGCGGCTGCGTCGAACGAGGCTGGGCCGCCCGACCTGCCGAATTTCCATTCGCTGATGGAGTGGCTGGCCCGCGAAAACGCACCTCGCATGTCTTTTCTGGATACGCGGTGGTCGTCGCTGGAGGAGTGGAAGGCGGCCGCGCGACCGGTGCTGCGGCAGCGGCTGAGCTACGATCCAACTCCGGTGCCGCTCGCAGCGGATCTGGTTCGGCGCGAAGAGCGCGATGAGTTCACGGTTGAAGTCGTGAACATTCACGCCACGGCCGCGTATCACATTCCGGCGCGTGTGCTCGTGCCGAAGCAGCGTTCAGGCCGCTTGCCGGCGGTGCTCGCGTTGCACTGTCACAGCGGACGGTTCACGTGGGGGCACGAGAAAGTGCTTTCGTCACCGGGTGAATCGGCGGCGCTGACGGAGTTTCGCCACGGCACCTATGCCCGCCCCTGGGCGGAAAGCCTGGTGCGGCGCGGTTACGTCGTGATCGCGATCGATGCGTTTTATTTCGGCGAGCGGCGGCTGCAGGTGCAGGCGATCAACCGCGCGAAGGTCTTTACCGAGGTGCGCGACGCCTTGGACATCGCACGTTCGGCGGCACCCGGCTCAGCCGAATGGATCGCGGCGACGAATCGCGTCTGCAGTTTCTACGAGCATCTCACGGCCAAGACGATCATCGCGACCGGTGCGACCTGGCCGGGGATTCATGTTTGGGACGAGATGCGCACGGTCGACTACTTGCTGAGCCGGCCGGATGTGGATGGCGGGCGCATCGGGTGCATCGGACTTTCGGGTGGCGGGTTTCGAACCGCGATGGCGATTGCCGCCGATCCCAGAATCAAGGCGGCGGTGGTCGCGGGCTGGATGACGGAATGGGCGCACCAGCTGAGAAACAACATCCGGCACACGTGGCAGGTGTTCGTGCCGGGTCTTTACCCTTTGCTCGACCTGCCTGACGCGGCGGCACTCCACGCGCCAGGCGCGTTGCTGGTGCAGCAATGCCTCCAGGACAAACTATATCCACTTTCTGGAATGCGCGCGGCGGTCGACCAGCTCACGCGCATTTACGCCAAGGCGGGCCGGCCGGAGCGTTTCCGCGGCGCATTCCACGATGTGCCTCATTCGTTCCGCCCGGAGATGCAGGACGAGGCGTTCGACTGGATGGATCGCTGGCTGTAGGCTCAGATCTCCTGGCCGCGCCCGGTGTTTTCGGTAGAGACCGTCGGCGGTGCGAATCACATTCCCACCATAGCAAAATCCACCGCTGATAACGCCCGAACCGGATAAATCCACGGCTTAGTAAGCAGTGGCTGTTTCTCAGGCGCTCACGAACGAACGCACCGGCAGGTTGAAGCGCTTTTCCAGTTATGCATAGGCCGATGTGACTCTGCGGGAAGACCGGAATGTCCGTCTGGCAATAGCGGAGGCCATGGATAATCAGTCTTACCTTGAGCGCGAATTTGAATTAGATCGCTGCGAATCGCCCTTTAAGGTCGCCGCTTGATCTCGGCCAAAGCAAAACGGGCGAAAGTGAGGCGTTCGTACCGATCCTGCTCGCCGTTTTCGTAGAGGCAGCCGGCGCGGTTGCCAGCCAGCGCGACGAGGCATGAATACGAGGCAAGGCCGGCATGGAGTTCGAGGGTCCGCGGCCACGTGCGCGCGTTGTCTTCGCTCGCCCGCACGGTCATCCGAACCCTTTGCTTTTGCCGGGGATCGGCGGGGTTGGAAAACAGGATGAGACCCGGAACGTCCGCGGCGGCAGGTTCATAGCGGAAGATGCTGGCCTGGCAAACGGGTTCGACCAATGCCGGAACATCGCGCGGGGCCGTCCAGGTGATGCCGCCATCGCCGCTGGTGGACTCGGCGCGACAACCGCGGCCGAACAGGGAACGCATGTTCATCAGGAGCGTGCCGCGGCCGTCGAGAAGTTCCACCACCTGGCTTTCGTTCACTTTTGGACGGATCGTGCCACCGAGTTTCCACGTGGTCCCATGGTCGTCGGAATAATAGCAGTGCGCTCCGGACTCGTAGGGCCCCCCGGCCAACCTGCCTGCCGGATCGTCATAGCTGTGATTCCCGGGAATGACGAGCCGCCCCGCATGCGGCCCGTGCTGAATCTGGATGCCGATTCCAGGGCCGGTCGCATACCACCCCCAGCCCGGATCCTTGACCGAACGCGTGATTGCCTTCGGCTCGGACCACGTTGCCCCGCTGTCAGTCGAATGCATCACCCAAGGCGTGCGCGTTCCCGGGCTTCGTTTCGGCACGATTTCCTTCAGATGATCTTGCTCGAGATTGTGCGTCGCATGCAACCACACCGTCCCGGTCGTGCGGTCGACGACCGGGCAGGGATTGCCGCAGGTGTTCGTGCCGTCGCTCCATAGGATCTGAGCGGCGCTCCACGTGCGACCCTCGTCCGTCGAACGTTTCAGCAGCAGGTCGACGTCGCCGATGTCGCTGTTGCCGTTCTTCCGCCCTTCGCAGAAGGCGAGGAGCATGCCGTTTGGGAGTTGGACGATGGCCGGGATCCGGTACGTATGATAGCCGTCGCGTCCCGCCGTGAACACATCGACCTTTTCGACCGCGCGGGCGGAGGGCGCAGCTGCAGCAAGCGCCAGCACGGGAAGAAGGATTCGCAGATTATACATGGGAGACGAGGCTCAGAAATCCACGGCAAACGTCAGGGTCGTAACGCGTGGTTCAATCGTGCCCAGCAAGACGGTCTGGCCGGTGGTGTATTTCTTCACGGGGAGGGGATCGTCCTTGTCGAGCACGTTGCGGACATTGAGCTGCACGCGGTAGTTGAAATTTCCCAGCACCTTCATCCGTCCGCGATAGCTGGCAAAGCCGTCGAAGTACAGTTCCTCGCGGCCCGGGAGGGGCTTGTTTACATCGAGATTGCTGTTGCCGGCCGCGTCGGTCGACAGCGCATAACCGATAATCTGTGCGTCGCGCCAGCGGGCGGCGCCACCAAAACCAAGCCCCTTCAGCCGGCCTTCGCTGAAGCGGTAATTGGTAATCACGTTGGCCCGCGCAGGCGTCGCGTTCTCGGTCGAACGGCCTTCCACCGCCTTGATGAAGGCGAAGGTCTGCCCGACCAGCACCTGATTGTAATACTGCTCGATCGTCTGGCCGGTCGGATTGTTCGCACTCACCGGGGCCGTTCGCCACGTCACGGGCCTGCCCGCAGCATCGACCTCACCGTTGGTCGCGACCAGTGCCTCCCACACCGGCAGGCGTTGCGCCGCCCATTCGATCCAGGTGGACGCAATATTGGACTGCACCGCGCTCGCCTTGGATCCGTTGACCCGGATGTTCCAGTTCGGCGTCGGAGTCAGGTCGAGGCCGAGCTCATAGCCGGTGGACACGGTGTCCGCCATATTCAAATATGTATTCGCGGCGCGGACAAGGTAGCCGTTCCGGTTGCCATCCGTGACATTGATGCGCGGAATGCCGGGATTGAGTTCGATCACACGTTGCTCGATCGTCTGAAAGGTGGGCCGCATTTGCCGGATCTGGTTCCCCGGTGTCGTTGGGCCGTTGCTGTTCTCGTATTTGTTCAACCGCAGCGCGACTTTGTTGGTCCACAGATCGAGACGGATGCCATGGTCCTCTCCCTTCCCCGAGGCTCCTTTGATCAATTCTCCAAACGGATCCCAGCGTCCGATGCTGAGATTGAAAGTCGACGACCGGCTGTAAAAGAACGTCAACCATTTGAGCGGGCGCGCCACGACGCCGTAGTTGCGGTTGATACCGGACTCCTTGGGATCGAATTCCGCGTATTCCGTGTCCCAGAGGATCGGATACAGCCCGGAGAAGTCCTGGGTCGTCGAAGGAAGATCGAGGTTCGCGTTCCTGACCGAATCCTGGCGCACTCCGAAGGTGAGGACCAGGCGGCTGTCGTTCTGCCGATCCGGCAGGAAGTAGCCCTGCCAGGCGAAGATTCTCCCGTCCACCTGGGTGAGATCGCCGGTTGCGACGCTGTTGCCCGCGAGGCGTTTGCCTTCGGGCGAAACCAGTCCGGTATCGTCGAGATAGAGCTGGTACGGAGCGCCATTCGCATCGGTGAGTGTCCAATTCCCGGTCAGCGGTCCCACCGCGCCCTGGGCATCGTAGGGCGTTTCGAAATAGTGCCGCAACTGCGGGGTGCGGGTGGCGTTGATCGCCCAGTTCCGCGCCGTCCGCGGGGTCAGCGTGATGCCCGGAATCGCGGGATTGTCGAGGATGAGGCGGGTAATCGATCCCTGGTTGCGGGCATCCCGATTCTGCCGCGTGTACAATCCATACACCCGATGGCGGCCCAGCCACCGGGTCCAGCCGCCGCGCGTCTCCAGCTTCCGCGCCAGATCGAATTCGTAGGAAAGGGTGGCGCGATAATCCTCCGTCTTGCTGAAGGAGTAGTCATTGCGCATGAAGCCCTGCGTGTAGAGCTTTCCGAAGTTGAGGTTGGGGGTCGTCGTATTGGGAATGAACTGATTGGGATCGACCATCAGATCTATATTATTTCCTCCCATCTGCCAGGCCCCGGCGCCATTGACTCGTGGAGTGGCATTTTCATGGTTATAGGCAAGCTCGAGAAACAAGTCCTTCGCCAGCTTCTGCTCGACAATCACCGTTTTTGTATAGGCCTTGTAGCGTTGGAGCCGGGTGAGGCCCTGGAGATTCACGTCGAACGGAAAAATTGCGGGATCCAGCACGGTGGTGGTGAGTCCCGCGTCGAAGTTCGGATTCACTCCGGACAGACTGGACGGATTCCGGACCACAACCGAATTGCGCCAGCCCCGTATTGATCCATCCTCGCCCAGCACCGGGTTTTGACCCGCTTGGTTGAAGACCCGATTGTGCGCGATTCCGGCAAAACCGGCGTTGTTGTTATAGACAGGCCTGGCCGCCGTATAACCGCTGCCTGAAATTTGATCGGCGTTCAACCAGTTCGAGACGAAATCCGCCGGCACGATCCGATTCATGCCATAGACCTTCCGGTCGGCTCGCTCGCCCTGGAGAATCAGCGTGGTGTTACGAAATGGCTGGAAGGTGACCGCGCCATACAGGCGCTTGTCGTTGTCGGCACTGGGCGTTTTATACATATGTTGTTCCGCGGTGAGGCCCATGACGCGCACGGCCAGTTTACGGGGCAGGACCATGACATTGGCGTCGAACGTTCCCCGGTTGGATGAACCGGATCCATATTGGAGCTCAAACCCGTACTTGTTGCGCATTTGTGCCCGGGCCGGCGTGGCATCGATAATCCCCGAGGGGCTCCCCAGCCCGAAGAGGATCGCGTTGGGGCCGCTGGAAATCGAGGCCCGCTCGATGTTGAAGTTGTCGGTCGGATTTCCCGCTTCGAAGAAATTGCGCGTCATCGTGGCGTCGAAGAGCCCCCGCACGCGCCCGGGACGATTCACGCGCTGGATTCCGCCCCCCTCCCATCCAACAAACTCGTTCTGATTCTCCACATTGGCGGAATAGATCATCGCCTGATCGATGCTCGTCAGGCCGAGATCGGTCATCAAGTCCTTCGTCAACGTCTCGATTTGATTGGCGACATCCCGGTAGTCCGTCCGCAGGCGGCTGCCCGCCAGAGTTTCGGTGGCGACCCACCCGGTGTTCGCGGTGTCCGACACCACGAAGGGGGAAAGTTCGATGACCGGCGGGGCAGTTGGGACCGGCGCCGCCTCGGGTGGGGGGGGTGGCGCCGTCTGCGCCAGTGCGCTGGCGGTTAGCGCGAAGATTAAAGCGAGATGCGAAGGTGCGGCAATGAGCGTGGTCTTCATGGGGGTTGCAGGTTGTCGGCTTGCGGAGGAACGGGGGCGGGGTGGGGCAGGGCAGGGAAGGAACAGACCCTCGGCGGCATCGAGGAGCGGCGGCGAACTGTGATTGCGCCTTAGGTGTGAAGGAGCAGGGCGGGGCAGGGCAGCGTCCGATTAAGCAAGGTTTCTCCAATCAAGCACCGCGCCACCGAAGGCACAAATATCCTCTCAGGGTATGAATTTCCGACCACCTTCCCGCCCCGAGCTGGCACTGCGGTCCACGGGTGACGCTGGCCACGCTGATTATTTTTCTTCCGATTCGGTGACGCTGGCCACGCGGCTGCTCTGCGATGGTCTTCGGGTCGAAGCCGCGGTGTGAAATATAAACCGGCATAATCGGCTTTCGCCCAGGCGCGCCTGGGCGAAGCTGCCGCCTCGAGACCGCAACGAAGTTCGCTGCGCATCCCCGGCCCGACCCATGAAAACTACATCCGGATTTCCCAACGCCAAAGCCAAACTCCTGTCCCTGGCGTGCGCTTTCGGCGCGGTCGCAGGAACGGTCGGCGCCGCAGAGATGATCTTGGCCGAAAACGGGATGAGCCGGGCCCCCATCATGGTCGCCGCGGATGCCTCGCCCGCCACGAAGCGGGCGGCGATGGAAATGGCCGCGTACTTCGAGAAAGTCTCCGGCGCAAAGGCCACGCTCGGCGCCCCGGGGTCGCAGCCTCCGGGTGCCGGCGCCATCTGGGTCGGCCACCACGCGCTGTTAAAGGCCAGGTTCCCCGACGTGGATTTCGATCTGAAGAACCCGGAGGAAGTGCTGATCGCCTGCAACGGTCACGACCTGGTCGTCGCGGGCCGCGACCGGATGGTGGGGGAGATTCAAACGGAGTACGGAACCGCGAACGCGGTGTATACGTTCCTGCAAAAGTATCTGGGTGTGCGCTGGCTCTGGCCCGGGCCGCTGGGGGAAGACATCGTCCGGCAGGACCGCGTGACCTTCCCGCCGTTTGTCTACCGGTTCCACCCGATCTTTCGGCAGCGAAAGATCTATCGCCCCAACTACCTGTCCGCCGAGCCGGGTCAGGGACCGGGGGCGCCGGAACTGGATCGGCTGATGCGACAAAAACAGCAGGTGGCGACGGACTGGTACCGTCTCCAGCGGGCGTACTTGGATTCCTACGACATGGCCGGCGGGCATGCCTTTGCTACGTGGTGGGCGGACTATCATGAGAAACACCCGGAGTACTTCGCGCTCCGGCCTGATGGCACGCGGAATGCCGATCCGAAGCCCGACCGGGTGAAGCTTTGCGTGTCGAACCCGGGCATGCTGGCTCGATGGCTGGACAATGCGGAGCAGGAACTCCGAAACCGCCCGGCACGAATCATGGTCAGCGCGTCGCCGAACGACGGCAATGCTGCCAACTGCGGCTGCGAAACCTGCCGGTCTTGGGATGCCCCGGAGGCGCCCAATGCTTTGACCGATCGGCATGTCAAGTCGTGGAATATACTGGCGCGGGAGCTGAGGAAGCGTTTCCCGGGCCGGGAGGTTTACGTCGGCGCTTGGGGATACAACGTCAACCGGACCCCGCCGGTTAGAGAGGTGTTGGAGAAGAATCTCGTGATCGGGTTCGTGTCTGGGTTCCCGTTCCTGGGTGAGAAACAACGGGCAGCCGACAAGCTGCTGTGGAAGGGTTGGGCGGAGAAGGCGTCGAACCTGGTTTATCGGCCGAACCTTTTTCACTATTCCGGCGGCGAACTGGCCCTGTCCGCCGTGGCGATGAGGCGAACCATCGAGGATTTTCGATTCCTGGCGGAGAACCGGTGCGTGGGGCTGAACATCGACTCGATCCCCGAACACTGGGCGGCCGAGGGGGTGGAGTATTACCTGATTGCGCAGTTGGCCTGGGACCCGTTGCAGGACGCGAACGCCGTGCTGACGGACTATTACCGCCGCGGATTCAGTGGCGCCGCCCAGGACGTCAAAAAGTACTTCGAGTTGATGGAGCAGGTTCAGTACTCCGTCCTGGAGCGGACGAGACCTGCGATCGGGCGCTTCATCGAACGGAACGACATCTTCAAAGAGATCTACACGCCCGAGATCCTGAGCCAGGCGGACGGCTTCCTGCGGGATGCGGCGAAGCAGGTCGCAGGCGGACCGGAGGTGTATGGGAAGCGGGTGGCGTTCCTCCAAGTGGGACTTGATCTGACAAAATTGCAGATCGAGATCCTGAGAGTGATGGACCAGGTGCGGGAGAGCGGAGGGCGGGCGACCGCAGCGGTGAAGCGGGCCGTGGAACTCTGCGACCGCCGGGAGAAGCTCCTGCAGGAGAATCTGGAAGGGTTTGCCGTCGGCTACACCCAACTCATTCGGGCGACCGCTCGTACTGCCGGCGGTCGTGACGACTATCAGGGACCGCCATCCGCCGCTTTTCTAAAGGCGGCAGGACTGAAGTAGAAACAGGAAGCAGGAGTTTGGAAAGCTCTCCAGTTTGGGGAGAACTGTCTCACGGTGCGAGGGTCGCCTGCCAGATGGCAGGGGTACGCGTGGCGGGCAATATCTCACCGGTGGGCAAAACGAATGCGCCGCGCCAATGTACAGCGGTTGTATTCACCGGAGGGCGCGCCATCGGCAGCAGGCCGACGCATTGCCATCGGTCGGTGCGGGCGTCGTAGAGCCGTACCTCGCGTTGGAACCCGGGATGAACGAGCGTGGCGCGTCCCTGCGCCAATGCCGCGATCTCGGCCGTCGAAGCGCCCTGCGCCCGCGCGGCTTGCAGTTGGGCGGCGAGTTCTTCCGTTCGGGCCAGGTATTGATAGGCACCGCCGCCCAGCACGAGCAGCCGGTGGCCATCGAGCGCCACGCCCGTGGCGGCCATCACCGGCACGGCTGGCTCGACCGGCCGGCCGACATCTGTCAACCGGCGCCAACTGCGCGTGGCTGGTTGGAGGGCGTAAGCGTCGGTCAATGTCTCGGTGGGCCGGCCGGGTTGAGGGTTCTTGCCGCTGATGAGCACAAATTCCCGCCCCAAGGCCATCCCCATGGCCATCAAGCGCGGTGCTCCCGGCCAGGCGGGCAACGATTGCCAGCGGGCCCCAGCGACGGTCAGGTCGAGCGTGAAGCAATGACGGGTCGCAGCGCCGTCGGGTGTTTCCTGGCCACCGGCCACCAGGAGCAAATCGTCCAATCGCGCTGCGGAAAAATTGGCCAGGGGAACCGGCAGCGGAGGCAGGGGCTCGGTCGCCAATGTTCCATCGGGGCCAAGACGGATGCGCGTCACGTCCGCAAAGCACGTGGTGCGGTCGCGGCCGCCGATCAGGATCAAGCCGTGCTTATCCGGGACGGCGGCACCATAGCCGGCCGGCCGCGGCAACTTCAAGTGCGCTGCTTTGCGCCACCGCAGTTGGCCCGCGGCGTCAGGGGAGAGCAGTTGCACCTGCGCGGTGAATTGCTTGCCGTCGACCCCGCTGGCGGGACCTTCGGGAAATGACGCTCCGCCGGCGATAAACAAGGCGTCCCCGAGCACGCCTATGAAGGCTCCGGCGACCCCGGCGCCCTCCGGGAGGGCTGGCAACTGTTGCCAGATCAGAGTGGGGGTTGCGGGCGGGATCGCTCGCACGATCGCGGGAGGAGGCAAATCGTTCACGGGCATTTTGCTGGGGCTGCGATTCCGCGAGTCGCATCCGGACGAAGCCAGGCGAGGAACGAACCGAAGCTGAACGCGATGGTGGCCGAGAATGGGCCAAACCACATGAACGACACGTCGGTGAAGATTTGCAGCGAAAGCGCCGTCACCAATCCTGCGCCGAGGGCCCACACCCCGCAATCCGCCCCCGCCCGCCGATTCAAAATTCCGAGGAGGAAGACTCCAAGCAGGCTGCCTCCGAAGAGGTTTACCAGGCGATTGGTCGCGTCGAGCAGGTTGCCGAGATTTCCGCCGAAGCAAGCGAGGCCGGTCGTCACCACGCCGAAGAAGATCGTCCAGCGCCGCGCGTTGCCGAGGAGCGCGAGCGGCGCCGTGTCCGGCAATGCGCCGGTTCGTCGCAGCCTCGGCACGATGTCTGACACGACAACGGTCGCCAGGGAATTGAGTACGGAGCTGATGGTGGACATCGATGCCGCGAGGACGCCGGCCACCAGCAGGCCTTTCACACCCGTGGGCATTTCCTCGACGATAAACTTGGGGAAGATGCCATTGCCGGGCGTGGCGAGGCCGCCCTTTTCCGGAAACGCCGTGTAAAACGCGAACAACGCGGTGCCCACGAAAAAGACCGTCACGCCCACGACGGCGGTAAAGATTACCGTGACGACCATCGCGAGATTCGCCTGGGCGGGCGATTTGGTGGTGAGGAAGCGCTGCACTTCCGCCTGATCGGTGCCGAACTGGCTCACCAGCATGAACGTGCCTCCCACCAGGCAGCCCCAAAACGTATACGTTTCGGAGAGACTGGGGGAGAAGTTGAAGTAGTCGAGCCGGCCGGCTTCGCCGGCGACTGCGAGGATCTGGCCGATTCCGCCATCGAGGGTGTGCGCGACCAGCGCGATGGCTGCGACCACTCCCGCCACCAGAATGCACAGTTGCAGGGCATCGGTCCAAATCACTGCCTTGATGCCGCCAAGTTGGGTGTAGGCGGCCGTCGCCAATCCGGTGACCAATACCACAAGCGGCAGGGGGAGATCGAAGATGGCCGCGAGTACGAGGGAAGGCGCATAAATCACGACGCCAAGATACCCCGTCTTCAGCACCACAAACATGCCTGCGGCCACCAGCCGGGTCCGCGCATCGAAGCGCCGCTCCAGATACTCGTAGATCGAGTAGGTGCCGAGCCGGTGGAACGTTGGCAGCAGAAGTCCGCAGAGCACGAGCAGTCCGAACGGCGCCGCCAGGCGGGCCTGATGCCAGTGGTAGTTCGTCGAAAACGCCAAGCCAGGGCCACCCAAGTAGGTCACGCCGCTCACGATGGTGGCGATGCCCGAAGCCGCCGCTCCCCACCATGGTACCGTGCGACCGCCGAGAAAAAAATCCTTCAGCGACTTCTGTTGGCCGGCAAACCAGGCGCCCACCGCAAGCACTCCGGAAAAGTAGAGCGCCACAATCAAGTAGTCGAGAGGCTGCATGGTGTTAAACAGCGGCGGTACTGGCCGCGCTACAGGTGTCGGCCCGCTGCGGGTCGGTCATGATGAGGATGAGATTCGGGCGGCGCACGTGACTTCAGGCAGCGACGAGCGGCAGTCCCCAGTCGGCGAGGCCGATGTGCAGGCTCTCACGTTCCGCCGCCGAGAACGCGCGGAGCGGCGGCCGCGCCGTTCCGCAATCGAATCCGATGTGGCGCATCACTTCCTTCATGGCGGCGAGGCCGCCGTGGCGGCGAAGCAGGGTGATGAGTGCGGCGGCCCGCGCCTGCTGGGTCCGGGCCGCGCCGAGATCGCCGCCGGCATGCGCGGCAAAAAGGTCGTGATAGAGCGGCGCAGCGAAGTTGAACGTGCTGCCGATCGCGCCCCGCGCCCCGAGCGTCAGGGCGGGCAGCAGGATTTCATCACGCCCGAACGGCACGTCAAAGCGGCCGCCCTCGCAGGCGAGCACGGTCGCGTATTCCTCGAGATCGTTGTGGGTATACTTGAGCCCGCGCAGCGTTGGGATTCGCGGCGCGGCTTCGCGGAGAAATTCCGCCATGGAGAGCCCGCCGAGGTGAGTGAGTTGCGGGATATGGTAGTAGTAAAACGGCAGATTCGGCGCGGCATTAGCCGTCTCGGCGGCGAACGCGACGAGCTGCCCGACTTGGCGGATAGGATAGAAGAATGGCCCGCAGGTCGCGATGGCGTCGGCCCCGGCGGCCTGGGCGTGCGCCGCTAATTCGCGGCTCGTTGTCAGCGAAAGATGCCCGACATGCACAATAATGCGCAGCCGGCCGCGCGAGGCGACAATCCATCGCTCGGCCACCGCACGCCGTTCGGCGTCTGTCAGCGACGTGCCCTCGCCCGTGGTGCCGCAGACGAAGGCTCCGGCGACGCCGTTGGCGACGAGATGGTCGGCGAGGCGATCGATCTGCGGCAGATTGAGCGACTGGTCGGGATGAAAGGGCGTAAACGGTGCGGCGACGAGTCCGTGGAGAACGAAGGGGGGCACGCCGCGAAGCTGCGTGGCGCGTTCGAGGCTTGCGAGGGCGGTCTCTCGGCCCAAAAAACAGACCAGCTTCATGCATCCGTATCGCCCCAAGCTCGCCGACCAGGTGGCCGCGGAACTGCAGTCCGCCATCGTGGGGGGACGCTGGGCGGAGTGGCTGCCGCAGGAACGCCAGCTCGCACGCGACTTCCGCGTCAGCCGCAGCACGCTGCGCGAAGCCCTGACGCGATTGCGCGACCGGGGGGTGATTCAAACCCAGTCGGGCGAAGGTCACCGAATTGCGCAGGGAAAGCGCCCACCCGCCACCGCCACTCCGCAGCATGTGAATCTGCTAATGCCCGAGGGCCTCGACGAACTGCGGCCGATCACGGCCCGATGGCTCGATGAACTGCGCGCCCAACTGGCGGCGCGCGGTCAGGCCCTCCGTTTGGTGGAGTCTCGCGCGGCGTTTTCGAGCCGACCGGCCACCGCGCTGGAACGACTGGTTCAGCACGACTCCCCGGCCTGCTGGGTGCTGCGCCTCTCGACGCGCCCGATGCAGGAGTGGTTTGCCCTCCACCAAAGGCCCTGCGTGGTCGCCGGAACGTGTTTTCCCGGGATAACTCTCCCGTTCGTCGACCGCGACCACCATGCCGCGTGCCGCCACGCGATCGGCCGGCTGGTGGCGGCCGGGCACCGGCGCGTCGCGCTGCTCGTGCCGGCGGCGCAGAAAGCGGGCGACGTCGAGAGTGAGAAAGGCTTCCGGGAGGGAACCGCGAGTGCCGGCCTGGGTGATACGGCCACGGTGCTGCGGCTGCCGAATGACGCTGGCGGCATCGACCGGATACTGGGCCGGTTGCTGGCCGCTGCACCAGCACCCACCGCCCTGCTGGTAACTCAGCCGGAGATCTATCTGACCGCTTTCAGCAGCCTGGCGCGTCGTCGTTTGCGGGTGCCCGACGACGTGTCGCTCGTGAGTTGTGCGCACGACAGCTTCCTCGACCATCTGGTGCCCCAGCCCACCGGCTACCGGATTGCACCCCGGATCTTCGCCGCGCGCGTGCTCCGGCTCGTGGTGGAGGTAATCGAGGGCCGGCTGACGGAGCCGATTGGCCACCTGATCCTGCCGGAGTTCCTGACTGGCGCATCGCTGCGAACGATCCGGCGCGGCCAAGCTGTCGCGGTGTAGCTCTGGTGCGAAATTAATACCGAAGCCCCGGGATTGGCGATGCCTCGCTGCCCGGATATTTGACGTGATCACGAAAACGCTGCCACCCCGCGCATCAGCCGGAAATTCAGCGGCCCACCGGATCCGAGCGACGATTTGCGCTTGGCGGAAGGTGGCAATCTCGACCTACAACCATGAGAACATCCCCCGCCAAGTTTAACCCGGTTAGTAAGGTTGCGCTGGCCCCCATGCTCGCCGCCATGGCCTTTGCGGGAGTCGCACAACCGGCTCCCACTGCGGAATTCGCTTATCTGCCGGCCACGTCCAAACCCAATATCGTTCTTTTCCTGATCGATGACCTCGGCTGGCGCGATGTTGGCTGCAACGGCAGCACCTTCTACCAAACACCCAACATCGACCGCCTGGCGCGCGAAGGCGTCCGGTTCACCGATGCCTATGCCGCGTGTGCCGTGTGTGCTCCGACGCGCGCGGCCGTACTCACGGGCAAGTACCCCGCGCGACTGCTGATGACCGGCTTGCCATCGTCGGGGCGCTGGAATCCGAAGGCGAAGATGCGCGAAGGCCGGTTCGTCAGTTCCTTGCCACCGGAAGAAGTCACGCTCGCCGAAGCGTTGCGCGAGGCGGGTTACCGCACCGCCAGCGTCGGCAAATGGCACCTCGGTGGTGCGCCTTTTTCGCTGCCCGAGCATCACGGTTTTGACGTGAACGTCGGGGGCAATGCCCATGGCGCGCCAGGCGACTACTTTTTCCCGTACGCGGGAGACTGGGCGATTCCCACGACGGGATTGCGGGCGAAATGGAACGTGCTCCCCGATGGGAAACCCGGCGAGTACCTCACCGATCGGTTGACCGACGAAGCGGTTCAATTCCTCCGGCAGAACCGCGCGGGCCCGTTCTTCCTCTATTTCCCGCACTACGGCGTCCACATGCCGTTGCAGGCCAAGGCGGAGATGATCGCGAAGTACGAGCGCATTCCCGAGGCCCGGCGGCAGGGAACGCCCGCTTATGCCGCGATGGTCGAGAGCGTGGATGAGAGTGTCGGGCGGGTGCTGGACACCTTGAGGGAGCTGGGATTGGAGCAGAACACCGTCGTGATCTTCACTTCCGACAACGGTGGCTTCTACAACGCCACGAGCAATGCGCCGCTGCGGGCCAACAAGGCGTCGTATTATGAAGGGGGCATTCGCGTGCCGCTCATCATCAAATGGCCCGGTGTGTCGCGGCCCGGTCGCGTCAGTGCGGAGCCGGTTATCAGCACCGACCTGTATCCAACCTGCCTGGCGGCGGCACGCCTGCCGCTGCGGCCGAACCAGCATGTGGATGGCGTAAACCTGCAACCGCTGCTTGCAGGCGGAGCCTCGGTCGGGCGGACCGCGCTCTTCTGGCATTACCCGCACTACTCCCAGGCGCATCCGTCGAGCGTGCCTTCGAGCGTCATCCGCCGAGGGTCGTGGAAACTGATCGAGACCTTCGACCCCGAGGGCGTCGAGCTTTACAACCTCGCCGAGGATCTCGGTGAAACCCGGAATCTCGCTCCCGAGCAGGCCGACCGCGTGGCGGAATTGCGCCGCGAACTCGATGCCTGGCGGCGTTCGGTCGACGCCGAGATGATGCGGCCGAATCCCGATTACGATCCGACGGCGCCGATCCGGCCCCAGACTCGGAAATCGAAGCTGAACCGCTGATCAACCCTTCCCGACCCGAACCCGTGAAATTCAACTTCCTTTCCGTCATTCTCACCTCGGCCATGCTGGTGGGTGTCGTCGCGCCGGGTGCGGGCGCTCCGGCGGCTCCCGCGACGCAATCCGCCGCGAAGCGAAAACTGAATGTCCTGATGATCGCGGTGGACGATCTGCGCCCGCAAATGGGTTGTTATGGCGATCCCGACGCCGTCACGCCCCACATGGACAGCCTGGCGGGGCGCGGCATCGTCTTCGACTGCGCCTACTGCCAGCAGGCCGTCTGCAATCCATCGCGGGCCTCGCTCATGACCGGGTTGCGGCCGGACACCCTGCGCGTGTGGGATCTGGGGACGCATTTCCGGAAAACGCACCCGGAGGTGGTGACGCTGCCGCAGTACTTCAAACAGCACGGCTATCACACCGAGTGCATCGGGAAAATCTACCACGATCCGCGTTCGCACCGCGACGCACCGAGTTGGTCGGTCGAGGAGAAACTCGCCTTCACGGATGAAGTGGGCGGCAAATATGCGCTCGAGCAGAACCTGGAGATTTATGGTCCGCCAGAGGCGCGCAAGAAGGCCGCGGCCACGGAATGTGCCGATGTTCCCGACCACGCCTATATCGACGGCCAGGTGGCCGATGCCGCCGTGGAGAGTCTCCGTGCGCTGGCAGACCGGCCGGGGCCTTTCTTTCTGGCGGTCGGTTTCCGGCGCCCCCACCTGCCGTTTTCCGCCCCGAAGAAATATTGGGATATGCAAAATCCAGCCCGCATCGCCCGGGTGCCCAATCCGCTGCCGCCCGTCGATGTGCCGCCGATCGCATTGCACGACTCGCGGGAGTTGCGCGGATATACGGACATCCCCGATTTGGGCGAGTTGTCGCCCGAACAGGTCGCTCACCTCCGGCACGGCTATTATGCGGCGATGAGTTTTGCCGATGCGCAGATCGGAAAGGTGCTGGCGGAACTCGATCGCGCGGGATTGCGGGACTCCACCCTGGTCTGCCTGTGGGGCGATCACGGCTGGCACTTGGGCGAGCATGGGCTCTGGGGCAAGACGACCAACTTTGAGCTCGATACCCGTTCGCCGCTCATGCTCGCCGGGCCCGGGTGGTCGACGGCCGGGAGCCGCAGCAAGTCACTGGTGGAGTTTGTGGACGTTTTTCCGACTTTGGTCGAACTCTGCGGCTTGCCTCCGGCCGAAGGACTCGAAGGCATCAGCCTGGTGAACGTTTTGCGAAATCCGGAGGCGAAAGTGCGCGATGCCGCGCTCAGCCAGTTCCCGCGGACATCGTCAGTGAAACCACGCGGCACGGCCACCCGCATGGGCTACTCGCTGCGCACGGACGAGTGGCGCTACGCGGAGTGGACGGAGGTGAAGACCGGGCAGGTACACGAGCGGGAGCTATATGATCACAAGCATGACCCGCGGGAAACGGTCAATCTCGCTGGGCGGCCTGAGCACGCCGAAACGATCGCTCGACTGGGTGAGCGCCTGCAGGCGCTGACCAGAAAGCGGCCGATCAGCCCCTGACGATTTTGGAATTTACCTTCAGCCAGGGCTAGGAGCTGTGGCTTTCGATTTCCCGACATTCCTCGCCGCGGGCAACTCCCCCGGTCGCGGTGACTCCTGAAGGTTGCCCGCTTGCCGGGCAACTCAGACTCCGGACTCGCCGGTGTTCGTGGCGCGGCAAGCGCGCCAAATACAACGATGCATCGTGACGCGCCCCCGCGCCGCCGTCACCCGCCTGGCCCGCCGACTTCGGCGCCGCGAACCTGCCGCAGGCGCCGGACCCGGACGAACTGGAACGATTCGAACGCGAGAAAGGCCAGGTGCAGGCCGAGCTCCTGGCGGCGCAAGCCAAACTGGCCGACCTCAAGACGCAGCGCACCGCTGCCCCCAAGCACATCGAACTCCAGGCGCTGCCCGCCGACCAGCCCTTCGCGCAACTGCGGCCGGAGAAGAAGCACTTTATGGATACGATCAAATTTGATCGCCTATCAATCTTTGCGAAAGTACGTGCATGATATTCGAGTGAAAGAGGCGCGCTATGCAGAGTTGTGAGCGCACGAACTTATGCAAAGATTGATACCGCGCCGAGACCGCCATGGCCGGCGTGGTCCGGGAAAAACTCGCCCGCGATGACGATTCGCGTGCCCTGTTGCGCCGCTTCTACATGACGCCTGTCGATCTCATTCCAGATCTGATGGCGACCCTCACGGTCGGCCACGACAACGGTGTCCGGTAGTGTCTCTGGATCGGTTTTTATATTGCGAAGCTAGCATGCTTGATTCGTCAGTGGCGCGTTTATCGGAGCGAGTTGATGCCAAATGATCATTCCTCGCTGCACCTCGAGAGAAAGCTTGCCGCACTGGCAACTGAACTCGTGAGGAAGGTGGGTGGTTATATAGAGCTTGTCCCAAAAACCGGCGTTTTCAAAAAACGCGAGAATTCGGCGCGCAGCATGAGCGGCGGACCGCCCCGATGAGGGAGCTTTGGGCGGAACAGCGTCTCGTGGCACCGATTTCGGGCCGGAGTGTCTGGTTTCAGTTTCGTATCCGATAATAGGATTCACTCCCGCGGGGTGCCCGCGGGTGATTTTCCTGAGCCCATTCCGGCGTTCGCGCCGCTTTAGGCCGCTTGCGCTTGGGCGGCCTCGGCTGCGGCGCGCTCCTGCTTGAGCTTGAGCC
>JBBRCR010000102.1:0-20034 GCA_038204695.1 Opitutales bacterium | reverse complement strand
ACGCCCATCGACCTGCTGCGACGCGCCGGCGCCGAGGTGACGGTTGCCGCGCTGGCCGACGGCATTCATGTCACGGGCCGCAGTGGTCTCACGATCCATGCCGATACGACCCTGACCGCCGTCGGCGGCCGCGTATTCGACTGTCTGTTACTGCCGGGTGGACCCGGCGTGAAGCATCTCCGCGCCGACCCACGCGTGCGCCAGACCGTGGGGCAACACCATGCCGCGGGAAAATGGCTGGCCGCGATTTGCGCCGCCCCCGCCGTGCTGCACGACGCCGGGCTGCTGGCTGGTCGCCAGTACACGGCTCACTTCTCGGTGGCCGCTGAACTCGACCAAATCCGCAGTGCGGAACGGGTGGTGGCCGATGGGCTCCTGCTGACCTCGCGCGGAGCAGGGACGGCCCTGGACTTCGGCCTTTTGCTGGTTGAAAAACTTTTCTCGCGCGAGAAGGCGCTGGAAATCAGCCGCTCGGTTTGCGCGTGATGGCACCGTTCCGGCGAGGACGCCAATTGTTCGCATAACCTTCTCGACGCGTTAACGCAAAGTTTGAACAGTTGAGCTGGCATGACCGCCGGCACCGACCCGCAACGTTGGACTCTCGACCAGCGATCCCGTGCGGCCGTATCCCGGGCCTCGTTCGGTGCGGCGTCCACATCTGCATCCGCTCAGAGAAGGCTGCGGGTTGAGGGGAATGAATGAGCAGCCGGCGCCGCGGAGATGAATTGAAGTATGGTTCGGGTGCAGGGCCGCGATTTGGGCCCGAGTCGAAACCCCTCACCGGGCTGGAGTTTGTTACGCTGGCTCACACGGCGGTGTTTGGAATCGCCGCTGCGTGGGTCGTGGGCAAAAGGGCGGAATCGGCTCCGGTGGCGCTGGCGTGGTGGGGCAGCCTCGGGCTGCTCATCGCGCTGACTGCACTCCAAAACCGCTCGGCATGGCAGGCGGGCTGGATGCGGCCGTTGAGATGGATCTGGCCGATCGTTGGCTTCAACGCACTGGTTCTCGCCGGCACACTCAACCCGAGTTTCCCGGAGGTCAGTCCGGAGGTCGGACTTGCCCCGAGCGCACACGTTGGATGGCCGAGTTCGGCCCGGCCGACGATTGCGCTACACCGGCTCTGGCTCTTCGACGCGATGTGGATTACCTGCTTCAACATCGTCCTCGTCATCCGGCAACGTCGGGCGCTGCGCGGATTGCTGCTTCTCCTCGCCGCCAATGCCGTCGCGCTGGCGGTCTTTGGCATGGTGCAGAAACTCGCCGGAGCGGAAGGATTTTTCTTTGGTGCGATCTCCTCGCCGCAGACGAACTTCTTCGCGACGTTCGTCCATCCCAACCAGTGGGGCGCGTTCACGGTCCTGATACTCGCTGCGTGCGTGGGGCTGACGGGACATTACGTTCGTCGGATCAAGGCGCGCGACGTGCTCCATTCGCCCGGCCTGGCCGGGCTGGTGGCGATGGTCATCATGGGCGCGACGGTCATCCTCAGCGGATCGCGATCGTGCTACGTCCTGGTGGGATTTCTGCTCATGGCGGCTTTTGTCCATTGGGTGGCCAACTTGGTGCAAAAACGGCGCCGGTTCCACGAATCGGTCGCACTCCCGCTCGTTGCCGCAGGTGTCGCCATCGTGCTGTTCGGCGCCGGCGCCTGGTTCGTGGCCGGGAAGTTTCTCGTCGTCCAGGCATCGGGCACGGACGCACCACTCAACGCCGACAACTCCACCGGGGAAACGCGTGCAATTCAGCAGGAGGACACGTGGGCCATGGCAAAGGAAAAGTTATGGTTCGGCTGGGGCATGGGATCGTATCCGCATGTGTTCCCCAAGTATAACCGCCAGAATCCAGCGGAGCGCCCACCCGCGTTTTCTGAACAGGTCCACAACGATTGGCTGCAGGCCATCGCGGAACATGGACTCGCGGGCTCCGCTTTGCTGGTGGCCGGCGCTTTCCTGCCCTTGGTGGGCCTGCGGCGGCAGGGGGCCACCGGCGCCATCCCTCGGTATTTGCTAATCGGATGCGGACTGGTCGCGGGTTTGGCGTGGTTTCGCTTTCCGTTCGATAATGTCGTGGTCGTGTTCCACTGGTGGCTGTGGCTCTTCGCCGCGGCCCACTATGGCGGCCTGAGCCGGCAGGATTCCCGCGTGACGCCAATGAAGGAAGAAAGTCCTCCTGGCCAATTGCCACCCCATGCCGCAATCGGCCGCTCCGGTGAGGAATGATCGGGCTGCTGCCGACCGCATGTCGCCATTCACATTTGAGGAACGCCCGTCGTGGGCTGGCGAATCTTGCGCCCGCCCCGGTGGGCTTCATTAACTTCGTACGCGATGTTCGTCGGAGATCAGCGTCACATTCCAACCATGAAACAATACGACTTTGTCGCCATCGGAGGTGGAAGCGCCGGCTTCAATGCCGCCCGCGTGGCCGTGGCCTGCGGCCTGAAAGCGGCCGTCATCGATGGCGCGCCAGAGATCGGCGGGCTTTGCATCCTCAAGGGATGCATGCCCTCGAAGACCCTGCTTTACATGGTCGAGGTCCTCCATCTGGCGCAGAAGGGGAAAACCTTCGGGCTGAAGATTCCGGTCGCGCGCGCCGACCTGAAGGCGATTCATGCGCGGAAGAAAAAGATCATCGGCGAATTCGCCGAGTACCGGCTCCACGCTTTGGAATCGGGCCGGTTCGACCTGGTTCGCGCGAACGCACGCTTTGTGGATCCCCACACGCTGGAGCTTTCAACCGGGCAAAGAGTGCGCGCGAAGTCCATCCTGATTGCCACCGGCTCAAAGGTCAGCGTGCCACCGGTGCCGGGGCTGGCCGGCGTAAAATTCTGGACGAGTGACGACGTGTTGAATCTGGATTTCATTCCACGGAGCGTGATCGTGCTCGGCGGCGGCATCGTCGCGTGCGAACTGGCCCAGTTTCTCAACCGCATCGGCTCCCGCGTGACCCTGGTGCAGCGGAGTGCGAACATTCTGCGGGATCATTCCACGGAGGCGTCGGTCGTGGTCCAGCGGGCGTTCGTCGACGAAGGCATCGAACTGTTTGCCGGCACGCAAGTGCACGAAATCACCCAGGACCCGCGGGGGTTCACCGTCCGGTTCATTCACGACGGAAAACTCATCACGCGACGGGCGCGCCATCTGTTCAACGCGCTCGGCCGCGATCCGAACACGGCCGGGCTCAATCTCGCCGCGGCCGGCGTGGCCGTTCGCGCCGATGGCCAGATTACCATCAACCAGTGGCAGCAGACGAATGTGCCGCACATCTACGCGGCCGGCGACTGTTCCGGACCCGCCGAAATCGTCCACATCGCGATCCAGCAGGGGGAACTCGCCGCGCGCCACACCGCCGGCGTGGCCGGCATCACCCCGGTCGATTACGCCCTGCTGCTCAACGTCGTGTTTACCGATCCGCAGCTCGCCACGATCGGACGGCTGGAGCGCGAACTCGACCGGGCGGGCGTCCCTTACCTGGCGGAGAGCTACCCGTTCGACGACCATGGCAAATCGATCCTGATGGAAGCAAAATATGGATACGTCAAAGTGATCGCGGAGCCGCGCAATGGACGCATCCTCGGCGCGGAGATTGTCGGCAAGGACGCGGGCGAACTCATCCACTGCTTCAGCGGCCCGCTGGCGATGGGCGCGACCATCTTCGATCTGTTGCGGGCCCCGTGGTACCACCCCACCCTCGCCGAAATCATCACCTATCCGCTCGAGGCACTGGCCGGGAAAATCCCCGCGCCGGCGCCGAAACCGCCGCCACGGAAACGACGGCACGCCGGCAAACGAGCCTGAGTCAGGACTGCCCGCCTCGCCCCGTGCCGCTGCTCGCGATGGCGAGCAAGTCCGGCAGATCCACGCGCTGCTCGTAAATCGCCTTGCCCACGATCACGCCGTCCAGATTTGCGTGGGTTCGCGCAAGTTCAGTCAGCTTCACGACATCCTGCCGGTGACTCACTCCGCCGCTCGCAATCACGCGAAAACGCCCCGCCCCGAGCATGGCTTCCTGCGCCGCGAAATTCGGCCCCGTTAACATTCCGTCGGTGCCAATGTCGGTGTGGATCAGCGTGCGCACGCCGAGGGCATCCATCTGCTGCGCCAGCGTGATTGCCGTCATTGCCGCCGTCGCCACCCACCCTTTCACCGCAACCTGGCCGTTTTTCGCGTCGATACCCACCGCGATTTTGTCACCGAACGCCTGGACCAGTTCGCCGATGAAGGACTCGCTCTCGGCCGCGCGCGTCCCAATCACCACGCGCGTCACGCCCAATCCGAGCGCGCGCTCGACGGCGGCCCGGGTTCGAAGCCCGCCCCCCAGCTGAACCTTCATGCCGATGGCCACGATCGCCTGCACGACGGACAGATTTTGCGGCTCACCCGCAAAGGCACCGTCAAGGTCAACCACATGAACCCATGTGCTGCCCATGGCGCGAAAACCGGCCGCCACATCAGCGGGGTCTTCGGCGTACACGGTCTCCTGATCCGCCCGGCCCTGCAACAGGCGCACACAACGTCCGGCTTTGATGTCGATGGCGGGATAGATGACCATGAGAATGGGAGTGAGGGAATGAGGGATGGAGGGATGAGCGGTCAAGCCAGCGCGGTGTGTCGTCCCGGCCCTGAGCACGCGGAAAGAATCGCGCTCTCGATCGTCGCTTGCGCTTCTTCACGCTTGGTCCTTCCCTCCATTTTTCGTTTCGACATTTTCACTCCGCTCGATCGCCCGCCATGTCCTATAAAGTTCCGGCCTTCCTTGCTGAACTCCTCCACGCCCGCTCGCCCTCGGGGTACGAAGCCGAAGCCCAGGCGGTCTTCGATCGCCATGTGAAGCCGGCGGCCGACGCCTATGCCAACGACGCGCTCGGCAACCGCCTCGCCACGCTCAACCCGAAAGGCGATCCCGTCCTGATGCTCGCCGGCCACATGGACGAACTCGGGCTGCTCATCACGTTTATCAACAAGGAGGGATTTCTGTATTTCGACACCATCGGCGGCCACGATCTCAGCGTCATCTCCGGCCGCCGTGTGCTGATCCAGACCGCAAACGGCCTGGTGAAAGGCGTAACGGGAAAACGCGCCATCCACTTGATGGACGACGACGATCGCAAGAAGGTGCCGAAGAAGCACGAGATCTGGATCGACATCGGCGTCAAATCCAAGGACGAGGCGCTGGAGCGCGTGAGCATTGGCGACGTGGCGACCTACGATCATGAGTTCGAACTGTTCAGCGGCAGCATCGGCACGGCGCGCGCCTTCGACAACAAAGCCGGCGCATATATCGTGGGCGAGACGCTGATCCGGCTGGCCCGGGAAAAAAAACCGCCTGCCGCCAAGGTCGTGAGTGTCGCGACGTCACAGGAGGAAATTGGCGTCCGCGGCGCGACCACCTCCGCGTATCTGGTCAACCCACACATCGCGATCGCAGTCGATGTTGGGCACGCGACCGATCATCCGGATTGCGACAACCGAAAATATGGCGAAACGAAACTCGGAGGCGGCCCGATTATTTGCCGCGGTGCGAACATCAATCCCAAGATTTACGATCGACTGGTCCGCGCGGCAAAAAAGCTGAAGATTCCCTATCAGCTCGAAGCCGACCCACGGCCCACCGGCACGGATGCGCGGGCAATTCAGATGGGGCGCGGCGGTGTCGCCACCGGACTGGTCAGCATTCCGCTGCGCTACATGCACACGCCAAGCGAGGTGGTCGACCTCGTGGACATCGAGCGGTGCGTGCAGCTGCTGGTGGAGTTCGCGAAGGGCCTCGACAAGGGCGATTACGCCCACTGGTAGAACGGGGATGGGTGGCCGGATCTTGGACGTTTAATCGCTCCCACCACCAAGCCAGCCGCGGATGTAGACATGGGAGACGCGGAAGACGGGGAAGAGCATAAGACGCGGAAGATTCCGAAGTCTTCCTAGTCTCGCGTTCTTTCCCTGTCTTGCGTTCTTCTACGCCGCGTCCTGCTTCGGCTCGGCCTTGGCGGCGCAACGCAACGTCGGCTTCCGCCGGCCGGCGACCACGGCGGAGTCGATGACGACCTCCGTGACGTCGTCCCGTTGCGGCAGCTCGTACATGACTTCGAGCATCATGCTCTCCATGATCGAACGAAGCGCGCGCGCCCCCGTCTTCAATTCGATGGCGCGACAGGCAATCGCCTTCACCGCGTCCGGCGTCAGCCGCAGACGAACACCATCCATCGCGAAGAGTTTCGAGTACTGCTTCACCATCGCGTTTTTTGTCCGCAGCAGGATCTTTTCGAGATCACCCACTTGCAGCTGATCGAGCACTGAAACGATGGGCAGCCGACCGATAAACTCAGGGATCATCCCGTAGCGAATCAGATCCTCCGGCGCGAGGGCTTTCATCATTTCATCGGGCCGCAAAGCCTGTTCCTGCTGCGCCCGAATGGAGGAGAATCCGAGGCTCCGCTGCCCCAGCCGGCGCTGCACAATCGAATCCAGCCCCACGAACGCGCCTCCGCAGACGAAGAGGATGTTCGACGTGTTAATCTGGATGTATTCCTGGTTTGGATGCTTGCGCCCGCCCTGCGGCGGCACGTTGCAAACGGTTCCCTCGAGGATCTTCAGCAGGGCCTGCTGCACGCCCTCGCCCGAGACGTCGCGCGTGATGGAGACGTTCTCCGTCTTGCGCCCAATCTTGTCGATTTCGTCGATGTAGATGATGCCGCATTCGGCTTTCTTCACATCGTAGTTGGCCGCCTGCAAGAGCCGCAGGACCACGTTCTCGACATCCTCGCCGACGTAGCCCGCTTCGGTGAGTGTCGTCGCATCGGAAATCGCAAATGGCACGTCGAGAATCTTCGCCAGGGTTCGCGCCAGCAAGGTTTTGCCGGAGCCGGTCGGACCCGCCAGCAGGATGTTGCTCTTCTCGACTTCAACGTCGCTGAATTCCGGCGAGATGGCGGCCGAATCCTTCGTCTGCCCTGAGTCGAACATCAGCCGCTTGTAGTGGTTGTACACCGCCACGGAGAGCACCTTCTTGGCGTGGTCCTGGCCGATGACATAATCGTCGAGCGTTTTCTTGATTTCGGACGGCTTGATCAGCCGGAAGGCCGGCTTGGAGTCGACCGCTGGCGTCTTCACTTCGCGATCAATGATCGTCTTGCAGACGTTCACGCATGAATCGCAGATGTAGACCCCGGGACCGGCGATGATCTTCTTAACCTCCGCCTGCGATTTACCGCAGAAGGAGCAAAGGGTCATGCGCGCGGATTTAGCCATGGCGGTAAGGTGGCGGGTGGGCTGCGGGTGTCGAGCCGGGATTGTTCTCGGGAGTGAGCGAGTTTACTTGCGCCTGTCATTGTGCGCTCAGCAAAGAAAATGGAAGAAATGACATTTGGTTGGACCCCCATTCAGGCGAAGGGTGTGCACGCCGGCAAACGGGAGATCCCATCTTTGCGCAGATCGCGGCCCCGGGGCAAAAGGCGCCGCCAAAAACCGTCTACCGGTCTCTTCACGCGTTCGCCTGCGACCTCAGGCTGCCGTCTCAACGACCGCTTTCACTTCACGCGTTGACGCGATGACTTGATCGACGATCCCGTACTCCTTCGCCTCCTGGGCGGAAAGGTAGTAATCGCGATCCGAATCCTTTTCGATCTGCTCGGGCGTCTTCCCGGTGTGTCGCGCGAGCGCTTCATTCAGCGTCTTCCGCCACCGCAGGATTTCCCGCGCCGCAATCGCGATATCCGTCGCCTGGCCGCCGGCGCCGCCGCTGGGCTGGTGAATCATCACGCGGCTGTTGGGCAGCGCGAAACGCTTCCCCTTCGTGCCGGCGGCCAGCAATACCGTGCTCATGCTCGCGGCCATGCCGATGCAGTACGTGACAATGTCACACTGCAGAAAATTCATCGTGTCATAAATGGCCATGCCGCCCGTCACCACGCCACCCGGCGAATTGACGTAGAGGTGGATGTCCTTCTTCGCATCCTCCATCTGGAGATAAAGCATCTGCGCGATGACCGCGTTGGCCACCCCGTCGTCAATGGACGTACCGATGAAAATGATCCGATCCTTCAGCAGGCGGCTAAAAACGTCCCACTGACGTTCGCCGCGACCGGTGTTTTCCCAGACCGTGGGGATGTAATAGCTGCTCACGTGATAGATTGGAGGAGGAGACCGTTCAGGCCTTTGGCTGGACCGTAGTGACGGTAGCTTTGGACACCAGAAAATCAACCGCCTTGTCGAAAATGATCGATTGCTGCACCGAACGGAGACGGTCGCGATCGGTGGTGAGTGCCTTCACCAGTTTGTCCGGCTTCTGTCCGGAACGCATGGCTTCCCGATAGAGGTAGCTGTTGATGTCCTCGTCGGAGACGGTGATTTTCTCCTGCTCCGCGATCTTCGCGAGGACGAGCTGAAGTTTGACGCGATTGCGCGCGGCTTTGCGTGCTCCCTCGAAGAGTTCCTTCTTGTCCTTTTCGAACTGCTCCGCCGGCACGCCACGACGCATGTTTTCCTCGATGAAATTGCGCAAAAAGCCCTGCGTTTCCGCCTCGACCAGTGAATCCGGCACCGTGAAATCGACTTTGGCCGCCAACTGCTCGGTCACCTGACGGCGCTGGGCCGCCTTGCTCTGGTGCGCTTTCTGCATCGTCAGATTGCTGCGCACCTGCGCCTGCAACGCGGGGAGATCGGCGGCCTGCTGTGCCTTGAAGAATTCCGCATCGAGCGGCGGCAGGACGCGTTCGCGGACTTCCAGCACCTCCACCACGTACGTCGCGGTTTTTCCCGCCAGCGCCGGGACCGCGGCGAAATCGGGGGGAAAGGTGATGCTCACGTCTTTCTTTTCGCCGGCCTTCAAGCCCGCCAACTGCTTGCCCAGCCCGGGGATGACGCCTGCCAGCGTGCCTTCAACTTCCTCCCAAGTCTGCGGGACCTTTCCGTAAAGCAGTTTGTCGGGCACGAGCTCGGCGATCGGTTTGCCGTCCAGCGAACCTTCGTACGAGAGCTTCACGTAATCGCCCTTCTGCGCCGCGCGATCCGCCGCCTTGAAGTCGGCTCGCTCGGAACGCATCCCTTCGATGACTTTTTCGACTTCCACATCAGTCGGCTCCGTGGGCGCGACCTCCGTGGGCAACCCGGTGTACTCCGGCAGTTGGAAGTCGGGACGCACATCCAGCGTGATGGTGACCTCGGCCGGGGTGCCCTTCTCGATCTTGCCCTCGTCGACCTTGACGATGTTCAACACCTCGAGCTTCTCCTTCTCGAGTGCCGTCCGGTACGCCTTCGCGACGACCTTTTGCTTGAATTCCTCGGAGATCTGCTTGCCGAAACGCTTCACGATCATCGCGGCGGGCGCTTTGCCGGGACGGAAGCCAGGCAGCCGGGCATATTTTCCGATTTCCCCGACGACCGCCTCGTGCTCGGCATCGACCTCGCTCGGGTCGAGCGTGACGATGAGGTTCTTGCGCGTCGCGGAGACATTATTCAATAGGACGTTCACGGCGAAAAAATTCGGGCGGTTGCAGTTTAAAGAATCGGCCACGCTACGCCCGGACCCGGGCCGGTCAATGCGGATTATGCACGCTTGCGCGAGCGAAGTGGGCGGCGTTTCGTGATGGCTGAGCATGCCGAGCCTCCACGAGATTCTGACCGCGCACTCGCCGGTGCTGCTGCTGGACGCGGCCTCAACGCGCGTGCAGGCAGGCTGGCTCGAGCCGCCCTCCCCTTCCAGCGACTCCGATTTCGCCGCCGCGGCCCACTGGCGGTATTCGGATGACGAAGCGACTACCGCGGTCTTCGAGTGCGTCAACCGCCTTGGCCACGCTCCCTCCGAGGCCGCCGCTTTCATCTTCTGCGAAGGTCCGGGTTCGGTGCTGGGAATCCGCACGACCGCCATGGCGCTGCGGACGTGGAACGTGCTGCAACCTCGTCCGGTGTTTGCGTACTGCAGCCTCGCGCTCGTTGCCCACGCCCGGCCCGGCACCGCGGCCGGCGTCATCGCCGACGCGCGCCGTGATTCATGGCACCATTATCAGATCGGACGCGGCCTGCGACGCGTGCCGCCGGCGGCACTCGCCGGCGAACTCGTCATGCCGGAAAATTTCCGCCACTGGTCCGCCCTGCCGGAAAAGGTGACGCCCGTCCCCTACTCGCTCGCGACATTGCTGCCGCTGGCGGCCAACGCGGAGTTGTTCCTCGCCTGCGACAACCCTGACGCATTTCTGCACGAGGAACCGAACTACCTTGCGTGGACCCCGCAAATCCATCGGGCGCCAGGCGAGCGCGGGTTGACCAGATAAACGTGGGCCGGATGCGGCGAACGTTCATCAACCTTCCATGACTATGGTAAGCTCATCTTCGCGTGCGCTCCGTTGCTGGGCGGAGATCGACCTGGCCGCGTTGGAGCGCAATCTGCGGCTGATTCGGGCGTCGCTGCCGGCCCACATGCGCTATGTCGCCGTCGTGAAAGCCGACGCCTATGGTCACGGGCTCCACCACGTCGCGGCGCGGCTGATGCACGCCGGCGCTGATCTTTTCGCCGTCGCGAATATCACGGAAGCCGCCGCGCTGCGCGAACTCGGACCGGGCTGGCCGATCCTCGTTCTGAGCCCGCTGCTGCCGGATGAAGATTCGGCCGTCGCCGAAATCGATCTTGCACCCACGATTTCCAGTCGCGACGAAGCGCGCCGGTTCAACGCCGTGGGCCGGGCCGCGGGCCGCCGGATTTCAGTGCACTTGAAAATCGACTCGGGCATGGGGCGCGCGGGCGTGTGGCACGACGAGGCACCGGCGCTGCATGCGGAGATCGCGTCCTGCTCGCATTTGCGGCTGGCGGGAATCTACACGCACTTCGCGAGCCCCGACGACGACCCCGTGTTCACCGCTGAACAGAGGCGTCGTTTTCTCGCCGCCCTCGAACGCTGCGCGCCGGCCAATCTCCCGGAGTTGTCCATTCATGCGGATAACAGCGCGGGCATCGAAACGATGTCCGGCGGCTCACCGTTCAACGCCGTGCGGGTCGGGCTGCTGCAATTCGGCGTGCTCCCGCGGGTGAACTCGCTGCTCGCGCAGGCGCACACCGAGCCCGTATTCAGTTTTCGGACGCGTGTTGGCCTGGTGAAACGGTTGCCGCGCGGCACCACGATCAGCTATGGGCGAACCCATGCCATCACGCGCGATTCCGATGTCGCGATCCTCTGTGCGGGCTATGCCGACGGCCTGCCGCGGGCGGCGAGTAATCGCGCGCAGGTCTTGATTCGCGGCGAACGTTGCCCGGTGCTGGGCCGCATCACGATGGACCAGACGGTCGTCGATGTGACGAATACACCCGGCGTCACCTGCGGCGACGAAGTTGTGCTGGTGGGAAGACAGGGCGCGGATGAAATCACGCTCGCCGAGTTCAGCCGCGCGGCGGACACGATTCCGTGGGAGACGCTCACGTCGGTGACGAAGCGCGTGCCCCGAGTCTACAAGACGGCGTTGGGCGTGTGAGCGGCGGTCGCATTCGCACTGGGATCGCCCAAAGGCGAATCTTCATCGACATCCCGCGAAACCCTGCGCCAATCGGGCTTCGACCAATTCAACCAGGTTACCCGTATGCAAACTTACCGCACGAATCGTCCCTTCGGCTTCCCGCCGCCATTCTGCTCCAAATTCGCGCACGCCCTTCTTCTCTCGGGCCTGACGCTACTCACGGCCTCGCTCGGCTGGGCGCAGCCCAGCGATCAATCCGGCGAAATCCGAGGACAGGTCAGCAATGCGGTCACGGGTTCCAACCTGGGGAACGTAGCCATCACGGTCCGCGAAACGGGCCGCGAATATTTCACCGGCCGCGATGGCTCCTTCTCGATCGGCAGCCTTGCTCCCGGGAAGTATACGCTGACCGTCGAATATCCCGGACTGGATCGGAAGGTCGAAGCGGTGCAGGTCGATCGCGGGCAGGTCGTTCGGCTGGAGGTTGCACTCACCTCTGAATTGTACGTGTTGCCGCAGTTTGTCGTCGCCGGCCAGCGCGAGGGAAGCGCGGCCGCCATCGTCGAGCAGCGTTACGCCCCCAACATCACCAACGTCATCACGGCAGACGCGTTTGGCGACATCACCAAGGCCAATGTCGGCAATCTGCTGCGGCGCATCCCGGGCGTCACCGGAATCACGGACGACGAGATCGACACCAGCGCGATTCAAGTCCGCGGGATGGACGCAAGCCTGACCAGCGTCGACATCGATGGGACGCGCGCCGCGAGCGCCATGAACGGCAGCCGCCGGCAAAACGTGAACGCCATTCCGGTCGACATCATCGAGAAGGTCGAGGTCGCGAAGGCGCCGACGGCGGAGGACGACGCCGACTCGCTTGGCGGCCGGGTAAAGCTCACGACGAAGAGCGCCTTCGATCTGAAGGAGCGTCTCCTCAACCTGCGCGTGGGCGCTTCCTATAATGAGACGTACGGCAAGACCGTGACGCCCGACCGCAAGGATTATGTGCCGGCGAGTCTCGGGGTCACCTACTCCGATGTGCTCGGTTTTTCGGGGCGCCCGCGCACGCTCGGCGTGTTTGCGACCGCGAACTACGACAAGTTCCTCGATGCGCGCTCGCTCACGCAGTTCGGGCACGTCACGCCCACTGGAGGCAGCCCTGGCGCCACGACCACGAAAGACTACAGCACGTTCTCGTTCACCAGTGACGAACTGCACGAACAGCAGCGAATGGGTGGAAGCGTGCGGATCGAGTACCGGCTGGCGGAGCACACCACGCTTGGATTCTCCGCCACGTTCAGCCGCTACTTCGACGACTTCGATCGCGCCCGCAACGGTTTCAACGGCGCGACGATTGATCTCCCCCTCTCCGACCCCGACCCCAACTTCACCGTGGTGAACAACGCCACCTACATGGGGCAGAAAAATCTGCGGGAAAGCGAAACCGACACCTATAATCTGCGGGCCTTCGGCGCCACGCGGCTGGCGGGATTCAAGTTCACCTACGACGTGAACAACCAGCAGGCGCAAAAATACGAGTTCCGCAACCAGACCCAGTTCATCTCGGCCAGCCGGTTCAACTACTCGCTGGATTGGCGGCCGAATCCCGAATACCCGCAGCCGATCATCCGCACCGGCAACAACCCGTGGACCGATCGGTTCACGGATACCGCCAGCACATCGCTGGAAGTGCGGCGCCAGGCAGTGGACAAGGATATCTGGGCCGGGCGCCTGGACGTGGAAAAAGCGGTCGAGTGGCAGCTGCCGGTGACGTTCAAGGCGGGGGTGCGTTATCGGGAGGAAATTCAGGAGGACGACCAGGACCGATTCGTGGCCGCGGTCGCGACGGCGGCCGGTCGCAATCTGAGCGGATACCTGGACACCGACTGGAAGAATGGCGGCGGAGTCGGCGCGTATCCGGTGGGCGCCGTGCCGAGCAACCAGAAGGTTCTCGGCAACGTGAGGTTCATCGGTGGGGCGGATCCCCGCACGGCGTGGAGCTTCGATCCGGCCCTTGTGGCCATCAATGCGAGCAGCACGGTGCAGAACTCGCTGCTCAACGACCGCCGGATCCGCGAGCAGGTCTATGCGACTTATCTGCAGGGCAAAACCCGGCTCGGGCAGCTGGGCATCACCGGCGGGGCGCGCGTCGAGCGGACCGATGTCACCGGCCGCTTTGGCGTGCGCAACCGTGCCGTATCCGATGTCTTGGCACAGTTCAACGGCCGCCAGCGCGCGTCCGCCCGTTACGACGATGTCTTCCCCAGCCTGCACCTGCGCTACAACCTCACCGACTCGCTGCTCATCCGCAGTTCCTTCAGCACGACCATCGGCCGGCCGGAGATCGACGTGGTGACCGGCACCGCGGATTACAACGTGGCGTCACGTGCCATCACGATTCCGAACACGGAACTCGTGCCCCAGCGTTCGCAGAATTACGACGTCAGCCTGGAGTACTACTTCCGACCGGTCGGCGTGCTGTCCGTCGGGGTCTTCGAGAAGAACATCCGGGATTATATAACATCTGTGGATACGACCATTTCGGAGGCGGCGGCGGCGGATCTCGGCGCGCCCATCACCAACCCCAGTCCGACGGGGCTCAACTGGACGCTGAGCACGCAGGAAAACAGCGGGGACGCGAGGGTGCGCGGGCTCGAGTTCAACTACATGCAGCAATTCTCCTTCCTGCCCGGGGCGTTTCGCGGGTTGGGCGCGTTTCTAAATTATACCTGGCTCGACTCGACGGGCACGCGTCAAACCGCCGGCGGTGCCACGCTCGCCGTGCCCCTGATCAACTTCATCCCCCGCAGCGGCAATGCCGGACTCAGCTACACGTACGGACGCTGGGATGCGCGGCTGCAGCTCAATTATCACTCGACGTTCAACGACGGTTTCAACGCGACGAATCCGACGCTGCGCAACTCGTATCGAGGGGAGAAATACCAATGGGACTTCAACGGCCGGTGCAAAGTCACCCGCCGGCTCTCGGTGTTCGCCAATCTGAGCAATTTCACCTCCCAGGGTGAGCCGGATTACTCCGGCTGGGAGGCAGTGGAGCGGCAGGACCAGACGATCAGCTACTCGTTCATCATCACGGGTGGTGTGAGCATGTCGTTCTGATCGGCGAGCCGCCCCGATCGAGGGAAGCGAAACCCAAAATGTGTCCGACGAAACCGGCGCCGCCTCACTTCGGTCGGCGCATCTTGGGAGTCGCGTTCGCGCTGGGGTGGCTGCTCGCGCCGTCCGCCCCGGCCGCGATTGCCGACGGTCTGGTCGGCCGGTGGACTTTTGACGATGGCACCGGCCGAGATTTGAGCGGACACGGAAATGACATGTCGCTCGGTCAGGCGCGAGTGCATCCGCTCGGCGCCGGAAAGGCGTGTCTGCAACTCGATCCTGATCGAACCGGGGCCACGATTCCGGTAGCCGCCGGTTCACCTCTCGCGATCGAACGCGGCACGATTTGTTTCTGGCTAAACATGGGCGTGGAAAGTTCCGGCACCGTGCTGGAGTTCGACAACCGCGCGGCGCAAATGCGTGTTTATCGCAGCCATTTCCAGCCGCGTTTTCGGGGCGCAGGTGAATTCAGTTTCGGCGGCGCACTTCTGGGGCCGGACTGGCCGGATTTTCTCCTGCGCGAAAGCGCGTTCTATCCTCATGAGCGAGCCGTCACGGGAGAGGGCGAGTGGCATCATTTCGCCGTGGCCTATGACGAGCGGGCGAAGCAGATCATCGGCTGGCGCGACGGCGAACTCATCTCGGAGGTGAATCTCTCCACCGTCGGCATGGAGCCATTGCGCCGCGCGGATTTGAAAGCGATCGTCACCGGCGATGGGTTCTCCGGCTTCATTGATGAACTTCGCATCTACAACCGGCCACTGAACAACGATGAGGTGAAGCGCATCCACGCCGCCGAGCGAAGCAGCTTCGACGGCCGTAATGACGCCGTGGCGGACAGCCGGCAGCTCCGCGTGTATTCATACGCGGAGGACGATCGCATGCTGTACCGCGCCTGGCTTCAAAATCGCCCCGTGGCCGGACTCGCGTCCACTGCGATCCTCCAGCGCATCGTGGCGGCGGGCGACAATCCCACGGTCCAGAATGCCGCGCAGGAACTCGCCGCGGCGCTCAAGGAAATGGCGGGACCGACGGAAATCATTTCGGATGCGCCCAGCGGACCGCGGATCGTGCTCGGCACGCCTGACACGTCGGAGTGGATTCGAAGTCACGCCGAACCACTCGGCCTCGGAGACGTCCGGAATGACGGATACGTGCTCAAGACGATCCAGGAAAACGATGCGGCCGTCGCCGTCGTCGCCGCGCGGGAGCCCGCGGGCGTTATCTTTGGCGTTTTCGATTTGATCCGCCGGCTGCAACTCGGAGCCGATCCGGCACGGCTGGATCACGTCAGTTCTCCGTCGGTGCCGATCCGCATGGTCAACCACTGGGATGTCTGGCGCGGGTTTCCGCACGACGACTGGCGCGGACGCGACACCGCGGAAGCGGATGCCGAGTTGAACCGCAGCAATTCGATTTACAGCTGGGACGAACTGCGGCGCGGCGATACGCGGCGGATCCGCGACTGGGCGCGCCTCCTCGCGTCCGCCGGGTGGAATGCCGTTTGCCCCACCGAGATAAACTGGGAGTTCCGCAACAATTTCCTCGAGCACCTCGACGAGGTGAAGACGCTCGCCGGAATTTTCCGCTCGTATGGCATCCGGCTGTATTGGAGTCCCAACTACCTGCTGGCGCTGCGAAAGGAAACGGCGGACCGGCTTTACGCCGCCGTGCCCGATTTCGGGGGTTATCTCCTGAAGCTCGGCTCCGAGGCGCAGGAAGGCGATCCGCGGCCGCCGATGGTAAATGTGATCGCCGACCACCTGAAGCCCCACGGCGGACAGGCGTTGGTGCGCGCGTTTGTTTACGGCAAGTATCGCTACTCATCCGACGATATCCGGAACCTCAATCCGTACGACGTCATCGCGACTCAGGACGGAAAGTATCGGGACAACGTGGTGCTCGTGAGCAAGGGCAGTCCGCTGGACTGGGATTTTTCCGCGCCGATTCCGGCGCTCGATGGCTCGATCAAGCGAAACCAGTATGGCACCGAGCTCGTGATCGCGAAGCACTGGCCGCTCTCGTGGATCGAGAAGTGGAAATGGTGGCTGGAACAGGACAATTACCACGATGGCCCGGGCAGCCTGAACAAGTTTGGCGTCCGCTGCATTCTCGGTGTCTCCATGATCAATCCCTCGCCGGGCTGGACGGCGTGCCCGTTGAACATGGTGAACTACTATGGGGTAGGCCGGCTGGCGCAGAATCCCGACCTCACGGTCGACCAAATCTACACGGAATGGATCCGACTCACCTTTGGCGACGAGCCTGCGGTCCTGGCGGCGATCAAGACGATCCTCCTCCTATCCGACGATGCGACGCGCAAGCTTTACATGTATCGCGGCTACCGCGGGATTTGGATCGATCGACGCGACAAGACCGACCTCGTGCAAAACAAGACTCCGCATACGATCACGCCGGAGGGCGTCGGAACTGCCAGCCCCGCGCTGCGCGAGCGCGTGTTGGTCCAGTACGCACCCGGCTTGCGCGAAATCTACGGCGATCCGGTGCGCGGCGAGGAGTTCTTCGCCTCGTTCAACTTTCTTCCATTGGATCAAAAGCTGAGTTCGGGCCGGAGTGTGATTCAAGATATGTATGCGAATCTTGATGACGCCGTGCAGCTCGCCGCGCAGTTGCCGCGGTTGTGGCAAACGCTCGAGGGAAAAATCGATGAACGCCGGTTCCGGCTGACGCTGGAAACGCTGAACGAGTTTGTGGACACCGCGCAGCGGGAGCGGGCTTCCACGATCAAGGGGCTGGAAGCCGTGACCAAGCGCGGCCACGAGGCCACGATGGCGGAACTCGCGCCGGCGAACCGAGCGGCCACCCGGCTGTACGATGTGCGGGATTTCGGCGCACTTGGCGACGGCACCGGGAACAACGCAGCCGCGTTCAACGCCGCCATCGAGGCCTGTCATGCGGCGGGCGGCGGGACGGTGTTTGTGCCCGCGGGAATCTTTGCGACCGGCTCAATCCAGTTGCGGAGCAACATCACGCTGGCACTCGACGCTGGGGTGGTGGTGCGCGCAACGGCAGGTGCGATGAATCCGTGGGAACCAAACCCGCATGATCGAGGCTTGATGGATCCCGCCTATTACCACTGGCAGGCATCACTGCTCTGGGGCGAAAACCTGGAGAACGTGAAGGTCCTCGGCCCCGGCACGCTCGACGGTTCCTCTCTCACGCGCAGCAGCAAGGTGCCGGCGGGCGTCGGCGACAAGGCAATCGCCCTGAAATCGTGCCGCGGCGTGGAGATCCGCAACCTGAACATCGAGCAGGGCGGGCATTACGCGATACTGGCCAGCGGATGCACGGACGTTCTGATCGACAACGTCACGATCAACAGCGGTCGCGACGGACTGGACCTCATGCAGTGTCGCAACGTCGTCGTTTCGAACTGCCACATCAACACTGTCCGCTATGAAGACGGCCGTCCCGCCGGAGGCGATGACGCGATCAAGCTCGGCAGCGACCTCTCGCTCGGCGAGGTGCTGCCAAGCGAGAACATCACGATCCGAAACTGCATGCTGGCCGGCGGCTGCAACGGGCTGCAATTCGGTTCGGAGACCATCGGCGCGTTCAGGAATCTCCGCTTCGAGAACATCCGCATCCTGGCTGCGGGGAAGGCCGGCATCAGCATCACGAGCAACGATGGCAGCATCATAGAGGACGTCAGCTATCGCGACATCAGAATGGAGAAAACCTTCGCGCCTATATTCATCAAGATTTCCGACGTGGCGCGTGTGCCGGACGCGGCGTACCGGCGCGGGACAATTCGCAATATACGTTTCGAAAACGTGAGCGCGACGGATGGCTACTCGGCGATTCGCGGGGCGGAAGTGCCGTCGGTCATTTGGGGCAAGCCCGGCAGCCCGATTGAGAATATCGAATTCAAGAACGTGCGGATCACGGCCAAAGGCGGGCATCCGCCCGCGGAAGCCGCGGTGAAACCCGCGGAAAACGACGGCCGGTTTCCCCGCGATATCGGAGTGGTTCCGGCGTACGGATTCTATCTGCGGCACGTGCGCAATATTCGTTTTAGCGAGTGCGCCTTCGGATTTGAGACGGAGGACGGCCGGCCGGCCTTCGTGATCGAAAACGGAGAGAAGATTCTGCTCGAAGGTTGCGTCTTGCAAAGTCGAGCCGGCCGCGACTCCGCGGTGGATGTCCGCGACACCTCGGATGTCGTGGTCACGCCACGGGCACCGGTTCGTGGGCAAAAGAAATAATTCGGAGATGCGCTTATGAAGTTAAACCAACTGCGGCTGGCATTCGTGCTGATCGCCGCGGGTCACTGTGGGGCCGTCGGAGCGGCGGAGCCGGCCGCACACTTCGAGATGCGCGGCTGGCAGTTTCACGAGTATGATGTGCCGAAGGTCGACGAGGCGATCCGCCGCGCCCCCGATTATGGGGTGAACTTCGTGATTTTCTCCCACGAGCTCTTTCGCTCCGTCGAAGGGTTCGTCGCGTCCGGACCATCGCTCGATCCGGCGCACCCGCCGGCGCACGTATCCGAATTACGGACACCCCGGCATTTCAAGCTCGTGCCCGGGTGGCAGGCCGACATCAACCGGCTCGGCGCGCGGGCGGCGGAGCGCGGGATCGCCTGGTACCTCTGGATCCACGAATTCGACGATCTGCCGCGGAAATTTTTCACCGGCGACAACCGGGTGAACATGGATCATCCCGAGCTCATGGGCTATATCGACCAGCGTTATCAACGGCTGGTCGACGCGGCACCCGGCACCACGGGGTTCTGCCTCACGTTTCACGAGAGCGACCGGAAGCCGTTTCGTGACACGGAGGTGGCATCGGCCCTGCCGGTGCCCGAGCGGCTGGAGAAGATCGTGAACGTCATCCATGGCGTTGCGCGGCGGAATGGGAAAAAACTGATCCTGCGCAATTTTTTCTACGAGCCGCGGGAAATGGAGCAGTTTGCCACCGCGCTGGCGCGGATGCCGGACGACGTGATCGTGATGAGCAAGACCACGGTCCACGAGTTTCACCCGTTTTACCCGCCCCGCGATGGTGAAACTCGAGGCCATCGAGCGGACGCCCGGTGTGACCCATGGCACCGATCCCGCCACGGGACGCCGGCACAACATCGATCGGTTCGTCCTCGAAATGCGCTGGCGGGTGACCAATCGCAGCCGCGCCCGCGACGAAGACCGACGAATTCTGGAAAACATGACGCGCGCGCCGGGTGGTGAGGGTTGATGGCCGCCGCGCGTCGCGGATTTGTTGGACTTAGGTTAGCCCGAACTTTTCCCACTCGATCCAATCCAAGGCATGGTCACAGAGGACACAGAGCTCATACCCGGAGACGGCAGGAGGCCCCAAGGTGTTCGATGCCGTGCACGCAATTGATTCGGCTTTGCCAAAGAAACTTTCCGCTCTGTGAACTTTGGGTCTGAGCTCTGTGACCCAAGAGATCTGTTGATTGAAGTGGGAAATATGCCGGCCAAGGGGCTCGGCCCATCTG
>JBBRCR010000101.1:0-20088 GCA_038204695.1 Opitutales bacterium | reverse complement strand
CATCGGACCGGTCGCGACATACTCCAGATCGAATTTCCGCGCGAGCGCCCTGCCCTGTGAGCCGCGGCCCGATCCCGGATAACCAAACAGCACCACGTTGAAGAGCCGCTTCTCGAGTTCCTTCCTGATGATGCCGGTGATCTGTTGATGCACCGTTTCGATCGAGGCCGTCCCATCGACCTCCACATAGATGCCGCGGTCGCGGTAAAACTGCAGCACCGGCAGGGTCTTCTGGTTGTATTCTTTCAGCCGGTTGCGGATCACCGCCTCGTTATCATCGCTCCGCCCCGAAGTGATTCCGCGGTTCAGGAGCCGCCGCACGGATTCCTCCTCGGGCACATGCAGGCTGATGAGGCAGGTCAGCGCGGTGTGCAGCTTCAGCATCAGGCCTTCGAGAATATAGGCCTGAATGTACGTGCGCGGAAAGCCATCGAACAGGAAACCGTTGGAGCCGGAATTCTCCGTGATGGTTTTCTCGATGATCTGCACGATGATCTCGTCCGACACCAAACCGCCCGCGGCAATTATGCTCTGGGCCTCCAGCCCCAACCTGGTCTTCGCGGCCATCTCCTTCCGCAACAGATCTCCCGTGGAGATATAATAGAGGTTGTATTTCTTGATCAGAAATTCCGACTGGGTTCCTTTGCCCGCGCCGGGAGGACCAAACAGGGCGATGTTGAGCATGAGTCTGGATACGGCGCGGATCATCCGCGCCGACGCGCCCGAGCATTCTGGAAGACGGGCGGAGATTCAAGGCAATCGGCGGCCCGGCGTTCTCGGTGTGCAGGTGCCTTGAAGTGGCGCCAGTCTCTGACTGGCGTCCGCCGGGCGGCCCGCCGCCCCCCTGTTGCATCGTCATTCCCGGTAGCTCAGAATCCTCGCGTCGAAGCGGACGGCGGCCGCGGGATTCTGGATCTCGATCGCGAGCGTGTGTGCGCCCGGCGTCAGTCTGGCGATCTCGGCGTCGGTCAGCTCGAGAAAAGTGACCCCCTCGCCCTGCCCCACCAAACCGCCCACGCGATTGCGGCGGTGCAATTCACCGTCGAGATAGGTCACAATCGAGACAACCGCCCGCACCTGTGGGCGATGGCCATCGAGTTTCTCCGCCGGCGGCGTGCCGAGCGAGTCGCTCTGCGTGGCGCGAATTTCCAGCACAAGGCGCGAGGGCTTCGCTCCCAGCGTAAACTCGCGCCGCAAACCGAAAGCGGTCGCCGCCGGCGCGAGGGGTCCCCCGGTATGCGGCAACGTCATCGCTTTGAAGCCCGCGGGCACGGCGCCGGACTTGGTCCACGTCGTATCGCCGGGGCCCTCCTTCGGCGACGGAGCGAGCCGGCCGCCAAACCAGCCGCTGCCATCGGTCAGGTCTTCATAACGGAGCGGCTGCGTCAGAGAATCGTGGATACGGCGAAAGGTTGCCGCCGGCAGCTTCGAAACCTTGCGGTCGTAGGTGAGCCAGCCGTTGCATTCGTGTTCCACGTCGGAGATTTGCGTGTACACGATCCCCTGGTACCCCTGGCGCGCGACGAAGTGGCGGAGATTGCGAAAATAGAACGGATACTTCGCGGCCAGGTCGTCGCGTGAAGCGAAGTTGAGCCGGCCATCGGCACGCTCGAGTGGCTCCACGCCGCCGGATTTTTGTTTCGGGTTCCGGGGCGCCCACAGGTGGCCTTCGAGCAGCAGATTGTGTCCGCCCACCTCCCCGAAAACGAGCGCGCGGTGCTGGCCGAAGCCATCCGCCACCGGCGCGGTCGGGTAAGTGGAATAGTTGTGCACATCCAGGATGTCGCCCGCTCCAAAGTCGGTCCAACCACTCGCGCTGATGATCAGCCTCGAGGGATCGGCGGTCGCCGCCCATTGCGTGTTCCGCTTCGTGTCGTGTTGACCCCAGGCTTCGTTGAAGACCACCCACAGCGCGATCGACGGGTGGTTGTGGAAATCGCCGATGATTTCCTGGAACTCGCGCCGCCAGTTTTCCGATCCCGCCGCGTCCACCGTCTGACCATATTTCGGCGTACAGATCATGTCCTGCCACACCAGCAGCCCGAGTCGATCCGCGTGATAATACCAGCGGGCGGGGTGCGTCTTGATGTGCACGCGCACCATGTTGCAGCCGATCGATTTCAGGTATTCGAGGTCGAACGTGATCGCGTCTTCGTGCGGCGGCGTCAGCCCACCGTCGGGCCAATAACCCTGATCGAGCGGACCGAACATGAAAGGCGCGGGCCGGCCATTCAGCAGAATGCGACCCTGCGAATCGCGGGCGAGCGTGCGCAGGCCGACATAGCTCGCGATCGAATCGACGACCGCGCGGCCGCGCACCAGTTCGAGCGTGAGCGAATACAGGTTCGGCGCAGCGGGTGACCAGAGTTTCGGATTCGGAATCGTCACGGAACCGGTGACGAGCGCCGAATCGCCGCAGGCTATCTCGACCGGTTTCTGCGCGGGCAGCGTGACGCGCAGGATGTGGCCGGGAGCGGAACGGCTGAGCCGGGCGGTGAAGTCGAAGCCGTCGAGCCGCGGAGTCACTTTCCATGAGTCGACGCGGACCGCGGGTACCGCTTCGAGCCAGACCGATTGCCAGATGCCTCCCGTCGGTTGATAACGAAAGCCCTGCTTGTTCTCGGGCATGATCTGTTTGCCCACGGGCTGGCAATGCTGCTCCGTGCCATCCCAGACGCAGACGTGGAGCGTGTTCGCTCCCGCGCGGAGTGGATCGGTGATATCGAACACGAATGGATCATAGCCGCCGCGATGCTGGCCGACGCGCCGGCCGTTTATATAGACACTGCTTTCCCAATCGCTGGCCTCGAAGTGCAGGAGGACGCGCTGGCCGCGCCAGTCGGAGGGCAGGTCGAAATCACGCCGGTACCACAGTCGTTCCTGCGGACGGAGGACGTGCATGATGCCGGAAAGCGGCGCATCGATCGCGAAGGGAACGAGAATCTTTCCGGAATAATTGGCCGGCGGTGTGCCCGTGGTCATCGACGCCCGGTCGATGAACCCCTGCATCGCTCTAAACTCCACCGGCTCGAGCGCGTAGTCCCAAAGTCCGTTGAGCGAACGCCACGACTGGCGCTGGAAATCAGGCCGCGGGTGCTCGGGCAACGGGCTGCGCGGATCGACGCGTGCCGTCCACGGCGTGGTGAGCGGCGCGGCGGCCGGGCGCCAGTCCGTGGCAGCGGCGGAAGAGCAGAGCGCAAGAACGAGGGCGCAACCAAGCATAGGGAGGCGGTTCATGAGTTTTAAGAAAGGGCGGAGCGCGCCCAATAGAGTGGTTCCCGGCGGCTGACCGGGGCGAATATTTTGGCTTCATCGTGGTAACGGCGGCCCAGTTCGCAATCCCCCGATTCAGCCGTGAGTCGTGACCTTTTGGTCCAACCTATTGCAGTGAATCACCACCGCCCCCAGTTAATCGGTACGAGTGCGCCGACGCCCCGGCGGCCATCTTGCATTGTCCAGATGCTGCGACCAACCTTCGTCCAATATATATACAGCGCCTGCCGATGCCTCCGAGTTCCTCCGTCTTTTCGCGCCGATCATTCCTCGAGGCGGCCGCCATCTCCACCGCGGGCCTATGGATTGACGGACGCGCGCAGGAGTCCGGCCGTTCGCCTCGCGATCAATTTGGAGGGCTGCGCGCCCGGCTTCAATGGCGACGGCACATTCTCGACGCCCTCGGAGATGATGCCGAATCCGCACGGCCCCCATGCGCGGGATCAGGCGGAGCGTGGCGAGTGGGCGTACGAGTTCGGGGCGAATGCGTTTGCGCGCCCGGACTTCGTGGGCTGGAGCGTCTGCGGCTGGGTCGACACATGGAAAACGAGGGTCGGGAAGGAGCAGAAACAGCACAGCGGCTTCTTCAGTCCGGACGGCAAACTGCACGAGCCGTATGTGCGGCGGCTGCGCGCGGTTTCCGACCAGCTCTATACCTTTGCGACTCCGCCGCGGGTCTGCCGTGGCACCGGCGTCCCGCCCAGGAAGTCGTATATATAACAGTAGGGGCGTCGTCCTTCACATCATCGAGTCGCGATGATCGGCCGGGCGTTCATCCCGCTCTCCCGGCCCCTCGCGCTCACGTTCCGGCGGCGTTTCAACCACCGCGGGGCGGCTCAGAAAATCGTGGACCTCCGCCGCCAGAATGGAACCGAAGCCGTCCACCTCCGCGATCTCGCCGGCGGTTGCCAGCCTGAGCCGATCAATGCTGCCGAAATGCGCGAGCAGCGCGGCCCGCCGCTTCGCGCCGAGCCCCATCAGATCATCAAGCACACTCTCGCGGATTTTTCTCGAGCGCAGCGTGGCGTTGTAGGTATTCGCAAAACGGTGCGCTTCGTCGCGCAGCCGCTGCAGCAGATTCAGCCCGGGATGATTCAACGGCAGATTCAACGGCGGACGCTCATCGGGAAAAATGATCGTCTCGTGCTGCTTCGCCAATCCGATGATCGCCGGCGGTGTCAGATTGAGCGCCAGAAACGCCTTCAGCGCCGCCCCCACCTGGCCGCGTCCGCCATCGATCACGATCAAGTCCGGAAACGTTTTTCCCTCCTCGGCCAGTCGCCGGTACCGGCGGCCCACCACCTCCTCCATCGCCCGGAAATCGTCGTTCCCAATGAAGCTCTTGATCTGAAAACGGCGGTAGTGGTCCTTGTCCGGCCGGCCATCCGCGAAGTGCACCATCGAGGCGACGACAAACGTCCCCGAGATGTGCGAGATGTCGAAGCACTCCAGCGTGCGTGGCGGCTGCGGCAATTGCAGCGCCTTCTGGAGCGACGCGGGCGCCTCCTCGCCGGCGGCGTGGGGCGTCGGGTCGCGTCGCTCGAACCGTCGGGTTTTGCGCAGCGTCTGCTCCAGTGCGAACACGACATCGCGCAATTCCGCCGCCTTCTCGAACTCCATCTTTACTGCGGCCGCCGACATCTCCGCGCGCAGGGTTTCGAGCCACTCGCGCGATTTTCCCTCGAGGAACGTGCAGGCGTCGTCCACGCGGCGTCGATACGCTTCGGTGGTGACGATGTTTTCCGTGCCGTAGAGTTCCTCGCGCACATCGTCGTAGAGGCGCCAGCGCGAGTCGGGCAGCCGCTGCGGATTGCCGTCGGCCAGCAGAATGCCGAATTGCCGCCGCATCTGGGCGAGCGTTTTTCGCAGCAGCCCGCTGTGGGCGAAAGGCCCGAAGTAGCGCGAGGGATCATCCTTCTTCAGCCGCGTCAGCCGGAAGCGCGGCAACTCTTCGGTGAGGTCGATGCGCACGAGCAGGAAACGTTTGTCGTCAATGAAGTCCGTGTTGTAGCGCGGTCGCCACTGCTTGATCAGCTTGCCCTCGAGCAGCAGCGCTTCCGGTTCCGACTTCACCTCGATGGTATCGAAATCCGCGATGAGATCGATCAGTGCGCGAATCTTCGGCTGATCAACCGTCCGCGCCCGCCCATGTTGAAAATAGGATGCGACCCTTTTCTTCAGACTGCGCGCCTTGCCGACATAGATGATCCGGCCCAGCCGGTCCTTCATCAGGTAAACGCCGGGCTTGTCCGGCAATTGCCGGACTCTTTCCTTTAATGAGATCGGCTGGCTTTCGTTCATCGCCGGTTTTACCCGTCAGCGGCCATGCCATCGCGGGTGACGCGCCCGGCATCGACCCAACCATCTTTGGTGACCGGCCGTGGGGCCCGCCCTCCCCGGACGATGCCACGATTTTGCGGGAGCAGCATGCCGCCCGCTCGCCCGCCAAAAACAAGTGGGGATCGCGCTACGGGCGCGTCGTCGTTGAGCGAGTTGAGTTTGGCCAAGATTGGATTCGTGACTGTCACCGGTGCCTCGTTATCGTCGCTGGCAATTTGTCAGAATCCGCCTAATCTCCACTCTCGCAAGTATGGTTTCAGCCCAAAAACCCGAGGGAGATGATGCGTTGGTCGCAAAGAAGACCCGATTCGAGCTTTTGACGCTCGGTGACGAGTTGCTGCTCGGCTTGACCCCAAACGGCCACCTGACGTTCATCGGCGCCCAACTCGGCCGGCACGGCGCGCTCCTGCAACGCAACGTTACAATCACGGACGAGGCTGATGCGATCGCGGCGCAATTTCGCGAAAGCTGGGCGCGGGCGGACGTGGTGATCACGACGGGCGGCCTGGGGCCGACGTGCGATGACCGGACGCGCGAAGTGATTGCGGAAGTGCTCGGGCAAAAGCTGGTTTTCGACGCGGCGGTTGAGCGCGCAATCGCCGAACGCTTTGCGCGATTTGGCCGCAAGATGACGGCGAACAACTTGAAGCAGGCGTACGTTTTTGAGCGGGGCGAAGTCCTGCCGAACGCGAACGGCACGGCGCCGGGACTCTGGGTGGAGCAGGCCGGCAAGGTGCTGGTGATGCTGCCGGGACCGCCGAACGAGTTGCAGCCGATCTTCAACGAACAGGTGCTGCCGAAGCTGGCGGCGCGACGTTTGGTTTTTGATCGCGAGGCGTACGTGCAGATTCGGAGCGCGGGGATTGGGGAATCGGCGCTCGAGACAAAGCTCCAGTCGATTTTCGATCGGGCCGGGGACGGGTTGAGTGTGGCGTTTTGTGCGCACGAAGGCCGTGTTGACTGTCGGGTGAGTTCGCCAGGCAGCGGGCTTTCGCATGCGCAGTTGGAGGCGATCGCCGGCGAGTGCGCCCATCTGCTGGGCGATGATTTTGTCTGCTACGGACACGATTCGCTGGCCCGGGTGTGCGCGGAGTTGTTGCGCGTGCAGGAGAAGAAGCTTGCCGTCGTCGAATCCGCGACGGGTGGATTGCTGGCGAACGCGTTCAGCGAGGTTTGTGGAGCGTGCAAATTTTTCGCCGGCGGTGTCGTCTGCTGCTCGAACGAGGTGAAGACACAGCTGCTCGACGTGCCGGAGTGCCTGCTGCTTCAGCATGGCGCGGTGAGCAACGAGGCGGCGGTCGCGATGGCGACGGGCGCCGCGGAGACGCTCGGCGCGGACTATGCGCTGGCGGTGACCGGATTTGCAGGTGCCGCCGCGACCGGTAACGGCGGCAATCCGGTGGGCACGATTTACATCGCGCTGTTTTCCCCCTTCGGCGTTTGGTCGAAGAAGCTGAGCTACCCCGGTCCGCGCGCGACCGTGAAGCAACGCACCGTCAATACCGCCCTGGACTGGCTGCGGCGCGAACTGCTCCGCGCGCAGCGTGGCGGCGCCATGCCGACGCAGCGTCTGGGCGTGATGCAGTGAGCGGATTTGGCGCGGGAAAAACCTTGGCCCGCGCGATTTTTCCCTGCGACGTGCGGCCGCACCGTGGCTGCGAGCGCCAGCGAGTGGAGGAAGAACATATCGCACACCGATCACCCACGAGTCGCCCTCTCGAAGCCACGGACCCGTTCGATTCGCTTACGGCCGAAAGCCCGACTCGCAGGGCGCCGCGCGCGGACACGGAGTCCTTTCTGCTTCATTGCGGCCGTCAGCCGCCGATCAAGTTCTTCAGCGCTGTAAGATATTTCTCCTGCGTGCGCTGGATGACATCGGCGGGCAGCCGGGGCGCGGGCGGCGTCTGGTTCCACTTCAGCCCCACGAGATGATCGCGCACAAACTGCTTGTCGTAACTCGGAGGAGACTGGTTGGGCGCATAGCTTTCGGCCGGCCAGTAGCGCGACGAGTCGGGCGTGAGCAATTCGTCGATTAGCCAGAGGTTGCCGGCGGCATCGGTACCGAACTCGAATTTGGTATCCGCGAGGATCATCCCGGCCTTCCGGGCTCTGTCATGGGCAAACTGATACAAGGCGAGGCTCGTGCGCTTCAGCTTGGCGTAGAGGTCGGCGCCGACGATGGCGATGCCCTGGGCGTCGTTGATCGGCTCGTCGTGCTGACCCTTGGGCGCCTTGGTGGTCGGGGTGAAAATGGGTTCGGCGAGCCGGTCCGCCTGGCGCAGGCCGGGAGGCAGGGGGATGCCGCAGACCTGTCCGCTCTTTTGGTAGGCGCTCCAGCCGCTCCCGATGAGGTAGCCCCGCACCACGCATTCGATGGGGACCGTTTTGAGTTTTCGCACGATCATGCTGCGCAGCTGGAGATCGCGCTCGGCGATGCCGCGCCGGACAAGTTCACCGGGTTGATCGGGCAGCAGGTGATTTTGAATGAGGTGCGTGGTTTGCGCGAACCACCAGTTGCTCATCTGCGTGAGAATCGCGCCTTTCCCGGGAATTCCGTCGGGGAGGATGACATCGAAGGCGGACAGTCGGTCGGTGGCGACGAGCAGCAGGGCATCGCCGAGATCAAATATTTCGCGCACTTTGCCGGAGGCGATGTGCGGAAAAGGCAGGGTGACGGTGGTGACGGCAATCCTGGGGATGGCCGCTACGATTTCGGAGAACGTCATGGCGTCGACTTCTTTGCACGGAGGAACGGCAAAGGTCGCGAATAAAAAGCGTGCTTTGGTTGCGCGGGACGAACGCGGGGGCGCAGAGCGTGGGATCGCGGCGGCGCCAGCTTCAACGCCGCACGCGTCCACGCAGCACGGCGAGCACATGCTGGCCGCGCACGGCGAGTTGCATAACCACACGCTCGGGGTGTTGCGGTGCGTCGAGGTAGTGCTCGCTCTCCAGCGCGACGCATGCTGCGGCGATCTCGTCGGGCTCCGCCCTGCGCAACGTCATTGACTCCATCGGGGCGCGAAATTTGCCCTTGCGCAGCCCAACCCCGGTCGTAGCGTGCCCGGCTCCGCGGTTAGTCCCCATCGTCTAGCCCGGTCAGGACACCACCCTTTCACGGTGAGAACCGGGGTTCGAATCCCCGTGGGGACGCCAATTTCTAAAGGGCCGTAATTCTCGCGAGTTACTGGATTTGTTATTGTCGGCGACCCTGAGGTAAGAATGCCAGTAAGAATAACTGCGTCAAGGTGCGGCGAGATTTCGCGATGGCGCAGACGCTTGGGCCAGTATCAGAAATTGTCGATTCGGAGAGAGCGGACGTGACCTTTCCACTGAGGACAAGTTTGTTGGATTGGACCCACATGCGATCGCCGCAGAGGGCATCAAAGGAGGGCAACAGCCCATGGCATGGGTTTGAAAAAGGGTCCATCCTGACAGGCTAATTGGGAAGCGCCCCTCACCGCATGATCCCGCAACCCTTATCACTCACGCTTATGAGCACCTCCCTCCCGTCCACCACAAACTCGACCATCGCTCCCAGTCACGATGAAATTGCGCAATGCGCGCGCGAACTTTGGACGGAGGCCGGCCAACCGGAAGGTCGCGATGACGAATTCTGGTTTGAGGGCGAACAGCGGCTAGTCGTGGCTCGTCAGGTGCCGAATGTGTCGGCGGTAATTTTGGCGACACTAGCCCAACCGGTCACGCGCGCAAATATCGCGAAGGATGCTCCGGAGGAGAAAGTTCGGCGCACTCACTGATCCCGTCACCGTCCGCTTCGATTCGCTCTGTGACAGTTTCTCGGCAGGGTCTTCTTTAATAAAGATGGCCCGACCAAGGATTCCCCCGGTGACGATTCACCCGCTTGCCGGCAAGCCAGCCGATTCGTCGCCGCTGGTCGACGTTTCCAAACTCGTCACAGCGTATTATTCAGAGACACCGGATCCTTTTGAGGCGACCCAGCGGGTCGCATTCGGCACTTCCGGACACCGCGGTTCTTCGTTTGCTCGAACCTTTAACGAGGAGCACGTCCTCGCGATCACCCAGGCGATCTGCCTTTACCGAAAAGCCCATCAAATCGATGGGCCTCTTTTTTTGGGCAGGGATACTCATGCGCTCTCGGTGCCGGCTCACACCACAGCCTTGGAGGTGCTCGCCGCGAACAGCGTCGAGGTGATGATCGCGGAGGGTGACGAGTATACGCCGACTCCGGTCATTTCCTGGGCGATCCTGACGCACAATCGTGGCCGCAAAACCGGGCTGGCCGATGGCATCCTCATCACGCCGTCGCACAATCTCCCGCACGATGGCGGATTTAAATATAATCCACCGCACGGCGGTCCGGCAGAGCAGGCGGTGACAGCCTGGATCGAGACGAAAGCAAACGAGCTTCTCGTCGGCGGATTGCGTGGGGTGGTGAGAATCCCCGCTGCAAATGCGCGCCGCGCACCCACCGTCCGGCACTACGATTTTCTTCACGGTTATATCGCCGATCTGGGCAATGTGATCGATTTTGAAGCGATTCGCGGCGCCAAGCTCAACCTCGGCGTCGATCCGCTTGGCGGTGCGAGTATTCACTATTGGGAGCCAATCGCCGAACGCTATGGCCTCAATCTCAAGGTCGTGAACGAAGCGGTCGATCCGACCTTTCGCTTCATGACGCTCGATTGGGACGGCCAAATTCGCATGGACCCTTCGTCGCCCTACGCGATGAAGCGTTTGATCGCGATGAAGGATCGCTTCGACCTCGCCTTCGCGTGTGACCCGGATTCCGACCGGCACGGGATCGTCACCCCCAGTGCGGGACTGCTCCCACCCAACCACTATCTCTCCGTTGCGGCCTCGTATCTTTTTCAACACCGGCCCAAATGGCGTCGGGACGCAGCCATCGGCAAAACGGTCGTGACCAGTTCGATGCTCGACCGCGTCGCGGCCAGGCTGGGCCGCAAACTTTACGAAGTGCCGGTGGGTTTTAAGTGGTTCGTCGGGGGCCTGCTCGACGGCTCACTCGGTTTCGGTGGCGAGGAAAGTGCCGGCGCGTCCTTTTCACGTCTGGACGGGAACGTCTGGACGACGGACAAGGACGGCTTGATCCCAGCTCTGCTTGCCGCGGAAATTACCGCCAAGCTCGATCGCGACCCCGGTGAACTCTACCGCGATCTCACGCATGAGTTCGGCGAGCCGGTCTTCGACCGCGTGGAAGCGCCGGCGACGCCGGAAGAAAAGGCGGCGCTCGCCAAACTCTCGCCCGCGCAAGTCAAGGCAACCGAACTCGCCGATGAAAAAATTCAGGCATTGCTGACGGACGCTCCCGGTAACGGCGCGGCGATCGGCGGATTGAAGGCCGTGACGAAGAGCGGCTGGTTCGCCGCACGTCCGTCCGGCACGGAAGCGATCTATAAAATCTACGCGGAGAGTTTTCGGGGTGCGGACCATTTGCGCCAGTTGCTCGACGAGGCGCAAACCGTGGTCGCGGCGGCGTTGTCCGCCGCCCCCGCGGGGAAAGCATCGGTCAGTCCGCCGCCGCTTCGGCCCATGACGGTGAGCGAGGCCAAAGATGCCTGGCGCAACGAGGGAGGTCCCAATTGATGACGATTGAAAAAAAGCCGGGCGGATTTGATGCCCTCACTGAACTCGCCCTGGACCTGCGCTGGTCTTGGAACCACGCCTCCGATGAGGTCTGGCGCGCACTTGATCCGGCGCTGTGGCACCTGACCCGGCACCCGTATACGGTTTTGCAGGCGGTTTCGCGGGACGAAGTCGAGCGCCGGCTCGCCGATCCATCTTTGCGCGCGAAGGTCGACGCACTCGTGCGGACCAAGCGCGAGAACGCGGCGTCAATCGGCTGGTTTCAGCAGAAACATCCGGAAGCTGCACTGGGCATGGTCGTGTATTTCAGCATGGAGTTCATGTTGAGCGAGGCGCTGCCGATCTATTCGGGCGGACTCGGCAACGTCGCTGGCGATCAGCTCAAGGCCGCGAGCGATTTAGGTGTGCCGGTGGTCGGCGTCGGCCTGCTTTACCAACAGGGATACTTTCGTCAGATGATCGACAAGGACGGCGCGCAACAGGCGCTCTATCCGTATAACGATCCGGGACAGTTGCCGATCACGCCACTGCGCCTGCCCAACGGTGAATGGCTGCGGCTGGAGATCGGTTTGCCCGGTTTCTCGGTTTGGTTGCGCACATGGCAGGTTCAGGTCGGCCGCGTGAAACTCTATCTGCTGGACAGCAACGACGCCGCGAATTTTCCGGCGCATCGCGGCATCACGAGCGAGCTTTATGGCGGCGGTCCCGAACTGCGCCTCAAACAGGAAATGGTTCTCGGGATTGGCGGGTGGCGGCTTCTGCACACCCTCGGCATCCGGCCCGATGTCTGCCACCTCAACGAAGGACACGCGGCTTTCGCCGTCCTTGAGCGGACCCGCACGTTCATGGAGGAAAACGGCCAGCCCTTCGACGTCGCGCTGGCCGCGACGCGCGCGGGAAATCTGTTCACCACGCACACGGCCGTCGCCGCGGGCTTCGATCGCTTTTCGCCGGCACTCATCAAGCAATATCTCGGTCGCTATGCCGCCAAAAATCTCGGCCTCGCCGTGCACGACTTGCTGGCACTGGGCCGGCAAAATCCAAACGACGCGTCGGAGCCGTTCAACATGGCCTACCTCGCGATTCGCGGCAGCGGGGCGGTCAACGGTGTGAGCCGTCTGCACGGGCAGGTGAGCCGGCAGCTTTTCGCGCCGCTCTTTCCCGGCCGGCCGATTGACGAAGTCCCCATCGGCCATGTGACCAACGGCGTTCACATGCCGACCTGGGATTCCGCCGAGGCGGACGATCTCTGGACGACGGCCTGCGGCAAGGGCCGCTGGCTCGGCGGCACGGACAAGTTGGAACACGACATCCGGCGGGTCGACGACGTGCGCTTGTGGCAGTTGCGCAGTGTCAGTCGGAAGCGGGTCGTCGACTACGCTCGCGAGCACGTGGCGCGCGACATGGCGGTCGCCGGGGCCGCGCCCGACGCAATCGAGCGCACGAAGCAGCGGTTGAATCCCGACGTTCTCACGCTCGGATTTGCGCGCCGATTCGCGAGCTACAAACGGCCAAACCTGCTCCTGCGCGATCCCGAGCGCCTGCTGCGCATCCTCACGAATCCGCAGCGTCCCGCGCAGCTAATCATCGCGGGCAAGGCGCACCCGGCCGACGAGGCGGGGCTGGCGCTGATTCAGGAATGGACGCGTTTCATTCGCCGAACGGATCCGTCTCCGCCGGTGATTTTTCTGGCCGATTACGACATGTTGATGGCCGAATATTTGGTGCAGGGCGTCGATGTTTGGATCAACACGCCGCGCCGACCGTGGGAGGCGAGTGGCACGAGCGGAATGAAAGTGCTCGTCAACGGCGGCCTGAATCTCTCGGAGCTGGACGGTTGGTGGGCCGAGGCCTACGCGCCCGAAGTCGGCTGGGCGCTGGGTGACGGACTGGAACACGGTGACGATCCTGCGTGGGACGCCGCCGAAGCTGAGGCGCTCTATGAACGGCTCGAACACGAGGTGATCCCGGAGTTTTATACCCGCGACGGGCGGGGCATCCCCGTCGCGTGGGTCGCGCACGTGCGGGAAAGTATGGCGCGGTTGACGCCGCAGTTTTCCGCGACCCGCACGGTGTGCGAATATACGGAAGAGCACTACCTGCCGGCGGCCACCGCTTACCGCCAGCGCGCCGCGAACAAGGGCCAGGGCGCGCAGAACATCGTGAACTGGTGTCACACGCTCGAACAAAACTGGTCTCAACTCGGGTTTGGTCCGATGAAAAACGAAACCCACGGCGATCAGCAGGTGATTGAAGTCGACGTTCGCCTTCCGGGCATCGACGCGGGCGCCGTGCGGGTGGAGCTCTACGCGGATGCCCGCAACGGTAGCGAAATCGTGCGGCAGGAGATGACGCGACTGCGCGATCTGCCCAGTGCGCCGGGCGGCGTTTACAGCGCGACGGTATCGGCCTCGCGGCCGGCGAGCGACTTCACCGCTCGCATGATGCCGAAATACGCCGGGGTTTCGGTTCCCTTGGAAGCCAGCCAAATCCTTTGGCAGCGATAATTGAGCCGGATATTTTCATCATGAAGGCAACGCAACTGCTCCATAACCTCGGTCAGAGCCTCTGGCTCGACAACATCACTCGCGGCCTGCTCAACGGCGGCGCCCTTCAGCGCTACATCGAGGACTTCGCGGTCACAGGTCTCACCTCGAATCCGACGATTTTCGACCACGCGCTCAAAAACAGTCCCGACTACGACGATGCGATCCGCCAAAAAGTAAAGGCCGGCGGGTCGGGCGAGCCGTTGTTCTTCGAGCTGGCGCTGGAAGACCTCACCCGGGCCGCGGATTTGTTCCGCCCGATCTACGACCAAACAAACGGCGTCGATGGCTGGGTATCGCTGGAAGTCTCGCCGGCGCTGGCGCACGACACCGCTGGCACCATCGCAGCGGCCAAAGATCTCCACGAGCGGGCGGCTCGGCCCAATCTGTTCATCAAGATCCCGGGGACCCCCGAGGGCGTCCCAGCGATCGAAGAGGCCATATTCTCCGGCGTGCCGGTGAATGTGACCTTGTTGTTCTCCCGCGAACACTATGTCGCCTCAGCCGAAGCCTACCTGCGCGGGATTGAACGCCGCATTGCCGCCGGCCTGAACCCCGATGTCGCCTCGGTCGCCTCGATCTTCATCAGCCGCTGGGACGTGGCGGTCGCCGGCAAGTTTCCGGCGTTGGACAACCGGCTCGGCATCGCCATCGGCCAGCGCGCCTACCGGGCCTACGCCGAGCACCTGGCCTCGCCGCGGGTGCAGCGGACCTTGAACGCCGGTGCCCGCCCGCAACGGCTGCTCTGGGCTAGCACCGGAACCAAGGATCCGAAGGCGGCGGATGATCTCTACATCAAGGCGCTGGCAGCCCCACTCACTGTTAACACGATGCCGGAAAAAACGCTCAAGGCGTGGGCGGACCATGGCGTGCTTGGCCCCGGCTTGGCGACGGACGGTGGCGATTGCGAAGCGGTGTTAGCCCAGTTTGCCCGGGCAGGCTGCGACGTCATTGCGTTGGCGGAACAATTGCAGGACGAGGGCGCGGACTCCTTCGTCAAATCCTGGAACGAGCTCATGGCCGTGATCGCAACAAAGAGTGCGACCCTATAGCGGACCGCCTAGCGCGGACGAACTCCGATTCGCCATCGCCCGCCGATGAAAGCCAGCATTCCTCCTCTTTTCCGGCGCCCGGCGTGGGTCGCGCTGACCAAGCATTACCGGAAGGCGAAGGGATGGCATCTTCGCCAACTTTTCGCCCACGACCCCGCACGCGGTGAACGTCTCGCGGTGGAGACGGACGGCCTTTACCTCGACTACTCCAAGAACCGCGTGACCGACGAGACCTTGCGGCTGCTCGTGAAGCTGGCGAAGGAATCGGGGCTGCGCGACCGGATCGACGCGATGTTTCGCGGCGACAAAATCAATGTAACGGAAAACCGCGCCGTGCTGCACGTCGCGCTGCGTGCGCCGCGGCGGGCGGCCATTTTTGTCGACGGCAAGAATGTCGTCCCAGCCGTTCATGCCGTGCTCGACCGGATGGCGGATTTTTCCCGGCGCGTTCGCAGCGGCAAGTGGCTGGGTCACACCGGCCATTTTGTCGCGGTTTCGACGAATGCGGCCGAGGTCACCGCCTTCGGCATCGATCGCGCCAACATGTTCGGCTTCTGGGACTGGGTCACCCAGGGTGTGATCTGGAATATCGACTCCTTTGATCAGTGGGGTGTGGAGCTGGGAAAAGTTCTGGCCCAACGCATCGTGCCTGAACTTGAGAGCAAAAAGCTATCTGAACTCAGCCACGACAGTTCCACCAACCGGCTGATCCGGCGCTACCGAAAGATGAAGTTGAAGTCGTGACCCGCTTCGGAACGAAGCGCTCCGCCTCGACGACAATTTTATGAAAAAGAAAACAACCCGCCGGCTCGGCATGATCGGTTTGGGTCGCATGGGCGGCGCGATGGTGCGTCGTCTGATTAAGGACGGTCACAAATGCGTGGTCTTCGATCGAGCGCCCAAAGCGGTCGAGGCGTTGACGAAATTCAAGGCGGTGGGCGCCACCTCGTTCGCCGACCTGGTGAAGAAGCTGAAGCAGCCACGCGCGATCTGGCTGATGGTTCCGGCTGCTGCCGTCGACGCCGCGATTGCGGACCTGGTGCCGTTGCTTGATCGCGATGACATTCTCCTCGATGGAGGGAATTCCTATTACGTTGATGATATCCGCCGGGCCAAGGAACTCTCGGGAAAAGGAATTCACTATGTCGACGTCGGCACGAGCGGTGGCGTGTGGGGCGAAGATCGCGGCTACTGCCAGATGATCGGCGGGGAGCCGGCGATCGTGAAACATCTCGAACCAATCTTCGCCACGCTGGCGCCGGGGCGCGGCGACATCTCGCGAACGCAAGGCCGGGGGAAACGTAGTGGCACCGCGGAGCAGGGCTACCTGCATTGCGGGCCGAACGGCGCCGGGCATTTCGTCAAGATGGTCCACAATGGCATCGAATACGGCTTGATGGCCGCCTATGCCGAGGGCCTCGCCGTGCTGCGCGCCGCCGATGTCGGCCGGCAGACGACGAAAGTTAACGCCGAGACGACACCGTTGCGTCATCCTGCGAACTACCAGTTCGATCTTGCGCTGGGCGACATCGCGGAAGTCTGGCGCCGCGGGAGTGTCATCGCCTCCTGGTTGCTTGACTTGACGGCGAATGCTCTCGCGCGCGATCCGCGGCTTTCCCAATTCGAAGGTCGCGTGTCCGATTCGGGTGAAGGCCGCTGGACCGTCAAGGCGGCCATCGACGAGGGCGTGCCGGTGCCCGTGCTGAGCGCGGCGCTTTACGCCCGCTTCAGCTCGCGCGGCCAGGCCGACTATCAGGACAAAATTCTTTCCGCGCTGCGTTTCCAATTCGGCGGGCACGCCGAGGAACCCATCCATTGAGGAAACCGCCATGCGCATCGGCATCGCGGCGGAGTGGACATGCGTGCGGTTCAACTATCGCGACAGCTTCTCTGCACCTTCGCCGGATGCCTACGAAACACTGTTGTGGGACGTGATGAAGAACGACGCCACGTTGTTCATGCGGGCGGACCAGATCGAAGCAGCGTGGCGGTTGCTGACGCCCGTGCTCGACGTGTGGACCGCCACTCCGCCGAGCGATTTCCCAAACTATGCCGCCGGCACTTGGGGACCCGAAGCCACGCAAGACCTGCTTGAGCCCGGACATCATTGGGCGGTGCCGACCGAATTGAGAAAGTTCGGTGTCCGAGCACGCCGGGAGCCGGCCTCAAAGGCACGGCGATGAAAAAGCCAAGGGCGATCAAGGCGCTGTTTGTGGATATCGGTGGCGTTCTGCTGACCAACGGGTGGGACCATCTCTCCCGGCAGGCGGCGGCCAAGACGTTTCACCTCGATTGGGAGGACATGGAGGAGCGGCACCGCTTGAATTTCGATACGATCGAGGAGGGCAAGCTCACGTTGGAGGATTACCTGGGCCGCGTCGTTTTTTATCGGCCGCGAGCATTCACACGCGCGCGGTTTCGGCGCTTCATGTTCGACCAATCGAAGCCGTTTCCGGATATGATCACGCTGATGCGCCGACTCAAGGTTCGGCACGGGCTCAAGGTCATCGTGGTGAGCAACGAAGGCCGGGAAATCAACGCGCATCGGATTCGCACTTTCAAACTCGCGGAATTCGTGGACGCCTTCGTCTCTTCCTGCTTCGTGGGTCTGCGCAAACCCGACGTGGGTATCTTCCGGCTCGCGCTGGATCTGGCGCAGACGCCGCCGGAGGAAATCGTTTTTCTGGAGAACACGCCGCTCTTCGTCGAGGTCGCGGCCGAGTTGGGCATTCGCGGCATCGTGCACACCGATTATCGTAGCACGCGGGCCAAGCTGGCGGCGTTCGGGCTGGACTGTGCCAGGGAAACGGAAAGTCAAAAATGAAGCCCGCTGTTCCCAGCGTGCTGACCATCAACGGCGGCTCCTCGAGCATCAAGTTCGCGCTGTTCGAATCCGGAGCTACATTGAAGCAAATTTTTTCCGGAAAGATCGAGGGCGTCGGCCAGCCTCAAGGGAGTTTTACCGTCCAGGGATCGGGCGCGAGCGAAAATTTCTCGCGCCCGCTGGCCGCGTCCGATCACGCGACGGCGATAGGCGCGCTGATGGATTGGCTGCAGCCGCGAATCGATCGCGGCGGGTTGGCTGCCATCGGGCATCGGGTGGTGCATGGCGGCCGAAGTATTGGGAACCGACGCGCATTACGCCGGAACTGGTGGAGGAACTGCTCCGGATCATCCCCTTCGATTCCGAACACATGCCGGAGGAAATCTTGCTGACCGAGGCGTTTCACCGCCGATTCCCGAAGCTTCCCCAGATTGCCTGTTTCGACACCGCGTTTCATCACGACCTGCCGCGGGTGGCGCAACTCCTCGCCATCCCGCGTCGGTATGAAACGCAGGGCGTGCGGCGCTACGGGTTTCATGGATTGTCCTTCGCCTACCTGCTGGAGGAACTGGAGCGAGTCGCGGGGAAGCCGGCGGCCCGGGGGCGCGTGATCCTCGCCCATCTGGGCAACGGCGCGAGTCTGGCAGCGGTCCGCGGTGGACGTTGCGTGGACACGTCCATGGCCTTGACGCCGGCCGCCGGGCTGTTGATGAGCACCCGCTCGGGAGATGTGGATCCCGGACTCGTTTCGTTTCTCGCCCGCAGCGAGCAAATGACGCCGGCGCAATTCGACCGGATGATGAATCATCAGTCGGGCCTCCTCGGCGTTTCGGAAACCAGCTCCGACATGCGCGACCTGCTCTCCCGGGAGACGTCGGACGTGCGCGCCGCGGAGGCCGTGGCGCTGTTTTGCCAGCAGGCGAAAAAATGGATCGGCGCGTATGCCGCCGTGCTGGGCGGGCTCGACACGCTCGTCTTCGCGGGCGGAATCGGGGAGAACGCGCCGCGCGTGCGGGATCGGATCTGTGAGAATCTGGGTTTCCTCGGCATCGAATTGGATGGGTGGCGCAACGGAGAGAACGAGCCGGTCGTTTCCACCGATACGAGCCGTGTCACGGTCCGGGTCATGCGGACCAACGAGGAACTCGTGATCGCGCAGGCGGCATGTCGCGTCCTCGGAATCGGCGTGGGACCCACGGATTAGTTTTCCGCCGCTTTGGAGATCCGGAGAGTCGCGCCTGGAAAACGCATGGCTCACCGATCGCGGTCGTTCGCCGGCCTGGATCGGCCGGGCGAAATCGGTGCGGGCGGCGGCCGGCGTTAGAATGCGACCGGGTTTGGCCCCATGGACGGCCCGCCGAATCCGACTATTGTGTTTCATGCTCGAAAACATTCATCCGTTCTACGGAAAAAAACTTGCCGCGACCGACGGGGAGAGCGGGCACGTAAAAGATTTCTACTTCGACGACGAAACGTGGTCCGTCCGCTACGTCGTGGCCGACACCTGCCGGGACGCCAGGTGTTGCTCTCGCCGCAGGCCTTCGGCGCCCACGCCTTGGGGTCCCGCGCCTTTGGCACCCTCTCGGCGGAGGACGATGTCTTGCGCGTGAAGCTGACGCGAAAACAGATCGAGGACAGTCCTGCCATCGCCTCCGACCGGCCCGTCTCGCGCCAGCACAAGGATGAATACCACCGTTACTACGTTCTTAAACAGAGGACTTTCTCGTCGTCTTTCTCTGTCCGCAATTGCCGGTCAAGACCCCAACCCCTGAATTGCAGCGACCACTGCCGGCAAAAGTTTCTGTATCATTGCCGGAAGAAGTTTTGGGCCCTGGCTTAACCCGGCAGCAGTGGCCAGGATGCCCACGCGCATCACGACTATGCTCATCACAGGTGCCGGAACTTCCCGCCCGCAGTCGGCCAAGTCGCCCCGTGGATAATGCCATTTCCCGAGGCCGACATGCGGATGGCAATCGGACAGACGACGCTTCGCGGCAGCCCTACACCCCATGGCACGGGCGCTCGTTTAGGCGCATCATGCAAGCTGGCTTCCCCATCCCAACGGCGCAGTCCCGGGCACGTCGCAGCACGCCGCAACGAAATTTATAAAACCCCTCCCGGCCCGACCCCTGAAGATCCAGTTTCCTTCCAATCATCTTTCGCCGACCCCCATCGTCTTCCACCGTGAAATCTAACCAGCCGAAGAAAACGCGTGGCGCCGCCTTCTGGATAAAATTCAGTCTCGGGGTGATCGCGGCGCTCGGTCTGCTGTTCTGGCTGACAGATGCCAGGAAAGTCTCCACGCTCATCGAGCTTTCGTATGGACCCACCGACCCCTCATTCGCCAATACCCTCGGCCCGGCCGTCGGGGCCGAGTTTCTGGAAGGCAATGCCGTCCAAACCCTCGTCAATGGCGACGAATTTTTTCCGTCCATGCTGCAGGCGATCCGGGAAGCGAAGAACACCA